>CAZISZ010000091.1:0-6765 GCA_964542035.1 uncultured Ruminococcus sp. | reverse complement strand
GGATAAGGAATAATTTTAACATTTAAGTATAAAAAGAGGTAAAACGATATGAATCCCGAAAAGAGAAGAACCGTCATCGCCGGCAACTGGAAAATGAACTTCACACCTGCCGAGGCGACAGCATTTATAAACGAGATCAAACCCATGGTAGCGGGAAAGGATAACTGCGATATCATCTTTTGCGCGCCTTACGTTACCATCTCTGCCGCAATGGAAGCGGCAAAGGGCTCCAACATCAAGATCGGCGCCGAAAACGTTCACTTTGCTCCCAAGGGCGCATACACCGGAGAGGTATCCGCGGATATGCTTCGCGCCATCGGCGTTGAGTATGTTATCGTGGGTCACAGCGAAAGACGTCAGTATTTTGCCGAAACCGACGAAACCGTAAACCTTCGCACCAAAGCCGCTCTCGCCGCAGGCATGAAAGTTATTCTTTGCCTTGGCGAAGTCAAAGAGCAGAGACTTTCCGGCATTACCGACGAAGTTGTCGGCATGCAGACAAAGCTTGACCTTGCCGGCATCAGCGCAGAGGATATGAAAAATATCATTATCGCTTACGAGCCTGTATGGGCTATTGGCACCGGTCTTACCGCAACCCCCGACCAGGCAGAGGAGACCTGCGCGGTCATTCGCCGCGTTGTCGCCGAGCTGTACGGTGAGGAAGTAGCCGAGGCTACGACCATTCAGTACGGCGGATCGATGAACGACGCCAATGCAGCCGAACTTCTCGCAAAACCGAATGTTGACGGCGGTCTTATCGGCGGCGCTTCTCTTGTCGCAAAGAAATTTACCGCGATAGTCGACGCGGCTCAATAATCGAATTAAATCAATATAATACCCCCCACGTGGCTGTATACAGCCACGTGGGGGGTATTCACATGCAGCGACACCGAGCCTTACGTTTTTATATTCCGTACAGCCATTTGGACGGAACCAAAAATGTATACGGTGCCGTTACAATGGCAAATGCAAGCGCAAGCTTCAGGCGCAACGCTTTATCCGACTTTTTAAACGTAACAAAATATCCGAAAATAAAGATACAAGAGGCGGATATAAGCAACGCGGGAATCGTAAGGTAAAACTCATCACCCCACGTAATGATATCGGGCGCACATATCCACAAAAGTAAAATATATGCGGCACCCACAAGGTCCGAGAGCATCCCAAAACCGAATATTTTAAGAATATGTTTTTTGTAAAATTGCAGTTTGTCTGTCATATGCCAAACAAGCATGCAGGCTATGAGCACAAGACTGTCGATAATAAAATTGCCGGGCAAAACCACCGCCCACATTTGCGGAAAAAGAAGCATCATCCAAAGCGGAAATAACACGTTGTAAAGCTTTACTCCGTTGTTTTTATTTTTCACAGTCACACCCCGGTTCTTTTTACGGATTCTTCGATACAGCGTTGTCTCTTTTCAAGCTTTCCGTTATCGCTCGTGCGGCGTGCTTGCCCGCACCCATGGCGGAGATAACGGTAGCGGCGCCGGTTACGGCATCGCCGCCCGCATACACACCATCCCGCGTTGTTCTGCCGCTTGCTTCGTCAACAATGATACATCCGCGCGCATTAACTTCAAGCCCCTCGGTAGTGGAGCGTATCAATGGGTTGGGCGTTGTTCCGAGAGCCATTATAACGGTGTCGGCTTCAAGTTCAAACTCGCTCCCCTCCACTGCGCGGGGACGGCGACGACCGCGCTCATCAGGCTCGCCAAGCTCCATTTTGACGCAACGAAGCGCCCGAACAAAACCGAATTTGGTATCGCGCCTGTCTTCCGTTTCGTACCCGAGCACCTCAATGGGGTTGCAAAGAAAGTGGAATTCGACTCCCTCCTCTTTCGCGTGTTCCACCTCCTCGCGGCGGGCAGGCAGTTCTGCCTCCGAACGGCGATAGATTATCATTACCCGTTCCGCGCCGAGGCGCAGAGCCGTGCGCGCCGCGTCCATGGCAACATTGCCGCCGCCGACAACAGCCACTTTGCCGCCGCGCATGATCGGCGTGTTGGAATTTTCTTTGTACGCCCCCATAAGGTTGGCGCGGGTAAGATATTCGTTTGCCGAATAAACACCGCAAAGTCCCTCGCCGGGTATTCCCATGAACATGGGCAGTCCCGCTCCCGAGCCGATATAGACCGCACGATATCCGTCCTCAAACAGATCATCCACCGTCAACGTTTTACCTATAACGATATTGGTCATAAATTCAACGCCGAGAGCGCGCAGGCTGTCCACCTCACGCGCCACTATGGATTTTGGCAAACGAAATTCCGGGATGCCGTACATCAAAACACCGCCGGGAGTATGAAGAGCCTCGAACACGGTGACGTCAAATCCCGCACGCGCGAGATCCCCCGCACAGGTAAGACCGGAGGGTCCCGAACCGACAACCGCTACGCGCACACCGTTTGACGCGGATCGCTCCGCTTTGACGCCCGCGGCTGCATGACGATCGGCAACGTATCTTTCAAGCCTGCCGATACCGACGGGCTCACCTTTTATACCGCGTACACAACGCGCCTCGCATTGCGATTCCTGCGGACAAACACGACCGCAAACGGCTGGCAAACTCGAATCGGCGCTTATAATCCCAAACGCGCCCTCAATATCGCCCTCTCGCAGTTTTGCGATAAAATTCGGTATTTTCACCCCCACGGGACATCCTCCGACGCATGCGGGATTTTTGCAATTGAGGCATCGTGCCGCCTCGTTTTGCGCCTCGGCGCCTGAATAGCCTTGCGCCACTTCGTCAAAGCACCGCGCGCGCACCTCGGGGGAGAGTTGCGGCATGGGAGTTTTTTTGAGATCCATATTCGGCTTTGTCATATCAAACACCCGCCTTTCCGAAAAGATTGCACTGCCGCTCATATGCATGCCGCTCGGCAGTACGATACATTCCGCCGCGGCACATCGCCTCGTCAAAATCGACGGCGTATCCGTCAAAATCGGGACCGTCAACGCATGCAAATTTTATAACTCTCTGCCCGTTTTCCACAAGTGTAAGCCTGCAACCGCCGCACATTCCAGTACCGTCTATCATGATCGGATTCATCGATACGGTAACGGGCACACCATAGGGACGCGCCGACGCCACGGCAAACTTCATCATAACAAGAGGGCCGATGGCAAATATCATATCAAATCGCTCCCCGGCTGCCAGAAGCTCGTCAAGCGGCATACAAACATTGCCGCGTCTGCCGACGCTGCCGTCATCGCTCACAAGTTCGAAACGATCGGACGCCGCGCGAAATTCATCTTCCAGTATCACGAGATCGCGAGAGCGAAAGCCCACAACGGAGGTTACATGACATCCCGCCGCATGCAGTTTTTCGGCAATAGGCAGCGCAATGGCACACCCCACGCCGCCGCCTATAACGCACACGCGGCGAAGCCCATCGGTTTCGGTCGCACGACCGAGAGGTCCGGCAAAATCGGCAATGTAATCGCCCGCGCCGAGCGCGGCAAGCGCCGCGGTCGTGGCTCCAACGGTTTGAAAGATTATTCTCACCCACCCCGCAGCGCGGTCAAAACCCGCAATGGTAAGCGGAATGCGCTCTCCGTCCTCGTCAACACGCAATATTATAAACTGCCCCGCCTCCGCGCGGCGAGCAACCAACGGTGCTTCTATCTCCATCAAAGTAACGGTGGGGTTTAGCACCTCTTTTTTCAGTATCTTGTACACTGTTTTATTCTCCGTTTTCGGTTTGTATTTAGATATGTACGATCTTTATTTATCGGCATCGGAATCGACATCAGCGTTTTTATCGGTCTTGCCGTTTCGCTCTCCGACAATACACGAAGTGTGAATGCAGGATGAGCAATCTCCCATACAACCGCCGCAACCGAAGTCGCCGCGCCGCCGTTTTTTTATGGTGTGAGCTATCGCAGCGCCAAGCGCCGCCGCAACCGCGCAAACGATAATATAATCCGCAATGCCCACAGGCTCACCTCCCGTTTAAACAAAAAACGACCGACTTTTTAAGTCGCACTTATAAATCAATATGCGGGCGCAGAATCGATCGATACTGCATCCCGCACATTATTATAGCACATTTTTGCGTATATTTCAATCAAAAAATGCAATTAAGCAAATTATAAATTGCAAAACTCACTATCCACGCCACACCGCACTGCATAACGACCACGCCGAGCGTGGAAAGGCGAGATCCGAGTTCGCGTTTAATGGCTGCCACGGCCGCAATGCAGGGTGTGTAAAGCAATGTAAACGCCAAAAAGCTTACGGCTGATATCGGGGTAAAAAGCTCGCCGAGCACACCACCGAGATTTGCCGTGTTGGTGCCGAGCAGAACGGTCATTGTACTGACCACAGCCTCTTTTGCCGAAAAGCCGGAAATAAGAGATGTCACTACGCGCCAATCGCCGAAACCGAGAGGACGAAAAACGGGAGTTATAAACCGACCTATAAGCGCCAAAAGGCTGCCAGAACTGTCGGCGGCTATATTAAGGCGGGTATCAAAGGTCGTAAGGAACCATATGATGACAGTTGCCGTAAATATTACGGTAAAGGCTCGCTCCAAAAAATCCTTTGCCTTTTCCCAAAGCAGCATGAATACGCTGCGCGGAGACGGGAAACGATAATTCGGCAGTTCCATCACGAAAGGCACGGGCTGACCGCGGAAAACGGTATGTTTGAGTATCACAGCCACGAGCACCGACAGCCCTATTCCGCCGGCGTAAAGACATATCATAACAAGCGCGCGGTGATCCTTAAAAAACGCGTTTACAAACACCGAATATATTGCTATCTTCGCAGAACAGCTCATATACGGTGTCAAAAGTATGGTCATTTTGCGGTCTCTGTCGGATGAGAGCGTTCGCGTTGCCATAATGGCAGGCACGGTACATCCGAAGCCGATCAACATCGGCACGAAACTGCGACCGGAAAGACCGAGCTTGCGCAGAGGCTTATCCATAACAAAGGCGATGCGCGCCATATACCCGGTATCCTCCAAAATAGAGAGAAAGAAAAACAGGGTAACGATGATGGGTAAAAAACTCAGCACACTGCCAACGCCCGCAAACACGCCGTCAATGATAAGACTGTAAACAACATCGTTGATCCCGTATGCGGCAAGACCGCGCCCCACAAGTTCTGTCAGCGCATCTATTCCCGCCGAGAGCAGATCCGAAAGGTTTTGCCCTATAACATCAAACGTAAGCCAAAACACCAAAATCATTATACCGATAAACATCGGGATCGCCGTGTATTTACCGGTTAGCACACGATCAAGCGCAATGCTGCGCCGACGTTCGCGGCTCTCGCGAGGCTTCACGACCGACGCCTCAACCACACGCTCGATAAACGCATAACGCATATCGGCAAGCGCCGCGTTGCGGTCGAATCCCGTCTCCGCTTCCATCTCAACAACCGAATGCTCTATCATTTCAAGCTCGTTTTGGTGAAGATCCAGCCGCCGCTCTATATCGCGATCGCCCTCGATAAGCTTGGTCGCGCAAAACCGCGGGGATATTCCCACTGCTTTGGCATGATCCTCAACGACGTGGGCGGTGGCATGTATACAGCGATGCACGGGACCATCACCGCAAAAATCATACACCATGGGCAAGCGGCGTGATTTTGCGGTCTCTACCATCCTGTCGGCAAGTTCGGAAACACCCTCTCCTTTCGCCGCGCTGATCGGCACAACGGGTACGCCGAGCATTTCGCTCATTTTTTTGATGTCTATCGATCCGCCGCCGGAGCGCACCTCATCCATCATATTAAGAGCTATAACGGTGGGGATGCGAAGTTCAAGCAGTTGCAGCGTAAGATAAAGATTGCGCTCTATATTCGTGGCATCGACTATGTTGATTATTCCGTCCGGTTTGCCGTCGATTATAAAATCTCGCGATACTATTTCTTCCTGCGTATATGGACGGATAGAATATATACCGGGCAAATCTACCACGCCGGTACCGCGATGACCGCGTATCTCGCCGGATTTTTGATCCACCGTAACGCCCGGGAAATTTCCCACATGCTGATTTGAACCCGTAAGCGCGTTAAAAAGAGTCGTTTTACCGCAGTTTTGGTTCCCAGCCAATGCAAATGTCATTGCAGCGTCCCCCCGTCAAGTTCTATTTTTGCCGCATCCTCGCGGCGAAGCGTTAAAACATAGCCGCGCACCGAGATCTCTTTGGGATCCCCCAGCGGAGCTACTTTTATAAGACCGACGCGTGTGCGCGGAATAAGCCCCATGTCAAGCAGGCGCAACCGCAACGCGCCCTCTCCGCCAACGCTCTTTATTATCGCACTTTGTCCCACGGACAAATCATCAAGTGTCATATCAATCTCCATTCCGCCGCCATATTCGCAACGATCTACCAAGTCGCGCATCAAGGTGCGCGCATTTGCGCCGAATTTGCCGGATGCATTGTTTTTATATTTTCGCAATACTTACAATAACGCAAATAACCTCAGGATAATTATAGCATACCGCCCCCGCGGTGTCAATCGGGTATCGAAAAAAAGAATAAATGCGAAAAAAATGCCCAAAACGCTGCCGTAACGAAAAAATCCCCCGCGAAATTCAAAAAAGGTATTGCAAAATTCAAAAAAATATTATACAATATAGTGTAACTATCTGCCGCCACGGCGGCGCATCACAACGGAGGTATATATTATGGTAATTGCCGGTGATTTTAAAAACGGCATCACATTTGAGATGGACGGCAGCGTCTACCAGGTGATCGAGTTTCAGCACGTAAAACCCGGAAAGGGCGCGGCTTTCGTCCGCACCAAGCT
>CAZISZ010000090.1:0-6864 GCA_964542035.1 uncultured Ruminococcus sp. | reverse complement strand
CCCGCAATAGAAAAGCAGGGAGATCTTGCGGCACTGCTTACAAACCTACAAAAAGGTGATGTGCTTTTTATTGACGAAATACATCGTCTTCCGCGCACGGTTGAAGAGATACTTTACCCCGCAATGGAGGATTTTGCTCTTGATATAATAATCGGCAAAGGTCCCGCGGCAAGGAGTATACGCATAGACCTTGCTCCCTTCACTCTCATCGGTGCCACCACACGCGCCGGGCAGCTCTCCACGCCGTTGCGTGATCGTTTTGGCGTTATATCCCGCCTTGAATTATATACCCCGGATGAGCTGACGGGCATAGTGCGCCGCAGTGCCGGTATACTCGGCTATAAAATAAATGATGACGGTGCATACGAGATAGCTACTCGCTCGCGCGGCACACCGCGTATAGCCAACCGCCTGCTCAAACGCGTACGTGACTTTGCGCAAGTCAAAGGGGCTGACGGAATAGACTCGGATATAGCCTCATATGCGCTTTCACGATTGGAAATAGACGAGTTGGGGTTGGATAATATCGACAGGCGTATGCTTGAAGCGGTAATAGATTTTTACGGCGGAGGTCCCGTGGGTCTTGAAACGCTTGCGGCAACCGTGGGCGAGGAAGCAGTGACTCTTGAGGACGTATACGAACCGTATCTGATACAGATAGGGTTTATTGCTCGCACACCGCGCGGGAGATGCGCCACAAAACTTGCTTATTCACACTTGGGGCGTCCGTATTCACCGCAATATGATCATCAGCAACAATCAGCACTCGGCACCCAACTCAAGATATCAAGCGATGCACAAAACGCCGCTGGCGGCACGTTGGATTGATAATACATACGCATAACGGCAAATGATGTTGAATAACAACGAAATTTAACGATTATACGCACAATAGCCTCTTGACCGAAAGGCAAATATATCGTATAATTGTATATGTAAAGATGTATATTTCGCTATCGGGCATTTGGTATATCAGTTTGTATTATTTTTTTATTTTCATCTGAAAGGTATGGTCGTACATAAAAATGAAATTTAATATTGACATTAAAAAGTTTGTTATAACGATACTGGCTCTTGTTGTGCTGTTCATCCCCACGTATCTTGCCATCGGCAGTTACTTTGCCAATCAACAAATGCCGCGCACAAGGGATTATTCCGAGCTTGTTTTAAAAATTCCAGATGGGTCAACGGCTACATTTACCAAAGACAACGATCCCGACAGAATGCTTACTGTTTTCGGGGTTTTAAGCACCTCCGGTACGGCAGTTAGCACACTTCCCTCAGAATACGATGGAGAATCATTTATACTCGGAACGTTCACACGCGAGAGCGGTGATGTGGTTAGTTACAAATACTATTTTTCAAACAACGCCGATAATTGCTATTACACCGACCCCGACGGAAAGGTGTTCCAAACGGCAAAAAGCGATGTGCTTAAATTTTATGACACCAAATACTCGCTATACCTTTTTGATTCCGCCAAAGTCCCCGTGCTTACCGTTGCGGGCGGCAGCACTGTTGCTCCCGTAGATATGAGTTGGAGTTATCTTGTTGGCGGTATATATCGTCAGATTAATGACGGCGCTACGGATAACAGCAATCAGACATTTGATCTTTCAAATGATCTCGACCTTGCGTTTGATATCAAGCCAAGCGAATGCACCGTTAAGATATACAGTGCGACCAACGCCAACGAACCTCTGTTTGAGGGCACACCGGAAAATCTTTCCGGAATCAAAATCGAACGCAATGACACCTTGACAGTTAAAGTCACAGCCAGTTGGGAAAAAACCGATGGGTGTGAATACTACGGCAGTGCCGATTACACATTTTGCGGAAAAATCACTGCACCCGCGGTGTTTATGCTTGGTGAAAGCAAAATAGAACAGGGTACTTTGGTTGTATTGAGCGGTCTTAATGTTACCGATATCTCAAAAATCACCTTTACAAGCGAACCGGCTATCGGTTGTACTCCGATATTCTTTGAGGATGGCGAGTATGTTCGCGCACTTGTTCCGATAAGCGCCGATCTTTCCGCCGGTACTTATAAATTCAATATTTCCTACGGTCTCACCACACAAACACTCGCTCTCAGCGTTACATCAAAAACCTTTGACAAAAGCTATGCATACTATGAAGTTTCAAAATCCCTTATTGACACGAGTTATTCCGCCTCGGATATTGCCGAATATCATCAACTTATAAGCGAAATATCAGCGCAAAATGAAGCCACAAAGTACTGGAACGGTAAATTTTTAAACTACGAAGATAACGGTATAAAAGTTGCTCTCGGCTTTGGCAAACAACTTTTGATGAAATACGGTGACGATTTCCGCCACGAGGGTGTTGACTATATGTTTGCCCTCGGCGCGGAGGCTCCCGCTATGAACAGCGGCAAAGTGGTTTACGTCGGAGCATGCGATGTACTGGGCAAATTCGTTGTTATTGATCACGGTTGGGGGCTTAAGAGTTGGTACGCACACCTCAGTGAGACTTCCGTTACCGTGGGAGATACAGTAAACAAAGGTCAGACCGTCGGCAAGGTCGGCAATACCGGGTTTATTCCTTCACATCGCCTGCATGTTATGGTCACCGTTGCCGGAATTCCGGTATCTCCATACCCACTTCAGGATTTTGGTTTAATCTATCCGACCAACTGAAAAGAGATTATGCATGCAACTCGATAAAAATATTTTAAAAATTACTTTCAGACGGCTCATTATTTTTACATCCTCCGTCGCCGTTGTCATATCACTGCTTTCCTACTGTTTGATATCTCCACTATATATAAGCATTGGAAACGATGTGCTGTATTCCGCTTCCCCGCTCCCCGACATACTCGGTGGATTGGTGTCGCTGTCAGATACTATTTTAGCCTCGGTACAATACGCGGCTGTAATATTGTCGTTTTTATTGTTTGACAATCGCAAATATCGTCTTCTTACAAGACTGCTGTGTGCAGGAACTATCCTGTTCGGACGAGCACTGAATCAAATTGCGGGTACACTTTTTGACGGCACCGAATTGACATCCGGTATTTCAGGCACACTTTTAAATACCGCTCTCGAACTTGTGGAGTTATACATTTCAGTGTTGATCGCTTCACTGATCTGCCGCGAAGCCGTACGACGTTACACGCTTCTCTCATCCGCCTCAAAAAGGCTCGGAAACCAAGATTACGATTGGACACAAGAGGTTATACCCTACAAACGTGCCTATACGGGAGAAAATCCAATACAAAAAAGCGCGCTTATAAGCGCTATGATATTCAGTTTGGCTTTAATACTCAGCAGAGTAATTTATGATATAAATCTAGGCGCTCCGGTTGAGATTGCCGAGGTTCTTCAAATGTTTCTCGGATATACATCGGATATTGCGTGCGGCATAATAATGTACGCTTTGATACTGATTATCTGCCACCGCGCAATAAAACCGTTGAAAAATCGACCCGAGATGATCACTACCGCAGAGCAATAAAAGCAAAAATCAATGTAAAAACACCAAGGAAACGAAAGGTACTGAACAATGAACAAAAACTGGTTGGGACTTGAAGGTAAGTCTGTGATCGTAACCGGCGGCGCATCCGGAATAGGTCTTGCATGCGTTCGCGAATTTCTTGATGACGGTGCATATGTTACCGTTTGCGACATCAATCCCGAGGCACCGCAGATAGATGCAGGAACCAACGGAGGCAAGTATATTTACGTACGCTGTGACGTCACCGACAAATCCAGTGTGGACGCCATGGTAAATGCCGCAGTGGATGCCTTTGGCACTGTTGATATTTTGGTTAACAACGCGGGCATTAACATTCCACGCCTTTTGGTAGACCCCGCAGGCGTGGAAGAACTCTCGGAGCAAGTTTGGGACAAGGTAATGAACGTAAATGTAAAAGGGCTTTTCTTCTGCTCACAGGCTGCCGCACGCGTAATGGTAAAAAATCACTCTGGTGTTATTGTAAACATGTCATCCGAATGCGGACTTGAAGGCTCGGAAGGTCAGAGCGTTTATGCGGCATCTAAAGCTGCGGTTAACGGTCTCACACGCTCTTGGGCTAAGGAACTCGGCAAACACAATATAAGAGTTGTGGGCGTTGCCCCGGGTATTCTTGAAGCTACGGGGCTGCGCACAGAATCCTATGAGAAAGCTCTCTCGTACACTCGCGGCATAACCGTTGAACAGCTTCGTGCGGGATACAGCAAAACCAGCACCACGCCTCTCGGACGTTCCGGAAAACTCTGGGAAGTTGCATCCACTGTGGCATTTTTGAGTTCGGAACAAGCCGGTTACATACACGGCACCACTCTCAACGTAGCGGGCGGAAAGACACGCGGTTGATTCTCAATCATCTCTCATGTCATAATAAAGGCATCGCTGCGGGATCAAAATCGATCCCGCAGCGATGCCTTTATTTGATTTTACATTTATCGATCATAACAGAAAAAGATCCGATAATAAGCTTTACAATGCCGTAAAGCATGGTTCCGCATATAATGCCGATAATGATACCCGCCGCAATACTTATAGTCAACACAGCATAATTCCCTGCCTCGGAAAAATTACCTGTAATAAGATTGCTCATCGTATGATAAAGCGCTTTTCCCGGAACAAGAACTATTACACCGGGAATTTGAAAAACTATAACAGGGCTCCTAAGCAATCGAGCAGCACACTCCGAGTATATGGTAATTATAAATGCCGCCAGCGCATTTGCAAAAAAGTCATGAATACCGAGATGCTCAAGTACTAAATACACTGCGGTCCCTATAACTCCGGCGATAAGAGAGGCAAGCATGCGATTTTTTCGAACCTCAAAAAAAATTACAAATCCCATCGTACCTATCATACCGCCGATAAGTCGAGTAATAAATTCAGCCGTCATTATACCGTGCCTCCCATAACAAGTATCGCCAGAGCGTACCCCAGTGCAATGACAACGGTCTGTATTACCGCTTGCGCTAAGCGCATAGTTCCTGATATTATATTTTTACCGAGCATATCTCCGAGCGACGTACCAACCGCCACTCCGGGAGTCATAAGCATTATGGTACCTATCATGATAATTCCGGCATCGCTTCCTATACCGAGTCTTGTGCTTAAAATAGCAGCCCCTCCCGCCAAAAAAGACCTTAATACAGTGAGAGAGACCGCTCCGAATTCACCGCCCGCATCACTTTTGATAAGCATGATAACGATGCCTATAACAGCTGCTGCAAGTGCATCGCGCCAGTTACCACCGAAATAAAGAACAAAACCGACCGCTATCATTGCGTGCCCGGCAGACATTGCCCATCTTTTTATTTGATGAGCATGCGATACGCAAGCTATCTTTCGGTGAGCCTCGTCGATATTGATCTCACCTGAACACAACTCGCGTGAGATACTGTTGAGAGCCTCGACTCTATAAAGATTGATATCGGTATTTTTGACCCGCCGCATCTGCTGAGAGTATGATCCATCTTGCATTCTCACCGATGCCGTTATAAGCGTTGTGACGGCAAACGCCTCCACATGCACAGCTCCGAGAGCATGACCTATACGCTCTATAGTATTTTCAACTCGTCTTATTTCACCGCCGTTTTCAAGAATGTGCTCGGCGATGTCAAGCGCGATGCGAAGTACCTCGTCCGCGCTTTTGACATTTGTTTCGTCTGCGTGGACGTCCACTGAACCCGGCAATTCTTCTCGGCAATCCATTCTGCAATCCTTAGAATTTTATTTTTTCAGCCACGTATTCATGCAACTCGGATATCGGTATTCTGACCTGCTGCATTGTATCACGGTCACGAACAGTTACGCAACCGTCATTTTGCGAATCAAAATCATAGGTTATGCAAAGAGGTGTACCGATCTCATCCTCACGGCGATACCTTTTTCCGATAGAACCGGCATCATCGAAATCGACCATAAAGTCGCGACCAAGATCATGGAATATTTTTTCGGCTTCAGCAGACAACTTTTTGGAAAGAGGTAAAACAGCCGCCTTGAAAGGAGCCAAAGCAGGATGCAAATGCAACACTACACGCACATCTTCTTTACCGGTAGACTCATCACGAGATACGACCTCCTCGTCATATGCATCAACAAGGAATGCCAAGAAAGATCGTTCAACACCAAGGGATGGCTCAATTACGTATGGAATATATCTCGCATTCTTTTCCTGATCGAAATAGCTGAGGTCGCGTCCCGAAGTGTTTTGATGCTGAGTCAGGTCGTAATCGGTGCGGTCGGCAACGCCCCACAGCTCGCCCCATCCAAACGGAAACATAAATTCAAAGTCGGTAGTTGCTTTTGAATAGAAGCAAAGCTCTTCCGGATCATGATCGCGCAAGCGCAAATTTTCTTCGCGTATACCGAGAGCGAGTAGCCAATCACGGCAAAAACCTCTCCAATAGGCGAACCACTCAAGATCTGTACCGGGCTCACAGAAGAATTCCAACTCCATTTGCTCAAATTCGCGTACACGGAAAATAAAGTTACCGGGGGTTATCTCATTTCTGAAAGATTTACCTATCTGACCTATACCAAACGGAATCTTACGTCTTGTGGTGCGCTGAACATTTGCAAAATTCACAAATATACCCTGCGCAGTCTCGGGACGCAGATAAACAGTGTTTTTTGCGTCCTCGGTAACGCCTTGGAATGTTTTGAACATAAGATTGAACTGTCTTATATCAGTAAAATTATGCTTACCGCAGGTAGGACAGGAGATATTATGATCGTCAATAAAACCTTTCATCTCAGCTTGACTCATAGCATCAATGGGCTTTTCGAGCTCATAAGAATTTTCCGCACACCAATCTTCAATGAGTTTATCGGCACGAAAACGCTCTTTGCACTCGCGGCAATCCATCAAAGGATCGG
>CAZISZ010000089.1:0-7036 GCA_964542035.1 uncultured Ruminococcus sp. | reverse complement strand
TAAGGTAGATAATCTTGGTTACGAGCAGGTGAAAAAATGTGTTGAATCATTTATCTACGGCGTAAATACCCCTTCACGTTGGGGCACGCAGGCACCGTTCTCTAACATTACTCTCGATTGGACCGTCCCCGCCGATCTTGCGGATCGTCCTGCCATTGTGGGCGGACGCGAAATGGATTTCACCTATGGTGATTGCAAGCGCGAGATGGATATGGTAAACAAGGCGTTTATAGAGGTCATGATAGAGGGTGACGCTAACGGTCGCGGCTTCCAGTATCCGATACCCACTTATTCGATAACACGTGATTTCGATTGGTCGGAGACCGAGAACAACCGCTTGCTCTTTGAAATGACGGCAAAATACGGTACACCGTATTTTTCAAACTATATCAACAGCGATATGGAACCCTCGGATGTGCGTTCAATGTGCTGTCGCTTGCGGCTTGATCTGCGTGAATTGCGTAAAAAATCCGGCGGATTTTTCGGATCGGGTGAAAGTACCGGATCGGTCGGCGTTGTTACCATCAATATGCCGCGCATAGGTTATCTTGCCGCCGATGAGGCTGATTTCTATCGCCGCCTTGATCATATGATGGATATTGCGGCACGTTCCCTAAAAATTAAACGTACAATAATATCAAAGTTGCTTGATGAGGGGCTTTACCCATATACCAAGAGATATCTCGGCAGTTTTGATAATCATTTTTCCACGATCGGTCTTGTGGGAATGAACGAAGCGTGTATCAACGCCAAGTGGCTCGGCTGTGACCTTACAAACGAACGTGCGCAGAGTTTTACCAAGGATGTGCTCAATCATATGCGCAATCGGCTTTCCGACTATCAGGAAAAATACGGCGATCTTTATAACCTTGAGGCAACTCCCGCTGAGTCTACGACATATCGCCTGGCAAAACACGATAAAGACAGATACCCCGATATTATCACTGCGTCCGGCGGCGATGATCCGTATTACACCAACTCAAGCCATCTTCCCGTCGGTTATACCGATGATGTGTTCACGGCGCTCGATATTCAGGACGAACTTCAAACGCTGTACACCTCCGGTACGGTATTTCACACTTTCCTCGGCGAAAAACTGCCCGATTGGCGCGCGGCTGCCAAACTTGTGCGCAAGATAGCCGAAAATTATCGACTGCCGTATTATACGATCTCGCCCACCTACTCGGTGTGCTCCGACCACGGTTATATTTCCGGCGAACATTTTACCTGTCCGAAGTGCGGGAAACCTGCGGAGGTCTACAGCAGAATTACCGGTTACTATCGCCCGGTCCAGAACTGGAACAACGGAAAAACGCAGGAATATAGCGAGAGACTTGAATATAATATAGACGAGTCTGTAAAGAATTTCGATTCCTCCCCGCACGGAATATCCTCTGCCAAAGGCGGTGCTGCAACGGAATGTGCATGCACCGAGGCTGCAAAAAGCAACGCATCGGACAGCGTTATACTTTTTGCCACAAAAACCTGTCCCAAGTGCAAAATAGCCGCAAGTTTACTTGAAAAAGCAGGCATTGGGTTTGAACGAATTTATCACGAGGATGCGCCGGGTTTTGCCACGGAACACGGTATAAGCCAAGCCCCCACGCTTATTGCCGGCGGCGAGGTGTATTCGGATATAGTCGGTGTAAAACGGTTTATATCCAATATCAAAAATTAAAACACGAAACTCACGGGTCGGCGCGCCACAGCGCGCCGACCCGTGAGTTGTAACGGAGGAATATTCCATGTACGATATTATAATTATCGGCGCGGGTCCTGCTGGACTTACCGCCGCCATATATGCCCGACGCGCGGGAAAGACCGTTTTGGTGCTTGAACGTTCAACCTTTGGCGGTCAGATGACATTTTCGCCCAAAATAGAAAATTACCCCGGATTTACCGAGATATCCGGTACAGAGCTTGCCGATAAAATGGTGGAGCAGGTGTTGACTCTTGGTGCGGAGATAGATCCGTGTGCCGTTATTTCGGTTAAGCGTGATGACGCACGTGACCTGTTTGCGGTTGAGACGGATGACGGTGAGCGCAATGCGCGGGCGGTCATAATAGCGGCAGGCGCCGCGCACCGCAAACTCGGTCTTGCCGGCGAGGAATCGCTTATAGGTAACGGAATATCCTTTTGCGCGGTCTGCGACGGCGCGTTTTACAAAGATCGTCGTGTGGCTGTTATCGGCGGCGGCAATTCTGCCATTGTTGAGGCGGCTATGCTTGCGGATGTAGCATCGGAAGTGTATGTGATACAGGATATGCCTGTGCTTACCGGCGAGGCTGCCGCCGCCGCTGCGCTTGCGGAGCGTAAAAATGTGCATATTCGTTGCGACTGTCGTGTTGAAGGATATATAGAAAACAACGGACGTCTTTGCGGAATTTCCCTTACCACCCCCGCCGGTGCGGACGAGCTTTTTGTGGACGGTGTGTTTATCGCCATAGGACTGAAACCGGAAAACGAGCCGTTTGCCGAGATCGCATCCACCGATGCGCGCGGCTATATCATATCCGACGAAACGACCGTGGTCGGTACTGCGGGGGTATTCGTTGCCGGAGATTGCAGGGCGAAAAGTATACGGCAGATATCCACGGCTACAGCCGACGGTGCCGTTGCCGCGCTTGCCGCCGCCGCGTATATCGATAGCCTCGGCGAGTAACAATTTTCGAAGAAAATATAAGAATATAAAATACTCCCCGCCGAACGTGAACAGTAAGTTTCAGTTCGGCGGGGAGTTGCTATTCTTGCATGAGGATCGATTATTCGGAAAGTATATCGGCAAACCCCATAACGAGTGTATTCTCGTCGGACGTTGCGGTTAGCACATAAAGCGAGCCTGTGCGTTGTGCGGTATTTGTTGCTGCTTCGGATCCGTCGGTCGTGGCGTTTTCCGAGTTGTCGGTTTTCGCGGGATTTGAAAGTGTCAACTCGTAGTCTATACGTATGCCGATATAACCCTCGGCGTAATAAGTATACGCGGTGGCGGTTGCCGATGTTTCAAGTTCGGAATAGGCGCCCGCGCGGTACGCCTCGGCATATCCTTCCATCAGACGTAGGTATGCGGGCGTTTTTTTATCAAGTATTTGAAGCATCTCGCCGTAGGCTTCGTCAAATGCCGTATAATTTTCACCCATGTTACCGCCGCAGGCGATATAAGCAAAGTAGCTGTCGGCAAACTGTTCAGCGCTTTTTATTGCCGTTTTGACGGCGTCATCTTGCTTTGCTTCATCTGATAACAGCGTATCGGGAATATCAAATTCGCAGGTGATGTAATAACCGTAGGTGGTGTCGGAAGTAATGGGAAGCTCTACTCCGTCAAGAACCGCAGAAATAACCGGATGCACCAAAAATCCGCTTACCGTGTATTTATCAAATGACGGAGTGACATTGCCGAGTTTAAAACAGCCAACGCCGTAAAGTCCGGGAAGTGTGCTGCCGCCTTCAAGATCGTCGTTTGTTGCAGCTGTTGTCGAGGGAGTAAGAGTTTTGCCGTTGACCGTTATCTCCGCTCCGTGCGGCGCGAGTACCGTAAGTGTAAAGCGGCATTCATCCGGTGTGTCAAAGATATAATCTCCGCCGTCGGATGAGAGCACCTCAAGCTTGGTTCCGAGGTATTCGGCAGTTATCTCGGGATCGAAGAAAAGACCCTTGAATGTCCAAACATCAAGTACTTGCCTACTGCCGTCGCCGTTTTCGTCAAGCGGACCCGAACTGCCCTCTGCTTTTGTAAGCTCTGCCCATTCCTCTGTCGCCTTTACGCCGTTGATGCGAACTGTCACGCCGCCGGGGACTGTGGCGCTTACGGTGTGTATCATGTCGGCTGTAGGCTCAAAATACACGGTGCCGTCTGCCGCGGTCATTAGCTCAAGTTCGCAACCGTTGAGCATGGCGGTGATGTTCGGCTCGTAATAAATCCCCTCAAGCGTGTACACATCGCATCTTACATCGGCGGCAAGCGACATTTCGCAACGGCTGAGGGCGGGATATGTGCCGCCGTGTTCTGCAGTGTCGGCGGAAATCGTCTTGCCGTTGACATATAAAGTTGCGCCCTCAAAAACAGAGATCGTGTAGGTCTTAAACGCAATGCCCTTCGCTTCAAAATAGGAGCGGCGAAAATCAATCTTGTCGATTTCCCAATCTCCTAACCCGAAAAGCCTGTCTGAGGAGCTTTTCAGCGTTATCTCCGCCATCGGCATACCGTCTGATATTATTAAAAATGTAGGGGAGGATGCGTCATCACGAGCGGCGTACTTTATATATGTCAGATCGCCTATATCGTAGATATCTGCCAAAACTTCATTGGCAAGTCTTGTGCCGTCCTCGTATTCGGGATACGTGCGCGGCAGTTCGTTCTTAAGCAGATCTATCCAATATTCTTTATCTTTGCGCGATATCATTAGTTCTATCATGCGTTCCGGAAGTGCGTCGTCACGCAGGGAAGCGTACTTCCAACCTATGCAAAGCAAAACGGCAATCAATATCACAACTATTGCCGAGTATATTATCATGCCTTTTAAAAAGACATGGCGTTTGGGGTGGCGACGGCGCGAATGGCGACGTACCAACTCCTTCATATCTGTATTGTTCATATTAATTTACTTCTGATTTTTTCGTGGTTTTATATTTGTTGACGTATTTACCGAATTTAAAGTCATATATATCGCATCATTGTTCGACGATCGAAAGCGTTATATTAAAGCGAGCGGGTGATGTGCCGCCAAGGTTTACCGTTTCGTTACTCACATAGCTGTTTCCCGCCGGCGCCACTGCAACGGCTGTCACCGCACCGTATTCGTATATAAGAGAGCAAAGTTCGTCATAGGTTGCCCCACGTGGGTAAATGCCGCGCGGAGATATAAGCACAATTATGAGGCTGCCGTCCTTTTTTTGTCCTATCGCCGCGCGCGATGCGTATCCACCGCCCAACTCACGCATGGGAATTCCGCCGCTTATCAAAACGCGTTCGCATGGCAGGGCAAAACTCCATCCCGAGTTAAACACAGCCGCAGCGGTGTAACGACCGCAGTGAAGAATGCCGTCCGTATCGATTCCAAAGGCATTGTATCCGGCACCGTCACCCTTGTAGCTGAAACGCTCGCCGATAAGGGAGATATCCGCTTCGTCGCCTATTATGCCTATGCTGAATGAAATCTCGCCGTTGCCCGATGCTTTTTCAGCTGCGCTGGCAGAGGCGCAAAGCTTTAGGGGATCGATGCCGTCGATTATGACGCCGTCCCATGCGGATGCCGTTACCTTGATCACGCTCGGTTGAGATGATTCGTCGTAGGATAACTCAACATCCGCGCTCGCGTCTCGCGGCGCGGCGTAATATGTTATATCACCGAGTTCTTCGTCGGTGTAAAGAATATTCACAATCGGTGAATTTTGCGCCAAAAGTGTTTCGGCAAGATTGCGAGATGCCTCGGCGGATGGTCCGCGTGCTATCAGCACCAGTATGGCGCATGCCGCCAGTACCGTGAGGAGAAGTGTCACAAGAAGAAAAATTCCAATGCGACCGGCTGTTATCCATATATGTTTTTTTGTAATTGTTCTCAAAGTTTGAGCTCCGATATGATCTTAATAAAATTATTCATTATAATTGTACAGCATATAACGATGATTGTCAAGTGGAGAATTATTTTGTCGATGTTAATAAAGTAAATATTTGTGATGATATGCGCGGGGACGGGTCGTTATGCGACCCGTCCCCGCGGTTTACGTATTTTATTTTAGGATCTTTTGCCTATCAGTCGTGTTTGAGGACGGACGTGGCATCTGCGATGGTTTTTTCCAGTGCCTCGCGACCGTATTTATCAACTTCGGCTTTGTTCTTTTCACCGTGAGTCAGGCATCCGGCGCCGCCTATGCATCCGCCGACGCACGCCATACCCTCGATAAAGTTGGCATCCAAAATATTTTTGCGTTTTTTAAGCAGAGCTATTTTGCATTCCTCAATTCCGTCGCAGGCACAGGGCTTAAGAACAAAATCTTCAAGCCCTTGTTCCTTAAGCGCTTCAACAACGGCATCGGAAAGTCCGCCGCTGCGAGCAAATATACGACCGAAGTAGGAGGCGTTGTCCAGCACATCCTCGCCCATTGTCGTAATATCAAGGTCGCGGCTGTCAAAGAGAGCTTGCAGTTCCTCAAATGTCATTGCTACGTCAACGTACGGGCGAACCTCCTCGCGCTGGACCTCACCCTTTTTGGCGGTGCACGGACCGATAAATACTACCTTGGCGTTTTCTTCGTGTTCCTTTATGTATTTGGATATCGCGGTCATGGGGGAGGGATTGTGCGAAACAAGTGGCAACAGATCCGGAAAGCTCTTTTCTATATAACTTACAAATGCAGGGCAGCATGAGCTGGTCAGGAAGCCCTTTTCGACAAGCTCGCGGGATTCGGATTCCGCTACCATATCGGCACCCAACGCCGCCTCAATAACGGTGTGGAAGCCGAGTGCCTTGATACCGCTGATAACCTGACCGAGTTTGGCATACGTGAACTGGCTTGAGATAGAGGGTGCGACAACGGCGTAGACTTTGTATTTCTTGTTGTTCTCGCTATTCTTGATAAGATCGATAACATTGAGGATAAAGGATTTATCAACTATGGCGCCGAAGGGGCATTGATACACGCAGGCGCCGCAGGAGATGCACTTGTTGTTATCTATTTCTGCCGCCTTATCCTCACCCATCGATATCGCTTTGATTTTGCAAGCGTTCTCGCAGGGACGTTTGCGGCTGATTATAGCTGTGTACGGGCAGACCTTGGCGCATGCGCCGCAGCCGACGCAAAGAGATTTATCTATATGCGCCACATGTTGATGGTCGAATGAGATGGCCTGGCGTTTGCAAACGTCTTCGCAACGATGGGCAAGGCATCCGCGGCAGGCGTTTGTTACTTCGTAACCGCCGAGAGGGCATTCATCGCAGGCGATCTTTATTACCTCTATAACGTTTGGGTTATCCTTATCGCCGCCCATGGCAAGCTTTACGCGCTCGCCGAGAATTGCGCGCTCTTTGTATACGCAGC
>CAZISZ010000088.1:0-7132 GCA_964542035.1 uncultured Ruminococcus sp. | reverse complement strand
CTCCCATGTTCAAACAGATGAACGGTACCGTTAAAAACCTTACCACCGTTGGTGAGATTACATCCGATCAAAAAAGCCATCTCGGAGCTGTAGCGATCCAAACGCAGGGAATCTTTAAAAATGTAACCAACAAAGCCGATGTTACAAACACATACGCTTTTGCAAAGAATGATGGTGTTTGCCTTGGCGGTATTGCCGGTAAAAACAACAACGGAAAAGCCGCAACATTTACAAATTGCGCCAACTACGGTGTTATAAGCGGTCCCGAAGCCTGCGGCGGCATACTCGGTGAATCACAAAACAAAGATACATCCTTTACCAACTGCTACAACGCTGCCGATATCACATCTACATTCAACATCTCCGGCGTTGCCGCCGGTGGTATTATTGGTTACAGCGGCACAGACTGTATTGTTATAACAGAATGCACCAATGATGGAAATATCAACTCCGGATATCGCGCCGGCGGCATTCAGGGTGATGCTCGCAAAAGTGCCATGATTGATTCGTGTGTTAATAACGGTAACGTTTCGGGCAATGAAGTTGCCGGCGGTATCGTTGGATACTCCGGTGATAAGGGCATTGCTGTCGGTCTTACTGTCAAGAATTCTATAAACAATGGTGATGTTACCGGTACTGCAAGCGGTTCAACCGGCGGTGCCGCGGGAATTGCCGCGTACGCATGGGCAAGCGATAGTGATGCGATGCTCGCCACAACTCTTGAAAACTGCATCAATAACGGCAACATTCACCTTGTAAACAAAGGTTTTGCCTCCGAATTTGTAGCATACACCAACAGCATACACACCAAGATCGTCAATTGTATCGGCACCGGTTCGATCGATATCAAAGGCGATGATACTTCCGTAATGCATGTTGTTTTTGTCGGTCTTTCAAGTTCCGATTCTTCAAAATACACTGTTGAAAACATTTTTATGGCAGACGGCAGTGCGATCACGCACTATTCTTGGTCCGCTACCAAGGGTACGACATCGGTAATAGAGTTCTCCGCCATCGACGGCAAGGATCTTTCCGATACAGCTAAGGCTATTACACGAGGCAGTGTTACGGAGATCGTTAAAAAGGCAAACGCGGCTATTGGCGCAAAGACATTTGCGGTTACAGACGGCAAGGTAGTGTTTGCATCTCAGGAGACCGAGCCTGTGGACACCACTCCCGATACCACTGCGCCCGATACTACTCCCGATACCGATCCCGTTGTCACACCCGACACGGATCCTGTAACCCCCGACACCACCACAGAGCCCGCCGCTCCCGAAACCGGTGACAACGCAATCATCGTTGTAGCCGCCATTGCGGTCGTGGTACTCCTCGGTGTTTGCCTTATCGGCAAAAAGAAAGTTACCGACTGATTTTTGATCATCGCGTAAAATTATAAAAGCTCACCGCTGCCGCGTACGGCAGCGGTGAGCTTTTATTTTGTTTCGCTCTATGGTCAGCGGTTGCCGCGAATCATATCATGCTTAACATCCCAAAGTTTTTGAGAGAGATCGACATAATAGTTATGCGGATTTTCAAAACGCAGTACTTCATCCCACATAGTCTCAAGCTGATCGGCGCATCGCTGTTTGATATCGGCAAGCGCCGGCAATTTATAAACCAACTCTCCATTGCGGAAGATAGGCACCAAAAGCTCCTCGGCGCGTACATCCTCAAGCATTTTGCGCTTCCACGTGTACTGCGGGTCGAATATCTCGATAGGTTTGGAATCGTCTACCGTCTCGTCATGCAGGCAAACGAGGTCAGCCTCGGCTTTACCGTTTTCGCGATTGTAGAGTCTGTATACCTTTTTAAAGTGAGGAGTGGTAATCTTTTGCGGATTCTCGCTGAGTTTTATTTTGGGTATCAATTCGCCGCTTGCGGGATCTTCGATAGCGCAAAGCTTGTAAACGCCGCCGAATACGGGACAGCTTTTGGATGTTATCAGGCGTTCGCCCACGCCGAATGCGTCAACGCATGCGCCCTGTCTGATGATATCGCGAATGATATACTCGTCAAGAGAGTTGGAGATAACTATTTTACACTGCGGGAAGCCCGCAGAATCAAGCATTTTGCGTACTTTTTTAGTAAGGTAGGTGATATCTCCCGAGTCGATTCGTATGCCGCAATTTGTAATACCCATGGGCTTTAACACTTCACGGAAAGCGCGTATGGCGTTAGGCACGCCCGACTCGATAACGTTATAGGTATCAACCAACAGCGTTGCCGCTGTGGGATATATCTCGCAATAGGTCTTAAACGCAGTATATTCGTCAGGGAACATTTGCACCCATGAGTGCGCCATGGTACCGGTGGCAGGCACGCCGTACGCCTCGTCTGTAACAGTGCAGGCGGTGGCGGCACAACCGCCTATATACGCGGCACGCGCACCGAGGATGGCGGCATCCGAGCCCTGCGCACGGCGAGATCCGAACTCACTTATGGGTCTGCCGCCCGCGGCACGAACTATTCTTGTGGCTTTGGTGGCAATACAGGATTGGTGATTGAACTGCATAAGAATATAGGTTTCGATAAACTGTGCCTGCGGCGCTTTGGCTCTGACGGTAATAATAGGCTCCCCGGGGAAGATGATCGTTCCCTCGGGCACCGCCCACATATCCCCCTCGAATTTAAAATCGGCAAGATATTCAAGAAAACGCTCGTCAAATATACCTTTTTTGCGAAGATACTCGATATCCTCCGCGTCAAAATGCAGATCGTTTACATAATTTATGATCTGCTCAAGACCTGCGGCAACCGCATACCCGGCGTTGTCGGGATTGTCACGGTAAAAGACATCAAAGTAAACGTACATGTCTCCCATTCCGCACTTTTCGTAGCCGTTTGCCATGGTAAGCTCGTAAAAATCGCATAGCATGGTAAGATTTCTTTCAATGTTTTTCATTTTGATCTGTCCTTTTTATCATTTAATTGTTTTTTATTTCATTGTTTGCGTCGCCTGCCAACCGCGCGGCACGGCGTTTTTCATACCTTGATATCAGTACCGCGGCGTATATCCCGCAAGCTATCATGGCAAATACAAGCAATATCGCCACAAAAGCACGCCTATCGCTTTCACTGTCTGTTGCGTCGGCTGAAGCGCTGCCTGTGCGCTTTGCTTCGTATATAAGCGTTTCAAGCTCACCGTCTGTATATGTTTCGCTGTACAATCCAAGCGAATAGGTACGCAATGTAATACCGCCCCCCCCGGAAACACGGCGCACGGCTATTCTTACGGCATCGATAGCCGATATATCCGAAATATCAAGATAGAGCATACAGCGCTCGCCGTCGGATACCACACACTTACCCTCCAGGGTGGTGTTTTCGCTGTAAATGACAAGTTTGACCTCATAAAGATCATCGCCGTCGCCTGAACAGGAAATATCAAGACCTATAAGCGATGTATACGCAGTAGGCTCGGATACCGAAAAAATGCGGCAAATATCAGAATAGGCTCCCTGTCCCGCATCGTTCAGTTGTGCCTTTAGGCATCCCCTGTCATCCTCAAAAACATATCGCAGTGTTTCGCACCCGGGTCCCGCCGACCATCCGTGCGTACCGGATGTCATGCCGGATGACCAAAGCATATATGAACCGAGAGAGGTGCGTTCATCTGCCGTCAGCTCACGCTCAAGCATTCGTCGCCCGCCGCCGAGAACACCGTCAAAGTTGGGCAAAAGCTCGCTCCAGCTCGATGCGCCGAGTACTTCAAGCGCGTACGCCGTCTCTCCCGCGCTGTCATCGCCGTCAATGTATTTAACAAGATGTGATACCGTTGCGAATTTAGCGCTGTCGGCACGCAGGATAAACGCTTCCGCTCCGGCGGCTGTCATTGCCATGTAACCGTATGCGTACAGCACGCTGAGCGTACTGCCGTTGGTATTGTCGCCGGGCGTCCAACACCACACAAAATTCTCATTTACCGATGAATATTCCTCACCAAGCCGCTTTAGCATATCGGTAAACGGAATCACGTCATCGGCGGCAAAATAATCGTCATCCGCCGATGTCTTGTAAAGTTTCGGACGATCGGCTATTGCACCCTCGTAAATATCTTCTCCTACCTCGCTCGGTTCGGTGACGGATTTACCGGAAACGAGAGTATTCTCCCTCTCTCCCGCCGTAATATCATCATCTCCGCCAAGGGTAGGCAAATCGAAATAGCCGTCGTCAAGATGATAGGCATTTGAAATACTATCCGCCATTAGGGTAAACTTAAAATCGGTATGACGATCGATATATTCCGCCACTCCCGAGACAAACTCAAACGATCCCGCATCGTCCCCGTTTCTTGAATCGCCCACCGCAACAAAAAGTCTTATGCCGCGCCCCGCCGCAATACCGATAACGGCAAGAGTGCGCGAATATATCTCATAATACATAGGTCCGGTACTGGCGCAAAAGTTAAAACTCTCCGGTCTGTCGGCACCAAAACCGAGAACAAGACCCGCTATACTTCCGAAATTACCGCCGTTATAGCGAGAACAAAGAAAAGATACATATGCGTAAACGGTAATGGCGGAGACCTCATCCGATATAACTATCCCGCGATATGACGCACCGTAGGAATTTGCGGCGGCGTACGTCAGAGGATCGCGCTCGCCCTCCGCGGGCGAAACCAACAGTCGTAAAAGCACCGAAGCTCCCGAAACCGACGCACTTCGTACGCGCACATCAAGGTCGTTTATATACTCGCGGTTATAGTAAAACGACATACCGCCCACCGATTGCAGATATCCGCTGTGGCGACCGTCCTCAAGGCTGTCAAGGTACACATCTATCAGCACCGTACCCGCGCCGCACTCAAGCGTTTCGGCAGCCGAATCGGTACATACGCCCTTAAACCCTACATTATCAACAACATCCGTATCGTCGGTCATCGGATACCGCGGCGACGCCACCAGCGCGCGCTCGCCGTCTGAGTATATAATGGCAACGGCATAAAGGGAAAGAACATCGCTAACCTCGTCTGCCGGTACCGAAAACTCAAATCTTTTTGACATTACCGCTTCGCACATCGGCTCGATATCATTTATAAAACCCTCCGCCGATCGCCATGACGGCACGCAGAAAAGCGCAATTCGACAGTTTTTCGATGCTGTCAGCACACTGTGATTGATTGTTCCCTCTACTTTTACAGTAGCACTGTCGGGATCGTATCTGCAAACGGTGATAACGCCGAGGTCGTTATTTTTGTCATCGGCAGAACTTGTCGCGGTCGCCGCAGGTCCCGCCAAAACGCCGACGATAATCACACACGCCGTAAAAAAAGCACACAGCTTTACGATTTTCCTCATGCCATCACCTGCCTTTCATGAATATTCTTTGACCGGTTTTATTATTCCGCAATATCGGCTACTGCCGTAAAGCGCCACGGACGCGCACGATCCTCGGGGGATGCGTAATCTATCCCCACGCGCGGTGATGATATATAATCAATTGCACCGACGCCGTCATCCTCTATCCAAATCTCATCCGAAAACACGGCATCGTGACCGTTGAGTTTTCGGTCGATTTCAAGCATTTTGGTAAGTTTCCCCGGTCCGCCCGCACCGTCCGCGGCTCGGATCAAAACCGCCTCCGCACTTCCCTCCTCACCGCTGACGATATTGAGCATCGAATGCATTCCGTAGCAGAGATAAACATATACCATACCGCCGCGCTGCCACATTATTCGAGTACGGTCGGTTTTACCGCGGTAAGCGTGACAAGCGGTATCGGATTCGCCGAGATAACACTCTGTCTCGGTTATACGCACTCGCTTAATTTCCCCGGTCGCGGTTCGGCGGCAAAGCTGTTTACCGAGCAAAAACGGCGCAAGCCGATCGGCGCTTTGGCTGTACGCCTCTCTTGTAAGTCTGCGAGGGCGCGCTTGACCCTCCGCGCGCCGCGCGATAAAAAATTCGCGCAAAAGCGCCGTACATTCCGCCTCAAGAACGCCGCCGCAAATTATGGGATTCGCACCCAGCGGCTGCGATGTGAGATCAAAGAGCCCACCGAGCGCACCGCCTTTTTTGTCCGCGGCTCCAAACACCACGCGGTCCAGCCGCGCGGCTATTATCGCTCCGGCGCACATGGGGCATGGCTCAAGCGTAACGTAAAGTTCGCATCCCGAAAGGCGCCAACCGCCAAGCGCACGGCAAGCATCGGTTATCGCTTCAATCTCCGCATGGGCGGCGGCTCCGCCGCCGCTTTCGCGACGGTTACGCCCGCGCCCTATCACTTCGCCGCGTCTTACCACAACAGCGCCCACGGGCACTTCGCCCGCACTCGCCGCCTCTACCGCAAGAGACAAAGCCTTGCGCATAATCGCGGTATCCTCATCGGAAGCGGTTGAGAGCGCCTCGGCGGTCATGTTATTTTTCTTATCTTTATTCATTTAAATCACTTTTTATAATATCAAACGCAAAATCGTCAATACCGTTGCAGTAATGATGTATATCACCATGGTTGGTGAGATAAACACCCAAACGATCTCACGCAGACGATTTTTTTGTATGGGAATACCGAAGGCGTCGTTTTTATCCTTCCTGCGTTTTTTCAGGTCGATAGCCCAAATGAAAGCAGAAACCGCTGCCGACAATATCACGGCGGCATGTGCGGCAAACAAAAACACACGCGCATCCGCCGGATCGAGCCTTGCCGCCATAAGCGGCAACAGCAGTGATAGCAAATTGTTGACAATATGCAAGATAACGCTCGGTAAAAGCGAGTGCGACGACTTCCGCAGGCAGGCAAATATCACCCCGGCTGCAAAGGTATACGGCAAGGCACGCAAACTGTTATGCATCAATGCAAACAGCAACGCAGATCCTATAACGGCAACGCTGCTCCCGTGCTCCTCCAATGCCGAATATATGCATCCGCGGAAAAGCAATTCCTCGCATAGCGCGGGTAATATTACAGCGTTTATTATTGCCACACAAATTCCGATCCAACCGCTTGGCAACTCTGCCACCGTCTCTTGAGGTACGCCGATAAGATCGAACAGATACCCGCCGAGATCGGATATGGTAAGTATCACGCCGAGTGTCGGCAAAAACAACCATTCAAAGTTTCGCGGAAACGCCAGACGCACATCTATTTTCCCGCGCACTCGCCGGGGTGTTACGACGCAGCAAAAAACAGC
>CAZISZ010000087.1:0-7137 GCA_964542035.1 uncultured Ruminococcus sp. | reverse complement strand
AAAGCAAGAAAAAATATTGATTCCCGAAAAGGAACGCGCGCTGATATCCGACGGATACCGACTCGTTTGCGGAATAGATGAGGCGGGGCGCGGACCGCTTTGCGGTCCTGTGGTTGCCGCTGCGTGTATTTTGCCGCCGGATGCTGTGATTCCGGGGCTTAATGATTCAAAAAAGCTGACCGTTTCCAAGAGAGAAGAGCTTTTTGAAACCATAAAATTCACCGCTGTTGATTATGCGGTAGCAGAGGCATCGGTAGCGGAAATAGACGAATTGAATATTCTTGAGGCAACATTGTTAGCTATGCGCCGCGCCGTGTCCGCTATGCATTACGTTCCCGATTATTTGCTGGTAGACGGAAATACATTTCGCGGATTTGATATGCCCGGTGAGGCTGTTATCGGAGGCGCCGGCATATCGCCGTCACTTGCCGCTGCATCGATACTTGCCAAGGTAACACGCGACCGCTTGTGTGAAGAACTTGACCGCGAGTATCCGCAATACGGAATAGCCAAACACAAGGGATACTGCACTCCGCCACACCGAGATGCACTTAAAAAATACGGTCCGGCTCCGATATATCGCAAACAATTTATAAGATTTTTAAAAGGATCGAACAGTTATACCAAAAAATAAACTTTTCACATTTTAAGGGGATAACACGACAAAGCCCCAAAAAATCGAGGCATAGGTATGAAAAGCTTTTTTTGCAAACTCGCATCAAAATTCAAAAATGAAAATGATCACAATTCCCTGTCGCCGGATATTCACATATCCTCCTCGGTCAACAAAGTATCAGGCGGTGCATCTGAACAACAAGATAAAAATACAAACGCCTATCGCGGACATTTTGGTGAAGATGCGGCTGCGGAATATTTGGTGAGTTGCGGGTACAAAATTAAAGGCAGAAATTTACGTTACGGCAAATATGAGTTGGATATCATTGCCGAGGATGGGTCATATCTTGTATTTGTGGAGGTGAAAACACGCACGGAGCCACCGCCGAATACACTTTATTCATATGGGCGTCCGGCCTCTGCGGTATCATATCAAAAAAAGCAAAATACGCTTGCAGCGGCAAGAGAATATCTTTGGGAACACCCCACTCGCAAGCGAAGACGTATAGATGTGATTGAAGTATACCTTGCGCGTAACACCGATACTCCAACGGTATCCGAGATCAACCACATACGCAACGCATTCGGCGCGAGATAATAAGAATACCCGAAATACATTTCAGACTATAATTCCAAGGTCACACCACAATGAAAGGCGGACAGAAAATTAATGAATCTTTTTGATTTGCACTGCGATACACCGTACGAGTTGTTTGAAACCCAACAGCCGCTTAAAGACAACAATCTGCATATATCGCTTACCAAAGCATCAAAATACGAAAATCACGGTCAGATCGCCGCTGTATGGAGTAATCACAGAATCGGCGATGAAGAGGCATACAAAAACTTTTGGGGTATATCGGACAATTTTTTCTCAGAACTTTCAAAGAACAGCCAATCGGCAATGCTTTGCAAAAGCGGAGAGGATATACAAAAGGCATGGAACGAAAAGAAAACCGCATTTGTGCTGAGTGTAGAGGACGCACGTCTTTTATGTGGTGATATATCAAGGCTTGATGTTTTATTTGAACGTGGAGTAAGAGTTTTGACACTTCTTTGGTCAGGAGAAACCATAATAGGCGGATCGCACAACACATCATCGGGACTGACCGATTTCGGTAAACAGGTTACTAGGCGATGCTTTGAAATCGGAATAATACCCGATATATCGCACGCCTCGGAAAGATCCGCAGACGATGTTGCCGACATAGCCGTCGAGTATCGGCGTCCGTTTATAGCCTCTCATTCCTGCGCTTATTCGGTGTACGATCATACAAGAAACCTGCGGGATCGCCATATAAAGTCAATAATAGCCACCGGCGGAATGATAGGTCAAAGTCTTTGTCCTTCACACTTGCAAAACGGCGGCGCAAATATAGAAGCCATAGTTCGCCACATTGAATATTACATAGCTGCCGGTGCCATTGATAATCTTGCGCTCGGAGGTGATCTCGACGGTACTGATTTACCGGATGGCATGTGCGATGTGCGCGACATGGATAAATTGATAGCGCCTCTTCAACGCGCCGGCGTATCTGACGATAATATAGAAAAGATCTTTTGGCGCAATGCATATGATTTTGCCGTTCAAAATATCGGTCGCCGCGCCGAATAATGGATACGAAGCAAGAAAGGAAACATATAAATGAAATACATAAGCACACGCGATACGCGCGGAAAAGATGCCGAACGGATAAGTTCTGCCGAAGCCATAAAGCGCGGACTTGCTCCGGACGGAGGTCTTTATTTGCCGGAAACGATACCCGAAACGAACATGGATTTTATTCGTTCGCTCGATGGGCTGGGCTACAGTGATATCGCGGCTAAAATACTATCCCTATATCTTGATGATTATACCGAAGATGAACTGCGCGCAGATTGTGCCGCAGCGTATGACGGTCAGAATTTTGACGGTCAGCCGGCACCGGTAAAAAAAGCGGGTAACGGTATATGGTGTATGGAACTTTGGCACGGTCCGACATCGGCGTTTAAAGATATGGCATTACAGCTTATGCCCCGATTGCTTTCAAGAGCTCTGGAAAAAACAGGCGAGCAACGCACAGCCCTCGTTTTGGTGGCAACATCCGGCGATACCGGCAAAGCCGCGCTTGAGGGATATAAAAACGTGCGCGGCGTTGCAATAAAAGTTTTTTACCCGGTTGACGGTGTAAGTCGTGTGCAAAAACTTCAAATGATGACACAGGATGGCGAGAACGTTGATGTTTGTGCCATCAGAGGTAACTTTGACGACGCTCAATCCGGCGTTAAAAACATTTTCGGTGATTCCGATATGCGCGATAAACTGAACAAACGCGGATATTTTCTATCAAGTGCAAACTCTATTAACTGGGGGCGTCTTGTACCGCAAATTGTCTATTACTATGCCGGATATACGCAATTGGCAAATGCGGGTATAATATCATGGGGCGACAGCATAGATGTGTCTGTTCCCACGGGAAACTTCGGCAACATCTTCGCCGCCTATCTTGCGCGGCGAATGGGTTTGCCGCTGCGTCGCCTTATATGCGCCTCTAACTCTAATAACATACTTACCGATTTTCTATCGACCGGAAGATACGATCGCAACCGAGATTTTTATACAACTATGTCTCCCTCTATGGATATACTGATATCAAGCAATCTCGAACGTCTTATATATCTAATGACCGATGCGAAAACAACAAAAGCATTGATGTCCGAACTGGCGGAGCATGGGTGTTATAGTGTGTCACAAAACACACTCGAAGATATTTGCGAATGCTTTGACGGCTATTTTGCAGACGAAAATCAAACCGCCGCGGCGATATCAAGGTATTTTTCCGAGTACGGATATCTTTGCGATACGCACACCGCAGTTGCGATGTCCTGTTCCGAAAGATATCTATCCTCACTTCCCTACGATGACCGCTTACCCATACTGACGGCATCAACGGCAAGCCCTTATAAATTCGCTGGAGACGTTTTATCATCACTGATATGCGGGAAATCTTCCGCTAACGAAATTGCAGCTCTCGGTGAACTCTCGCGTCTCACAAACACCCAGATCCCCGCTCCGCTTAATGAGCTTGACAAACGAGCGGTAAGATTCGAGCGCGTAGTATCCCCCGCCGATATGTCAGCCGATGTATTGCAATATCTTAAATAAACCGATCCTGTCTCCGACATATAGGTCACAAAAAACGCGGAGATGTCACACCATTGAATCGGTGTAGACACCCCCACGCGGGAAATAACGCAAGTCGCTCTGTTTCGTTACTTGCTTTTATTTACTTTTATTCGCCATTCCTCGGCTTAAAGGTAGCGCATTCGGTCGCACCGCAGGTGGTGGCGTTTGTGGGACCGACCAGTATCTGCTTTGCGGTACAGTAGCACTCACCGCTGTGATGTGCGCAATTTTTAACATCACAAACAATTCCCTCAAGGTGCTTACAACCGCATCCTTTACCGCGACACTCGCGATCGGGGTTAAACTTTTCTTCCATTTTCGATCATCCTCACTTATTTACGGATCTGCTGCTGATGCAGAACCGCATATTTGCCGATATAAAATTCGTTTCGCGTCAACCGAGAATATTCAATTGCAAAGTAATCATCTCATCACGAAAACGATAATCGGCTTGCTGTTATTTTGCCCGAAAAGCAGGATACTATTCAAAAAGGTGAACCGAGGTTACTCATGTCAATTTTTACGATAGCCGATCTCCATCTTCCGGGAGCCGAGGGAGCGGCAAAATCAATGGATGTATTCGGACGGCGGTGGGCAGACTCACAAAATCGACTTGAACGCAATTGGCGGGCGGTTGTCAGCGCCGGCGATACAGTGGTGATCCCCGGAGATATATCATGGGCAATGAGCCTTGATGAAGCCAAAGAAGATTTAGCGTTTATAGATTCTCTGCCAGGAACCAAATATATAGGCAAAGGAAATCATGATTTTTGGTGGGCAACCGCCGCTAAAATGAATGCTTTTTTTGCTGAAAATTCATTTAAAACATTAAACATACTGTATAATAATGCATATATGCTCGACACTGCGGTGATATGCGGAACACGCGGATGGTTCTTTGACGAGGCTTCGCAAAGAACGGTAGGCGAAACAAATTGGCAAAAAATTGCAAACCGTGAAACGTTGCGGCTTGATATGAGCATAAAGGCAGCCGAATATCTTATACAAGGCAGTGTAAGCGATGATAGCGGCACCGCCGCAACACCGCCGCCTATAATCGCTTTCTTGCACTTTCCTCCTGTGTGGAACGGATCGGCAGCAACGGGACTCATCAATGTCCTTGAGAAGCACAGAGTAAAAAAATGCTATTTTGGGCATATTCATAGTGAATATGCCGAACGCGCGCCGATTTTGTATAAAGATATAGAATTCAGACTTATTTCGGCAGACCACTTGGGGTTTTGCCCTCAAAAGATTGAAATTTGATGGGTCATAAATTAAAAATTCCGATTTTTAATGCAAAAAAATGATGAATTTCGCTTTTAGGGCTTGACATATAATTAATTTATAGTAAAATATAATAATGTGAAAAATTGTGCCCGTAAGAGCTATCTCGGGCGCGTTGTAAGAAAGGTATGGTCAACAATGACAATCAAAAAAACAGAGATCAACGAAAAGAATCTTTGCACAGTTGAGTTTTCGGAAACCGCCGAGACACTTGAGGCGGAAAAATCTCGTGTGTTCCATGAGAAGTCCAAAAACTTCAATGTTCCCGGTTTCAGACGCGGTAAAGCGCCTCGCGCCATTATCGAAAAGATGTACGGTACCGGTATTTTCCTTGAGGATGCCATCAACAATATAATCAACGCAAATTATTCGGTTATAGTTGAAGCCGCGGGTAAGCAGGTAGTATCACGCCCCGAGTTCGACATAATTTCGATGGATGAAAACGAAATTCTTCTGAAAGCCGAAATGTATGTTAAACCCGAGGTTTCCATTGAAAACTATAAGGGCATTGAGGCATCCGTTGTTCTCTCCCCTGTCACGGATGATGAAGTTGAGCGCGAAATCATGACTGTACGCGAGAGAAGTGCACGGACTCTTGAGGTTACAGACCGTCCCGCGGAAATGGGCGACACAGCCGTTATCGATTACGAGGGATTTGTTGACGGCATTGCGTTTGACGGCGGTAAGGATTCCGGTCATCATCTGAAGCTCGGATCCGGTCAGTTTATCCCCGGATTTGAAGAGGGTATCGTCGGCAAGAATGTGGGAGAGGAATTTGATGTTAATGTTACATTCCCCGAACAATACGGCGCTTCAGAACTTGCAGGCAAGGCAGCGATATTCAAAGTTAAACTCAACGCCATCGAAAAGACCGAACTTCCCGAGCCTGATGACGAATTTGCGGTTGATGTTTCCGAATTCAACACTTTTGCTGAATATCGCAGCGACCTTGTGTCAAAAATCGAACAGAGACACAAAGATACCGCCGACAATGAGCTCGCGGGAAAAGTCGAAGATGCGCTCGCCGAACTGCTTGTAGCCGAGATCCCCGAAAGCATGGTTGATGCGGAGGTTGAAGCACAGGTAAGAGAGAGCGAAACCAGAATGCAAATGCAGGGATTACAGCTTTCTATGTACCTCAAGTACTTTGATATGACACTTGATCAGTACAAAGAGCAGGTTCGTCCGTCTGCGCTTAAGCATGTAAAAACCGAATTGGCTCTTGAAAAAATTTCCGAACTTGAGGGCATAGAAATAGCCGAGGAAGAAATCTCTGCCGAATACGAGAATATCGCAAAATCCTACAGCGTAGAACTTGATTATGCGAAAGAGAACCTTCCCGAAGACGAGATCAGACACTCTCTTACCATGAGAAAGACCCTTGAACTTGTAAAATCCGCAGCTAAGGTAACATACCTTGACAAGGCGCCCGAAGTTCCCGCTACCGTCGAAACAACAGATGCGGAGTAAACAATTTCGCTCCATTTTATAAAAGCGCTATCGGAACGAGGGTTGTACAAAAACTGTTGCGCCGAAATAAGTATTAATACACATCGGGGCTGGCGTGGTTTTATCGTCAGCCCCAATAAAAGAACAATTTATTATTTTATTTTTGGCCGCCGCCGGGCGGCGGAACGGAGAGTAAAATGACAAACAATAACGGATCGGGAATTATCCGTGCGGCAAGTATGCCGTACGTTATAGAGCAGGATGGGCGCGGAGAACGTTCATACGATATTTTCTCTCGCCTCCTCAACGACCGTATAATATTCCTTTCCGATGAGGTCAACGATGTTACTTCATCGCTAATTGTTGCGCAGATGCTGTATCTTGAATCGGTGGATCCCGATAAGGATATATCATTTTATATCAACAGCCCCGGCGGTTCAGTCACAGCCGGTATGGCAATTTACGATACTATGCAGTTTGTAAAGTGTGATGTTACCACCATTTGCATAGGTATGGCTGCCAGCATGGGCGCTTTTTTACTTGCCGCCGGTACACAGGGAAAGCGTTTGGCACTGCCTCACAGCGAAATTATGATACACCAACCCTCGGGCGGTGCTCAG
>CAZISZ010000086.1:0-7166 GCA_964542035.1 uncultured Ruminococcus sp. | reverse complement strand
TGGTCAGATCGCCTTTGGCTTTGCTTCTTTCGCGGAGGTGGGCGCAATGATGCGTCGATACTTTGTGTTTAGGCAGGGCAGTATGAGTTTTTACACCATGCGCCGCCTGCCCGTGCGCGGAGAGGTTATGAGGCGCGTGGTGACAGTGCCGATCTCAAGGTGCTTGGCGCTTTGCGTTTTATGGGGGTGTACTGTGCTTTTGTGCTATGCCGCATATTTTTTGCTGACGCCCGCGGTGTGCTTTTATTAAAAAGCATAAAGTAAAGCTTCACTTGGCAAAATCCTGTTTTACGATTGATTATTGTTAAAATTTGATGGAGGTCTTACATGCTTAAGATAAACGAACTTTCAAAAAATTACGGCAGCAAGCGGGCGCTTGATAGAGTGTCTCTTGAATTTCCGCGCGGAGAGATAGTGGGCATCTTCGGCGAAAACGGTGCGGGAAAAAGCACGCTTATGAAGTCGATATTCGGGTTTGTTCCGTACCGAGGCGAAATAACGCTTGACGGTGAACCGATAACACGCAAAAATATCGAAAAGCTTTCTTTTGCCACATGTGAGCATTCGTTTTTTCCCGATCTCAGCGCCGCGGGGCATCGCGATTTTTATCGCGAATATTTCGTCGGTTTTTCAGATAAGCGAATGATGGGTCTTATGGAGTTTTTCGGGCTTCCCATGCACAAAAGGGTAGGCAGTATGTCTATGGGGCAGCAAAATCAGTTTGAGGTGATCTTGGCGCTTTCTCAGGGCGCGGATTACATTTTAATGGACGAGCCGTTTGCGGGCAACGATATTTTCAACCGCGAAGATTTTTATCGCGTATTGCTCGGGATCTTGGAGCCGCACGAAACGCTTATACTTTCCACTCACCTGATTGAGGAGGTGTCAGATGTTATCGGTCGCGCCGTGCTCATTCACCGCGGTAGAGTGGTGGGAGATATTACAGCCGCCGAACTTGACGAACGCGGCGAGAGCTTGGCTGATCATATAAAATCGGTTTGGGGCTATCGTTCGGACAGAGTTGCACGCGCGCTGGGGAGCATATCAAACGATGACGGCGATGACGGTAAAGAAAGCGAGGTTGCGGATAAATGAAGCGTACCTTGGCATGTCTTGCGGCGCTGTTGCTGTTATCGGCAGGTGGACTCGCCGTTATCGGCGGCACGGTATATGCAGAGCGCGAGCGCGTGGAAATATATGAGCGCGCGGTGAGCGGCGACAGTTCATTGGCAGCCGGTGTAGGCGTATCCATGCTGTCAAAGTATGACGGGCACCTGTTTTGGAGCACCTCTTATACAGTGGGCGGCAACTCCGTGACCGAGCTTGAGTTTTCTGCCGATTCGAAAACAGTTGAATATGATATTACTTACGACGGCGCGGAGCTGGGGATGAATTACGCTTACGGTGTTGTAAACGATACGTCGATCTCCGAACTTTCGGGCATGGCGCTTGCATACCGCGAGTTGTATGAAGAAACACCTCTCGGCGGCAGTCTTGAGCGCACTGTGCGTATTGTGGATTATTACGATTATTATCCCATAAGTGTCGTCATATCTCTGCCGGGGACATTTTGGTCGGCTGGGGTGATAGCTGACTTTAGGGACAAAGAGGAATTTTCGGCCGAGGCGGAGGTGTGGGACAAGTTTAACGATTTTTTTAAGATCCCCGTTGGGGAGGACGACAGCGTGACTATTGGTGTTACGCGCGACGAACGCGGTCAGCCCGTGGGAATGTCAAGCGGCAGTGAGGTGGGACCGAGATTTTATTCCTATTCTGCCTACACCTATGACAGATGCTTCTTTTCCGTGAATAACAAATACGAGGACTCGGCGGGAAATGTGAAATATATCGATACAAGCCTCATACCCGGCGGCTGGGGTATATATGCGTTCAATTATGAGCATGTGTACGTGTGTGATGAACCGACAAACTCATCGGGAGTAAGACAGACGGTGTACGATACCGAAAAAGGCACGGGAATAGACGCTGATTCGCTTGCTTGCGTTTACACTTTGGAGCGTGATACAGTAGTGCGCGGCATGGCTGTAAGCCCCGATGAACGTTTTCTTTGGCTATTAACGGAAGAGGGCGGTACGATGATGTTTACGGTGATAAATATTGCCGATATGACGGATGTGTGCCGCATAACGGTTGGGAACAGCGACGATTATTACGGTTTTTATCCATCGGGTGAGCATATCGTTATATACAGCGGTACAGCTGACAGCGGTAGACGGCTGATGCTTATTGACACGGATGATGACGGCGAGGCGTGTGTTGTTTTGCAAACAGAGAGATGCGCTCTGCCACCCGACTTGTATTACGATATGAGCCATACGGCAAAAAGTTTGTATGATGGTCAAAGGCTTGTGATATTGAATTATCTTTATACCGACGACGGTGTGGATTTGTGCGGTTTCACGCTTGAGGTATATACGCCGAGCGGTGATGCCTATTACGGCGAATACATTTGCAGCCTCGGTCTCGTACGTTCCTCGCGTTACAATGAAAACTGTAACATTGCGAGTGTTGAATTTGTGAGTTGAGATGTAAAAGTAAAATAAAAAATGTACCGTGTTGAGAATATTGTGTTCTCAACACGGTACATTTTTTTAAAAATACGAAAAGCTCAAAGTCCCCACTGCCGAATCTTATCCGGCAGGCGCTGCCAAAGCGCGCCCATGGCAAAGTATGATGCCACCGCAAAGCCTATTCCGAGCACCGCTCCGGCTATAACATCGGTGGGGTAGTGTATAAAGAAATACAGCCTTGAAAACGCTATAAGGCAGGCAAGCGCCAAGGCACCCGCGCCATACTTTTTGTTGCATAGGAATATTCCGAACGCGCCTTCAAAGGAAGCAAGGGTATGACCGGACGGAAACGACGCGTCGTGCGGCGGCTTTATAAGCAGTGTTGCGCGCGTTACTGCCGGATCCCACGCCGCATTGTCGTATGGGCGTATGCGACCAATCAGCGGCTTTAGTATCCCGTTGCCGAATATAAGACCCAGTATCAGCGCGCCGCCCATTACAAGACCCGCTTTGCGGGTCTTTTTGAATATCAACAAAACGGCAGCCAAGGCTATCCAAAACCAACCCGCGTCGGCAAGGTGAGTCACAAACTCAAAAACCAAGTCAAGCGCGGAGGTGTGGCAGTGCTCGTTTATGTAGTTGAGTATGGAGTAATCAAATCGATATATCGCGTCCATGCCGTGCCTCCGTCAGTTGTTTTGGATATCGTATATCAGCCATTCTCCGTTTACCAGTCTCATGAAAACGGTGGAGTCTATGGCGTTGTCCCATTCGGGCTTTTCGTCGGATCCCATCATCGGGTCATTGACTTCAAGCAGTACCTGTGTCATCTTAATGTGTCCGCTGATCTCGGTTTTTTCTTCGTTGAGGTATTTATATTCATCGTCTTGCACATCATCAAAACGGTATCCCTTGTGTATCCATACATACGCGGAGGGGTTGGTTCCCGCTATCGATTTCAGGAAATCACAGCCGGTTACAAAATATTTATTGCGTTGTGCGGCGGTTGCGTCGTATTGCATCCATCTTGCATACATTTGCAATCCCTCAACAGCTTTGCCCGCAAGCATGGTGCGAATTTCATCGCTCTCTCGCTGCAAACGTTCGTCTTCTTGGCGGCGCTCCTCCTCTATCTTTTCGTTGTAGCTCAATACAAGACGGTCTATGTAATCGCCGTCGGCACGCCATGATGCCTTTGCAGCATCATGCTTTAGGGTGTATTCAACGTCTCCGTCGGCAGATGTGACGGTAACCGTGGGTTCATAATACAATCCGCCAACAAAATAGTTTTGCATGGTTCGCGCCGCGGCATCCCCCTCCGGGTAATATACATGTTCGTCAAGAACCACCGGATCGCCGAAGCGGTATCCGTCGCCGAGCGTTAAGCCGTTTACTTTGACCGTTGCGTTTATCGGCGCGTAGATGCTTGCGCCCTTTGACGGCGAAAAACTTACGCGTATTTTACCGAGGGTGTAGATCGGTTCGCCGGTTGCTTCGTTGATCCGGTCGGTCTTTACAAGGGTGAAAGATGCTATGTTTGTTCCGCCAACGGAAACCGTGTATTTTAACGTTCCTATCTCGGCGGATATCGCTTTGTTGAGTGACCAATTTGCGGGATCCGCTTCGCCGTACAGTTCTTTCATGCAGGAAATCACCGCTGCCTCATCCTCAAAGTCGGATATAGTGAGATTTGCGGCGTTTGCAACGATGGTCTCGTAATTGGTAAAATATTCTGTAAATATTCGCTCCGCCTCGTGTTGCGGCTGCACGGATTCGTATTCTTCAAGATAGCCGTCTACCTTTGAGAGTACCACCGCCCATACTATCATAACAACAAGTATGATAGCAAGCCATACCATCCAAAAAATCAGTCCGCGCCCCACTTTGGGTTTTTCAATGCCCGGATTGCCGACGCCTTTCGGGCGTTTATCCTCCGGTACTCGCCTGCGTGCGGTAGCCGTCCCGCCACCGACTTCAACGGTGCCATTGAGGTGAGATTTAAGATTCGGATTGTTATTCGTTCCGTTTTGCATCATGATGCACCTCCCACAACGAAGTATGTCGGAATGCGGCGCGGCGTGGTAAATGCCTTGTATTTGTTAACAAGTCCCATCTTTTGATAATCGTCAAGCTCGTCTTGGTTGTAATTATATATGTTGTAGTAATTGCGGTAGTACATCATGGAGGAAGAACCGCCGTCAAGCATTCCGGCCGTCACTGCTCCGTAACTGAGCATAAGTTGTGTGATATCGGAGAATGTAGCTCCCGGGCTTGCCGCGGTACGACCGTCCGTTACTACAAATATTACCGTTCCGTCTTCGCATTGACCTATTGCCGTGCGTTGTGAGTTTGCAACATCGCCGAGTTTGGCGGATACTACGGTTCCGTCAACTATAAGCGAGTTTCCCGTTTGAAAACAGCAACCGTCGCGAATGCCGAGGGACTCCGCCTGCGCGCGGGTGAGTTTTTCGGTAACCACCAAACGGTCGTTGCTATCAAAGCCGATGAATGTGCTTGTAACGCCGTCGTTCCAAAGGCAAACACCGCCCGAATATGTAATTCCGATCGGCTTGCCTCCGTTACCGCTGCCGGTTGCCGTGTCGGGATAAGCTCCGCCGTTTATCATTAAAACGGCATTTTCACGCTCGGAAAGGTCCCAAAAGCGAATGCCCGGTTCGTTGCCCTTAAAATCGCTGGAAGTTGCCGTGTAAACGCGTGAGGGGTCTTTTATCAACGCAACGTATGCGCGGCAGTGCGCAAGTACTACTTCCTCATAGTAGATACCGTCCACGGCGCAGGACCAATCTATCTCACGGATCTTTTCATCGCTTTCATCGGGAGGGAGCGTAACAACATCTTGGTGCTCGCCCTCATCGTTGAACCATATGCGCTCCACGGCGTCCTGCTCCGGATCTATAACGTTTAAATCATCGTTTGATGCGGCGCCGAGTATGCTGTCTATCACGTCCTGTGATAGTACAAGCCCCGGCGCCCATTTTGTCGCGCTGGCTTGCATTGCCATGTTTACCAGCATATCGCGAAAGCTTGTGCTCGGACCGTGAGCCAATGAGTATGCAAGTGTGTATACCAAGGCAAGCAGTAAGGCAAGGGTGAGCAATATCGAAATAAACACACGGGTTATTACTCCGCCAACGCTTACGCGAGACTTCCTTTTTATCTTCATTACAATAAGTAAACCTTTCTTTTGTTTGCGGGAACTCATCGACGAATTCGAGAGGGCTGTTTGAACACCCATTCGCGTTGCAAACGAAAACCGATAAAGTAAAGCAATGTGTCAACAACCATTTTTAAAATTGTTCGCCATATCGGCGCCGACGCACTGAAGATGCGACCCAGCAGAGTAACGCCTCCTGCCGAGCAGAGCATTATCGGTAACGCCACAGCATAATATTTTAAAACGGTTAGCCATATATTGCCTTTGCTTTTAAATACAACACTGCGATTTACCGCAAAATTAACGAGAGATGAGCACACACGCGCCGCTATTGTTGCTTCAAGCGTCAGCCATGTGATTTTTGCTGCGGTGTGAGGCAAAAATTTGTAGATCAAATAAAAAAGCAAAAGATCTATTATCGTTGCCGCACCGGATGAAAGTAAAAATTTCAGTATCAGTGCGTATATTCTCAACGAGTCGCGCACCGGGCGAAAATGCGAAGTCTTGTTTTCTTCTATGTAAACGGTCTCTATCTTACGCTCGTGATATTTTATGCCAAATCCCTTGAGTGCCAAAAGCATGTTTGTTTCATATTCGTAGCGGTCGCCGCCGACGCGACAGATATCCTCAAGTGCCGCTGTCGGTATGGCACGCAATCCGGTTTGTGTATCGGAAACATGTAACCCGCAAAGCACCAAAAAAACAGCGGATGTTATGCGGTTGCCCATCCTGCTGCGCGGCGGTACATCGGGACGTGAAAAATCACGCGCACCGAGTATCAATTCGCCGGTTGACAGCATATCTTCGGCACAACCCAGTATATCACAAACTCTGTGCTGAGCGTCTCCGTCGGCGGTTACAACACCTTCGCGCCCCGGACGGTTTTTTAGGAACCACTCAAATGCCGTCTTAAGTGCCGCCCCTTTGCCGCGGTTGACCTTGTGCGTCAGCAAGGTGAGCGAAGGATGCTCGCTCGGAGACGGAAAATATTTAATATATTCCTCGTGACTGCCGTCGTTTACAAGAATGATATCGTCAAAGCCGGCGTCTTCAAGATCTCTAATCACCATGCTCAGCTTTTCATCCGGATTGTAGGATGGAACGATAACGGTTACGCGCTTTGCTGCGGCTGCCAAAGTTGTCATAGTGGTCTCCTTTCGGCAAACTGAAATGTTATAAGTTATAAATAATTATATCACATGCCGATGCTAAAAACAATACTTTTTTAAAATCTCAAGTAAAAGAATTAAATATTAATTTCAGGTGGAGGACTGTCGGAGAACTGTTGCAGTTCGGCGTGGGGAGATACCGGGACGCCGCTCCGGTACAAAAATAAAAAATAAAAAAATAAAAGTTTTTTTCAAAAAGGTATTGCAAAGTCAAAAGAATTGTGGTATAATAAATAAGCACGGTCAAGGAGGCATAGCTCAGTTGGTTAGAGCGCACGGTTCACATCCGTG
>CAZISZ010000085.1:0-7192 GCA_964542035.1 uncultured Ruminococcus sp. | reverse complement strand
GCGTTTACGCTGAAAAACATAGGGCTTGAAAAACTTGTCCTTATAAGCGATTCTATGGCTGCCGCAGGATCGCCCGACGGCAACTATACGATAGCCGGAACGCCCGCCTACGTTCGCGACGGCGTAGCAAGAACGCCGGACGGTGCGCTTGCCGGAAGTACGCTTGATCTTCACCATGCTGTGGAGAATCTGGCGCGCTTTACCGGCATCAAGCTTTCGGAAGCCATATTGGCGGCAACGCGTAACCCCGCTGCCGAGGTGGGACTCGAAGGCGTTGTCGGTGTTATTTCGCCGGGCGCGTTTGCGGATCTCTTGTTTGCCGATGTCAACGAATCGGCAGGACGTATAGATGTGGATCGTGTGATGATAGGCGGAGAATATGTTGCATGCCACGTGTCAACATGAATTACAAAGACGGCAAGAAAAAGAAAAAATGATAAAAAGGAAACCGAAAGGAATATAGAAAATGAGCGAAAAGAAAAACAGATATTATATTACAACGGCAATTGCTTATGCTTCCGCAAAACCGCATATCGGTAACACTTATGATGCCATTATGGCGGATGCGCTGGCAAGATATCGCCGTCTTGCGGGATATGATGTTTATTTCTGCACCGGTGCCGATGAGCACGGTCAAAAGATACAGGACTATGCCGAGCGAGCCGGGGTGGAACCTCAGCGATATGTTGACGGCATATCCGCCGAGATTCGCGGTGTTTGGGATCTCATGAACGTCAGTTATGATCGTTTTATTCGTACCACCGAGGATTGCCATGTCACTACCGTTCAAAAGATCTTCGAACGTTTTTTGAAGCAGGGTGACATATATAAAGGAAAATATGAGGGATGGTACTGCAAGCCCTGCGAGTCTTTTTATACCGAAACTCAGGTAGAGGATGGCAAATGCCCCGATTGCGGTGCTCCCGTTACCCGCGCCTGCGAAGAAGCATATTTCTTTAATATGAAAAAATACGCGCCCGCGCTTATAGAATACATTGAGTCGCACCCCGGTTTTATTGAGCCGGAATCTCGTAAAAAAGAGATGCTTAACAATTTCCTTTTGCCCGGACTTCAGGATCTTTGTCTGTCTCGTACATCGTTTACATGGGGAATTCAGGTTCCGTCCGACCCGCGCCATGTGGTTTACGTTTGGCTTGATGCGCTGACCAACTATATTACCGCCATCGGCTATGATCCTGATAAATCCTACGAGGAGCAATCCGAAGACTTTCGTGAACTTTGGCCCGCCTCCGTCCATATAATCGGGAAAGACATTATGCGTTTCCACGGTGTGTACTGGCCGATTTTTCTGATGGCGCTCGGACTGCCTCTTCCCGAAAAGATATTCGGTCATCCGTGGTTCAATTTCGGTACCGGTAAAATGTCCAAATCCAAAGGGAACGTTGTGTATGCCGATAAACTTTCGGAATATGTGGGTGTTGACGGAGTAAGATATTACGCACTTGCGGAGATGCCTTACGGTTCTGATGGCTCCATAACATGGGAGAGCGTACTTGCAAGATATAATACAGATCTTGTAAACAACCTCGGTAACCTTGTTAAGCGCACGCTTGATATGCAAAAGAAATATTTTGATAAGGTCGTTGCCGCGCCCGTCATGCGTGATGCGTCTGATGCCGATCTTATCTCCGTCGCGGTGAAGTCTTTTGCGGAGTATACCGAAGCGATGGAATCTTTCCGCGTTGCGGATGCCGTTGAGGCTGTGCTGACTCTATTGCGCCGCGCCAATAAGTTTATCGATGAAACACAGCCGTGGGTGCTGGCACGTGATGAGGCTTCGCGCGCAAGGCTCGGCACGGTACTCTATGACCTTACCGAGGCGATCAGATGGGCTGCGGTAATGCTTGAGCCTATCATTCCCGCATCTGCCGATGAGATATTCGCCGAACTTGCCACCGACGCACGCGGGTTTGACAGCGTTGGTACAGCCGAGCGATTTAATGGCATGATATCCGGGAACATCGTTGGTGATACGCGCGTTCTTTTTGCGAGAATAGACGAAAAGAAAACGCTTGAGACGATATATGCCGAAATCGAGGCAATGCTGAAAGCCGCGGAGGAAAAGGAAAAAGCCGAGACCGCCGCAACCGAAAAGCCGGAGGGCTGTGCTGTTATTGGTTATGAGGACTTTATGAAAGTCGAACTTCGCACCGCTGCCATACTCGCTTGCGAGCCGGTTCAGCGCGCCAAAAAACTTTTAAAACTTACCGTTGATCTCGGATACGAAACGCGCACCATAGTTTCGGGTATTGCAAAATTCTATACACCGGATCAGCTGGTGGGCAAGAAGGTGATCGTGGTTGCCAACCTTGCGCCCGCAACGCTTTGCGGAGTTCGTTCGGAAGGGATGTTGTTGGCATCAGGCGAAGATGAGGTGAGAGTGGTCTTTCTCGATCCCGCAACACCTCTCGGTGAGCGTGTAAGATAGACCGGATAAGCGGCGATCGGAAAACCCGAAACATTTAAATAACGTTGATATTATATGTACATGCAACACGCCGCGGTTACCCGCGGCGTGTTGCGGTAACGGAACGAAAAACTGTAAAAACGAAAAAGGAAAATGAAAGTGGATGAGTGATATAAAAGAAAAAGAACGTATACTGCCGGTCGGCGTGTTTGATACGCATGCACACTATACCGATGCGCGATTTGCCTCGGAGTTTGACGGCGGTGCGGATGCGGCGATAGAGAAATGCTTTGCGGATGGCGTATGCGGCATAATAAATGTCGGTACAAACATTAATAATTCTCAACGGGCTATTGAGCAGGCGGTAAAATACCCGCATATGTATGCCGCGGTGGGGATACATCCGTCCGATATAGGCATGTCGGGCGAGCTTGAACATGAACTTGAGATCATAGCCGAGATGTTGGAAAACAAGAATGATCGGCGAAAAAATAAGATAGTAGCTCTCGGTGAGATCGGTCTCGATCACCATTGGCAGCCATATGACGATGAATTGCAAAAGAGATATCTCGATGCGCAACTGTCTATGGCACGAGAATATGACATCCCCGTGATAATACACGATCGTGAGGCACACGGCGATTGTTTTGACGCTATTCTGGCGCACCGTGGTGTGCGCGGTGTGTTTCACAGTTATTCCGGCAGCGCGGAGATGGCACTTGAACTTTGCCGCCGTGGATTTTATATATCTTTTTCCGGTACGCTTACTTTCAAAAATGCCCGCCATGTTCGTTCGGTGGCGGAAGAGTTGCCGCGCGACCGTATACTGATAGAGACAGATTGTCCATACCTATCACCGGAGCCGTATCGCGGACGGTTGAATTATTCGGAATACGCCGTCTATACTGCCAAAATGCTCGGTGAAGTGCTATCACTCGATATCCGTAATGCAGTGGAGATGACCGCGGCAAATGCGCGTGAACTGTTTCTGGAATAAAATGGCGTTAAAAAAGCAATAAACAACAACTTTGCGAAAAAAAACTTGATTTTTCAAAGCAAAATGTCCAAAAAACTATTGCAAAACAGCTTGAGTTGTTGTATAATAGTCAATGTGGTCGTGAACCGCGATCTAATTTGAAGATGATGGCAATTTATCGCGCCGATTGGCGCGCGGAACGGATGTAAAACATTCGTTCGGATATAAAATCCATATCAGAAAGAGGAACCACAATGGCTAAATTTGAAACCGGCAGCATTCGTAACATAGCTTTGCTCGGGCATGGCGGATGCGGAAAGACCTCTCTTGCGGAGGCGATGCTTTATATCACCGGAGGTGTAGACCGACTCGGCAAGACCGCAGACGGAAATACCGTTTGCGATTTTGATCCCGAAGAAGTGAAGAGAAACTTTTCTATATCAACGGCAATAGCTCCCGTCATTTGGAAAGGATGCAAAATAAACGTTCTTGATACCCCCGGATATTTGGACTTTGTAGGTGAGGTAAAGCAGGCTCTGCGTGTAGCCGGCAGCGCCGTTATAGTAGTTGATGCCAAATCGGGCGTTGAAGTCGGCACCGAACTTGCATGGGATTATGCAAGCGAGATAAACGTACCAAAGGTGTTTTTTATAAATAAATACGATGATAAAGAAGCCGATTTTGACCGCGTTTTTGAACAACTAAAAGAAAAGTTCGGCAACGCCGTTTGCCCGATAGCCGTTCCGGTGAAAAACGGTAAGGATATCGAATATGTCGATCTCGTTGATATGAAAGCGTTCAAATGCGATGCCAAAGGCGTAAAAACGGAAATTCCGATGACGCCCGCGCATGCGTCGGCAGCCGAAAGACATAAAACCGACTTCAACGATGCCATCGCCATGGTTAACGAGGAAATGATGATGAAAGTCCTCGAGGAAGAGGAGATCACTCGCGAAGAAGCCGCGGCGGCGATACACGACGGTATTGTTGAGGGCTCTATCGTTCCCGTATATTGCGGATCTTCCACAACTCTTGCCGGTATTACCGGAATGCTTGATTCCGCCGTCGGCGCGTTTCCGAAGTTTACATCCAAGGGCAAAGCGGCTCTTGAGGGCGGCGAGACCGCTCCCATAGACCCCAACGGATCTCCCGCTATATTCGTATTCAAGACAGTTGCGGATCCTTTTGTCGGTAAGATGTCATACTTTAAGGTCATGAACGGAACGCTGAAAAAAGACGCGCAACTTAAAAACGTTAACACGGGTGCGGTTGAGAAGATGTCTCACATCTATACTCTCAAAGGCAAAAACCAAACAGAAATCGATGAGCTTGCCTGCGGCGATATAGGTATGATAGCCAAACTTTCAAACACCAATACCAATGACACTCTTTGCGAAAGCGGCGAGGTGAGTTACGCAAAAACCGTGTATCCCATCCCTAACATGACTCAAGCCATGATTCCCGCTACGGCAAAAGATGAGGGCAAGATATCTCAGAGTATGGCAAGAATGACCGAGGAGGATCTAACTCTCGAATACATGACCGATCCCGATACAAAACAAATGGTTATTTCCGGACTCGGAGATATGCACCTTGCCATCCTTGCGGCAAAGCTTAAAAACCGCTACGGTGTTACGATCAAACTGGAGGCACCCAAGATCGCTTACCGTGAAAAGATCACAAAGACAGTTGATATCCACGGCAGACACAAAAAGCAAAACGGTGGTTCCGGTCAGTTCGGTGACGTTTGGATTCGTTTCTCACCAGGTGAGGCCGAGGGGCTTACCTTTACCGTATCCGTTGTCGGCGGCGTTGTACCCAAAAACTTCAACCCCGCGGTTGAAAAAGGTCTGCTTGAGGCGATGAACAAAGGTGCGGCGGGCTTCCCGATGACACATCTTGCCGCCGATCTGCACGACGGTTCTTACCATCCTGTTGACTCGGATGAAATATCCTTTAAGACTGCCGCTCAACTTGCATACAAGCAGTGTCTGCTTGAGGCAGCTCCCGTTATCCTCGAACCGGTCGGAAATCTTGAGATCACCGTTCCCGAATCCCTGGTGGGCGATGTTATGGGCGATCTTAACAAAAGACGCGGCAGTATAATGGGAATGGATGCCGCCAAGAAGAAAGGGTATACGGTTGTTCACGCCGTGGCTCCCAAAGCCGAGATCATGGATTACCCCATTGCTCTGCGCGCAATGTCGCAGGGGCGCGGATCTTTTACATTCACCGTGAATGATTACGCTACCGTTCCCGGTAATGTTGCGCAAAAGATTATTGATGATTATAAAAAATCTCAAAACGCCTGATAGCAACCGATAAAGTTAGGTGTTTGTTGGCATTTTGATGAACTGACTTACAATGTCGGGGCTGCCGTATGTGTGCACGGCGGCTCCGACAGCTTTTTGAGTATGTATGCGTAAACGTATAGCGTGATGGTGTAAAAAAGCGCAACGTTGTGGAGTGAAAATGAAAAATCAAAAAAATAAGGTAAAAACACACGATCCGAAAGAGAAAAACGCAAACGTTTACATTGACGGCGCCACGGGGCATAGTAACAGACTTTTCGGTCGCTCCTATTGGAGGGACGTTGCGGTTGTGTCGGTTTTGGCGTCACTCGGTGTGATCTCCGGAATGATAAATTATATAGGAGACAGTGACCGTCCGCTGTTTGCCAATGCATTTTTGTCGCTTTTATATCTTGTCTCGTGGTGCGCGTGGGGAGCGTTTTCGGTCTCACGTCGTTCTTCTCGCCACCCCGTGCGAGTATTGTATTCCGCGTGGGCTGTCCTCTCCGCCGTGTCGGCATTGTCGATGCTGTTGCTTTCCTGTTTTCCCGGTGGGGACGCATTCTTGCAAAGTAACGTCGGAGGAGCGATCGGCAATGTAATGTTTGCACTTTGCATGCCGCTTTACGGTATTTGCTTTTTCGGCAGTGACGGATATGTTATCAATGATATATTGCTTTTTGCCGTTTCCTCCGCGGCGGTGTTTCTGCCGCATTGGGTCAAGCGTATACGATCAAAGCGGTTCTGACGTTGCGATATTGATTTTTGATTTTTGAAGAACATTGGTATCGTCGTGAATAAGATCGACTGCGCCGAAATAAAATGTATCGAAAAAGTTATTGACTCGAATAAACTTTTACGGCCTATGTGTGAAAGGCGGTGATTGTTCATATGGAACGTATTAGTACTTGCGAGATGCGCAAAAAGGACGTTATAAATCTGTGCGGCGGTGCGAAACTCGGTCACGCAACGGATTTGGAATTCGACATATGCGACGGCAAAATACTGTCTGTTATCGTTACGGGTGAGTGCGGTTTTTGGGGATTCGGCGGTGAGGAACGATTTGTTATTCCGTGGGGGAGGATAGAGTGCATCGGTGCCGATGCAGTGCTGGTAAAACTGCCGCAGGTTGAACTTGACGGTTGTAGATGCGATCGTGAGAAACACAGTGGGAAAAATCGTAGATGAAGTGCTTGTAACGTGGGAACTCCTTAAAAAGTCGATTCGAAATGTAAACAAAATGTAAAATCGTCGTAATCGCTTGAAAAAAAAGAAATAATGTGATATAATACACGTGTTTGCGCCGGAAAATATAGGTGAACCGGAGCAAATGGGGCGTAAGGGTTTATTTTGCCACTTGGCGACCCGCAAAAACACACACGCCGCGGAGCGCGGTCGGGTGCCGCCGTGGGCGGTTGTCCGCAATTGGAACGGCGTGGTGGAAAAACCAGAAGGAGGACATTAAAATGTCTGTTATCACCATCAAACAGCTTCTCG
>CAZISZ010000084.1:0-7222 GCA_964542035.1 uncultured Ruminococcus sp. | reverse complement strand
CCCGTCTGCGCCGCTTTAAACTTTTTACCGTTCGGTATACCGCCGCCGATCTCCTCGACGATCTCACGCAACGTGGTGCCCATCGGGACTTCAACAAGTCCGGTATTGGTAATCTTGCCGCCGAGCGCAAAGACCTTTGTTCCCTTGGATTTTTCGGTTCCCATGGAAGAAAACCACTCGGCACCGTTGAGTATTATCTGCGGAATATTTGCATACGTCTCAACGTTGTTGAGTATGGTGGGCTGAGCGAAAAGTCCCTTTACCGCGGGGAACGGAGGTCGAGGACGCGGCTCGCCTCTCTTACCCTCGATAGAGGTCATAAGAGCGGTCTCCTCACCGCAAACGAATGCACCTGCGCCAAAGCGAAGAGAAATATCGAAATCGAATCCCGAACCAAAAATATCCTTGCCGAGCAGACCCGCGGCACGCGCCTGATCTATGGCTATCTGTAAGCGGTGTATAGCGATCGGATACTCAGCGCGAACATATATATAACCCTCATCGGCGCCGATAGCGTAACCTGCTATCGTCATAGCCTCAAGCACGGCATGAGGGTCGCCCTCAAGTACCGAACGATCCATAAAAGCTCCGGGATCGCCCTCGTCGGCGTTGCAACATACATATTTTTTCACATTGCCGCGGTTGCCGGAAGCAAACTTCCACTTAAGCCCTGTCGGGAATCCCGCTCCGCCACGTCCGCGCAATCCGGAATCAAGCATTGTTTGAATTACCTCCTCCGGAGTCATTCCACCAAGCACTTTGGCTATTGCCTGATAACCGTCGCGAGCTATGTAATCCTCTATCTTTTCGGGGTTAACCACGCCGCAGTTACGGAGAGCAACCCTGTGCTGCTTTTTAAAGAAGCGAGTATCCTGAAGCCGCGGAACAAGCTTGTCCCCCTCGGCTTTCTCATGATACATGTATTTTTCAACAGGCTCTCCGCCGATGATGTGAGAATCAACTATCTCCTCAAGATGTTCGGGCGTAACCATGCTGTAGAATGTTCCCTCGGGGTAAACTATCATGATAGGACCGAGCGCACAAAGACCAAAGCAACCCGTCATTACCACCTCAACGGTATCTTCAACTCCGCGAGCGCGAAGAAGCTCCTCCAGTTGCTCACGGATCTTTGGGCTGCCTGACGATGTACATCCGGTACCGCCGCAAACAAGTATCTCACGTTTTAATTTACCGCCGGAAGCATCACCACCTGTGCGCAACGCCATCTCTTTGAGACAACTTGCCTTAACCTCGTTAAGGGCTTCAACTGTTTTTATCAAATGTTCCATATCCTATTCTCCTTTTGCCCTTTGTCATTCGCGGTATTTTGCAAGGACCGATGCAACATCGGCTTTGGTAAGACGTCCGTAGACTTCTCCGTTTACGGTGAGAACCGGAGCAAGTCCGCACGCGCCGATGCAACGCGTGGCTTCGAGAGAATATCTTCCATCCTCCGAAATGCCACCGACGGGAACTCCCAATTGCTTTGAGATTTCCTCAATGACCTCGCCCGAACCTTTAACATAACATGCCGTACCAAGACATACCGCAATAGCGATCTGCCCATCGGGATTGAGTTTAAACTGCGAGTAAAAGGTAACAATACCGTATATCTCTTCAACGGAAGCACCCGTTTTTTCGGAGATTATCTTTTGAACCTCAAGTGGCAGGTAACCGTATATCTCCTGCGCCTCCTGAAGTATGGGCATCATCTTGCCCTTTACGCCATCATATTTGGAGATAACGGCAAGAAGCTTAGCTTCCTGCTCCGGAGTGCCGTGAAATTCGACCGCGGTCAATTTCTTCTTCATGTCTCGAATTATTCCTCCTGCGATATGTAGTTTTTATACATTTCAAATTCGTGTATTGCCGCCTCTGTGTACCTTGCGACAATTATACTTTATTATTATACTACACATCTGTACAAAAGTCCACACTTTTTTTGAATTTTATTGGTAGGTATGCAAAAAAAGCATAACTTTTTTTCATGAAAGTGCACAAATCACCGTTTCACGATGCGCAATTTGACATGTAAATGAAAAAGAGAGGCTTCATCCACCATGGACAAAGCCCCGTTTCTGCTCTAATAACACAGATTGTTTATTTCACATTAAAACTCAACTCATTGGTAATTGTGTTGTTTGCTTACCTTTTAATATTTTACTTTATGACCTCGCAAGAGCTTATCATCAAATTGTATATAGACAGTGTACCGCAAGTTCCCTCAATTGTAACGCTCTCTCCCTTGATTAAGTTAGCAAGTTCTTTTGCGTTTGTTGAGTTAAAATTGCACTGAACGCATCCGATGAAGCCATTATCTACTCGTAACAGAACATTTGCGCTTGTCAACGTACTACCGCTATTTATATCGCTGATAATACCGGTCACACGAACTTTTTTACCGTTATACTTTTGTTCGGCAGCCACTTCATTTTCATCAAAGGCGTTCCACAGATCGTTTGCACTCACTTCGATATATGCAATCTTCGGCACAACTTCTTCTTCAACATAGTGACATTCCGAGCACTCTCTTGTCCTATTACCATCAGTATACGCGGTTGGAGAAACAGTAATACTCCACTCACCAAAAGTATGTAATAAAGTTGTTCCATCCTCGACCATTTCACTCGCACCACATACGGAGCAAACATATGTTATCTGTTTAGGATGAGAGCAAGTCGCGGGCACAAACCCACTTTCGGTATAATAATGCTTGGCATCGATGGTTTCCGTTATTTCATTGTGACACAGATCACACACCTTTTTTATGTATCCGCTTTCTGTACATGTAGCATCGCGCTGTTCTGCAACATGATATTCATGAGTACACCATCCCACAGGATCCGCCTTAGGTCCCATTACCATCGCAACGATAAATGTTATCAGTGATACACCTAACACAATCAAAAAGGCAATAAGAATTGTATTTGTTCGCTTCAGCTTATCTTGTTTTTTTAGCAATGAAAACACGATTTTCACGAACATCGCTATTATCAGAGCCAAACAACTACAAAAAGTAGATACACCTGCTATTATTGCTATTACTTGAGTCATTTTGTTTTCTCCTCGCAAACATTATCTTCATGGCATATTCCCTGTTCTAACAGACCAAAGATTTCGCCATAATGATTTCATTTTGACATTCAGTGAATGTCATTAATGCTATTATATCATGGTAAAATAATTTTGTCAAGCACTAAATGTCAAAAAGGTGTATTATGTTTAAAAATAAAACTGCACAAGGCAAAAACAACATAAGCGGAGTTAAAATATATCAACTCAGGAAAGTTCACATTCCGAAAATGTCACAGCGCATATTGGCTGACAAAATGCAACTGCTCGGGATAGATCTCGATAAAAACGCCATTCAAAGAATAGAAAGCGGGCAAAGATTTGTAACAGACATTGAGCTTTCCGCATTTGCCAAAGTGTTTGGAACCACTACCGATGAATTGCTGGATACATCTGCGGTTTCGCGAACGGAAGAATGACACCTTCGTAATCTCCGAAAAACGTACACAGCAAAAAGCCCCACGTTGCGCGCAACGCAACGTGGGGCTTTTGATAGCAAAAGATAAATTATCTCTTTGAGAACTGGGAGGCACGACGAGCGGCCTTGAGTCCATATTTCTTTCTTTCCTTCATACGAGGATCGCGGGTAAGGAAACCTGCTGCCTTAAGAGGAGCTTTGTTTGCCTCGTCGGCAAGGACGAGAGCACGGGAGAGACCGTGGCGGATAGCGCCCGCCTGACCGGAAAAGCCGCCGCCGACAACAGTAGCGACAACATCGAACTTACCGGCTGTACCGGTAACCTCAAAGGGCTGGTTTACGATGAGATTCATCGTTTCAAGACCGAAGTATTCGTTGAGCTCCTTGCCGTTAACGGTAATCATACCGGTTCCGGGATAAAGGCGAACACGGGCAACGGATTTTTTTCTTCTGCCTGTTCCGTAGAAATAAGGCTTTGCACTTGTATACATTGATGCGGTCTCCTTTCTAATCAGGCATCGTAAGCAACGGGCTGCTGAGCCGCGTGCTTGTGGTCGGGTCCTGCATAAACGAAAAGTCTTGTTGCAGACTTACGTCCGAGCGAGTTGTGGGGAAGCATACCCTTTACCGCAAGTTCCATTGCAAACTCGGGGCGTTCTTCCATGAGGGTCTTGTACTGTACGGACTTCAAGCCTCCGATGTAACCGGAATGACGACGATAGAACTTTTGCTCGTACTTTTTGCCGGTAAGGACAGCCTTGTCGGCATTAACAATGATAACGTATTCACCGCAATCTACATGAGGTGTAAATTCGGGACGGTGCTTACCGCGGAGAATATTGGCGGCTATAACGGCAGTGCGACCGAGGGACTTGCCCGCAGCGTCTACCACATACCACTTACGCTCAACGGTTTCGGCTTTCGCCATAAAGGTGGACATTAATGTTTTCCTCCGTTTGATAATATGGGTTCTTTTAACTTGCTTATTATATCACGTATGCGCGGTTTTGTCAATAGCTTTTTTCGATTTTTTTAATTTTTAAGGGCAATATCTCTCGTTTTCTCGCGTTTTTGGGCTTTTTCGGGATATTTTCTCGTCCGCCGTTTCATTTTTTCGGCACAGCTTTGCACGCTTTATTCGATCTGCCGTTTTTTACTGTCTCAGTGGGAATATCCGTTTCGTATCGAGAATATCATTTAGCAAAAGGTCAAACCGGCCGAAAAAACAGAAAACGAGAGGACAGAACAATATGATAAGAACGTACAAACCCGAGGGAATGCAGATACATACACCGGAAAACAAGTTGACTATATCAACTCTTGCCGGTCTTGAGCGCGCCATGGAAACCGGAATGATACTTGAGGAATGTGTACAAATGTGCGACAGCGAGATGAATCTTCATCTCGACCTCGGCGGTATTGAGGGTATAATACCACGTGATGAAGCGCTCTACAGCCGCCCCGGCGAACAGGTAAAGGACATTGCCATAATCACACGAGTCGGCAAACCGGTTTGTTTCAAGATAACTTCCATTGAACAGAGCGGCGGGCGTACATTGGCATATCTTTCGCGTCGTGCGGCACAGCGCGAATGCATGGACAGGTACATTGCCGACCTTATTCCCGGCGACATAATACGCACCAAAATCACTCATCTCGAAAACTTCGGTGCATTCACCGATATCGGTTGCGGGATATCATCACTGATACCTGTAGATTGCCTTTCGGTATCGAGAATATCCCATCCTCGCGACAGACTGATATGCGGCAGTTATTGTTACGCCGTCGTAAAAAGCATAGACGCGATCAGCGGGCGGGTGTACCTCACACAAAAAGAACTTTTGGGCACTTGGGAGGAAAACGCCGCGCTCTTTTCCGTGGGTCAAACAGTAGCGGGCACGGTTCGCAGTGTTGAGGATTACGGTGTTTTCCTCGAACTTACACCGAATCTCGCGGGACTCGCCGAGCCACGCGATGATCATTTGCTTAATTCCCTCACACCCGGCGACACAGCCGCCGTCTACATAAAAAGCATTCTGCCCGAGCGCATGAAAGTAAAACTTGTGCTTATCGATGCCCACGCCGAACAACAAATACCGTCACCCATACGCTATTTTATCGATTGCGAGCGCACGACCCACATTGACGTATGGCGTTATTCCCCGCACGTCTCATCCAAACTCGTGCAAACGGTATTTGAGTAAAGGCGCCGAACTCACCCGCTGCACTCTCGGTCGATATGACTCTTCATTTTCGGATTGAAAACTTCAAAACACCCCGAGCGGTCGTTGTGCGACCGCTCGGGGTGTTTTGGTTATCGGTTTTATACCGAACAATAGATATAGTTTTATCAGTCTTCGTCAAGGAATCCGTTAGACTGGAGCCACTCATAGTATACGGTACCGGGAGTGGATCCGCTCAGACCCGTGGTGTTGGTTATAAGTTTGACGTTAGCATCTGTTCCGAACTTAGTTGCAACCTCACGCATAATTGCCTCAAGTTCTTCAACGCTGTTGGCTTCATTGAGACGTTTTTCAACATCCGCGGAGTATTCGTTGATAGCCTTAATAGCGGACTTGACTTTTTCGATAGCATCCGGATCGTCGGAACTCTTAAAATCTTCGTCCTTATAGCGCAGACCGAGAGTCATAAGCGTCTTTGCGGCGGTATTTTGTGCTTTACCGTAATCCCATACATTGGCGGGCATGCCCTCCTCGGGATATGCCATAAAGACGTTGCCTGTCTTATTTATGTCCATCATATAGTCATTGTTAAGTCTGTGTACAAGACCATCCTCGTCAAGCTCATAGTGAACATCCTCAACGCCGTATTGCAGAATGTTACGCAGATCGGAGTTGGTGTTAAGATATGTGATTATCTCCATGCAACGGTTGAGATTTCTGGTGTATACCGACACACCGAACATGCTTCCGAAGATATCGTCGTAATCTGCACGAGGAGACTCTATAATGTTCATATAGTAATCATCGCCGTAGATCTCGGCAAGTTCTCCGCCGCCCTTGACCACGCGCATAGCATACTCTTTAGTGGTTTCGGTATCCTCGCTTACATAACCGAGATCCTTATATGTACGGATAGCTATAAGCTGCTTTGCATAATCGGTAGTGGAAGCAAGCTCCGCATTGGTACCGAAAATTCCGGTAAACGAGAACATTGTACCGAGGGTTGCGGTATCGTTGATACCATGACCGATAATATTGAATTTATCATGGTCGATTTCAAGCGTATCGGGATCAATGCTCCAATACTTGGTAAGGGTTACTGGCAATTCGCCGACGATAGGCTGAACGTCCGGCTCATACTTTGCTACATCCGCAAGGAAATCGGAGCATTTTACAACACTGGTAAGATCGGATGCACTGTATTTATACTTATCGACAAGGCGCTTGTTAAGCAAGAGATATGTGTATTCGCCGATAACGGTGTTATTGGGAATAGCATATGTGCCGCTTCCCGCGGTCTTTACGGCATCGAGAGCACCGCCGTAAATATACTGTTTCAGCTTTTTGGAGGAACTGGAAAGAGACTCGTCCAAACGTTCGAGCAGATCATCGTTTATGTAGGACATAAACTTATCATATCCGCCGATCCAAATGATATCTATCTGATTTTCCGTCTCTTCGGGGTACTTGACCTCGGGCATTCCAAGCTCGTTGAGCTGTGTTTCCTCTTCGGTCTCCTCGGTATCGGTGGATGCCTCGGTCTCCTGAT
>CAZISZ010000083.1:0-7391 GCA_964542035.1 uncultured Ruminococcus sp. | reverse complement strand
CGGGTTTGCCGCAACCGTACTTTTCGCCGCGGTCGAAGTAGATTTCGGAGCAGGGACCGCAGGGACCGGAGCCGTGTTCCCAAAAGTTGTCCTCTTTGCCGAGACGTACTATGTGTTCGGCGGGAACTCCTATCTTATCATGCCAAATGGCATAAGCCTCGTCGTCGTTTTCGTATATCGATGGCCAAAGCAGATCGGAGGGAATCTCCATTACTTCGGTTAAAAATTCCCAAGCCCACGCTATGGCTTGCTCTTTAAAATAATCGCCGAATGAGAAGTTGCCCAGCATCTCAAAAAATGTACCGTGGCGAGCGGTGTGTCCCACACGCTCAAGATCCGGCGTGCGTATGCATTTTTGGCAGGTTGTTACGCGGCGACACGGGGGTTCTTCCTCGCCGGTAAAATACTTTTTCATGGGAGCCATGCCGGAGTTTATAAGCAAAAGGCTCTTGTCATTGTGCGGTATGAGCGGGAATGACGGCAAACGCATATGTCCCTTTGATTCGAAAAATGAAAGGTATTTTTCGCGTATGACGTTAAGTGATGTCCATTCCATTTGTAATTTGCCCTTTCGGATCGTGAATTGCGATATTTCGCCTTATAATTAATTAATTATATCACGTTTAAATATAATTGTCAAGTTGTCTTGGTGTGATTGCCGTCATACTCGGCGACAAAGCTTAATATAATGTATTGATCGATTGAAAAACGTTACGATCGAATACCGCACGGCGGGAAAGACGAGATTATCGCCGCTTTCCGATTAATATATCAAAAGGATAGGACGTGCCGTCGGGGAGGTGTATCTATTGGAATATACCGAGCTTCGTCGGGTGGATGAGAGCGGTCTGCCACGCGATATCGCGGAGTTGTTGCCTCGGCGCGTATACGGTGATATCTGTCGCGCGGCGGAACTTTACTGCGGTATTGAGGAGCTGCGCCTGCACAGCGGCAGACGTGCAACGCTTACGGTTATGCATCGAGGGCGGCGAGAGAACCGTCCAACCCCCGCCGTTCTAACGCAAAATGAAATGGAGCGTATGCTTTGCGCGTTTGCCGGCGATTCGCTTTACGCTTGCCGCGACAGCATTTGCGCGGGGTATATAAACTTTCGGGGTTATCGCATCGGAGTGTGCGGTAGGGCGGCGATTGAGGGCGGCGAAATAGTCGGCGTCGGCGATGTTACTACGCTTGCCGTTCGTATTCCGCATATCGCTCCGCCGCTTGAAAGGGAAACCGATATGCTTGCGAGAATGCTTGAAAATATGCACAACACGCGTGGAATTCTTATATATTCACCGCCCGGCGTTGGAAAAACAACGCTTATCCGCGCCGTGGCGCGACGATTGGCAGGCGGTAGAGGGGCGCGTAGGGTGGCGGTTGTAGATGAGCGCGGCGAGCTTACGGCGGGTCTTGAGGGCGCGGAATTGTGTATGGATATTCTCGGCGGTTACCCCAAGGCTGTGGGAATCGAGATAGCGGCGCGCACACTCGGCGCGGAGGTGATAATATGCGATGAGATAGGCTCTCGCGGAGAAGCGCAGGCGGTTGCGGCGGCACAGGGGTGCGGTGTTCCGATAATTGCCACGGCGCATGCCGCCGATATATCCGAACTTATGTCCCGCCCGGGAATTGCCGAGCTTTGCCTAGGCGGCGCTTTCGGCGCTTATGTTTTGATTTCCCGCGTTTGGCATGAAAATTCAGAGCGCTGTGCCGAGGCCGGATTTGGTTTTGATATGAAAGTGGATCGCCACTGTAACGTGAATTCAAGCGGTGAGTTTTCGGGTGATGTTGTGCGTATCGGTGCGGAATGTACTTAAAACTTGCGGGGTGCGTGTGTATTCTGATTTCATGTCTCGGATGGTGCGCCGAGTTTTGGCGACGGGACAGAATACGGCTTTGCCGCACCGATGGATATTTGCGGCTTGTCGCATTCATTCGCGGAGAGGTGGAGGGCTACCTTACTCCTCAGGCGCGGATATTTGAAAAATGTCCCGCGCAGATACTTATCGATTGTGGTCATCGCGGAAACATGCCGCCGCGAGAGCTTGGGGACCTTGTCAAAGAAGGCGCAGATCGCGGTGAACTGGACGGCGAGTGTTTGCGTGCGGTGAGCGAGCTTGCGTTGAATTTCGGGCGTTCCTGCCGCGGAGAGGAGCTTCGTATGTGCGACCGCTGTATCGAGCGGCTTAATGCCTGCCGTACCGCCATTGCGGCGGAAATGCCGGCGCGGCGGCGTGCTTCTATATCGGTTTTGCTTTGCGCCGTGGCTGTTGCGGTTATTTTGATTTAAGCCGAATGCGCGGTGAATTTACAGTTTGATTTCCGCTGCGGCATAATGATCATTCGGACGGATAATTGATAATGGACATAACCTTAATACTTAAAATAGCGGGGGTGGGAATGCTTGTTGCGGCGGCGTCTCAGATACTTTCAAGATCCGGGCGGGATGAGCAGGCAACCCTTGTAAGCGTGGCGGGGATAGTTGTGGTGCTTATGCTCCTTGTCGGCGAGATCGGCACTCTTTTCGGCTCGGTGCGCGGAATATTCGGTTTTTAAATGGATACCTTAAAGCTTTGCGGCGGTGCGATAGCGGCGGCGTTTGCCGCCATGCTTTTGCGCGAACTCGGCGGAAGATCGATGGAGATTGGTGTGCGGCTGGCGGCAACGGTGGGACTATTGTGCACTGCCGCGGCAATGTTGTCTCCGATAACGGAATTTATAAGATCAAGCGGTAGCGCCGTTGAAGATGGCGGGGAACTGCTGTTGCGTGTTCTCGGCGTGGCGTTGGCGATAAGGTTGGCTGCGGATATCTGCCGCGAGTGCGGTGCCGGCGGAGTAGCGTCGGCGTTGGAAACGGTTGGCAGAGTTGAACTTGCGGTGCTTGCTTTGCCATTGATATCCGATCTTGGGCGCAACATTGCCGCAATGGCGGGAGGTTAACGTGGTGAGCGATCGGATGGCATGGCGGTATACAGTGCGTAAATATTTTCGCACTGTGGTTCTTATCATGGTTTTTACCGTGTTGACTGTCTTTCGCCTGGCTCCCGTATTTTCGCTGTCAGTTTCGGCAACAGACAATGCGGAAGAGGATATATACGATATCGGCGAAAAACTCGAAGAACTGCGCGACGCGGTGCCGAGCGATATACTTGAGTTTTTGCCGGATGAGTTCTTCTCGTCGAATATCGGCGAACTCTCCGGTGCGGTCCGCGAGGCTGCAAGCGGTGCGGGGCTTCTTCGTGCGGCGTTGCGTTCCTTGGAGGGCGGTATCGAAGACGCCGTAGGACTGTTCGGTCTTCTTTTGTCGGTGATCATGGCGGCGGCGTTGTTAACGGCTGTTGCCGATGGTACCGGAAAAAACGGAATATTCCCCGCGTTGCGCCTTGTGATCAATATAAGTTCCGCGTTGGCTGTAACGGCGGCGCAATATTCGCAGTTGGAGGCGGCGGAGACCTATTTTGAACGCCAACGGCTTATTATGGCGTCCTTATTGCCGCTTATGGGGGTGCTGTGGGGAATGGGCGGTAACAGCGGCAGTGCTGTGGTTGGAAATTCCGCGGTTCTTTTATGGTTGGAACTCATAGAGCTTTTGGCAACATCCTATCTTGTGCCCGCCGCGGCGGTAATGACTGCAATTGCCGTAGCGGGCGCCGTGTTGCCGGATGTCCGCACTTCGGGACTTGCGGCAGCTCTCGGCAGGGCGGTAGCGGGAATTTTGGGGCTTGCGGCATTTTTGCTCGGAGCGGCGCTGGGGGCGCAAAGCGTTATCGCCACCGCGGCAGATCGTATGAGCTTTCGCACCGCAAAATATTTTGCGGGCAGTCTAATCCCCGTGGTCGGTTCAACTGTCGGAGATTCACTGCGCACCCTTGCCGCAAGCGTAAGTCTTTTGCGGTCCACCGTCGGCACTGCGGGGATAGTTTTGCTTTTACTTTTGCTTTTGCCTACCGTTGTATCGCTTATGCTTTCACGGTTTGCTTTCTCTTTGGCATCGGGCGTGGCAGAACTTTTGGGTGTGGAATCCTTGGCGCGGTTTTTTAAGGATATCGCTGCGGTATTCGGGCTTTTGCTTGCCGCGGCGATTATATCAGCGCTCGTATTTGTTTTTGCAATGACGGTTTTTGCCCTGACCTCCGCCGCCGTTGCGTGACGGGTATTTGCTCAATGGGGGATGATATGACGGCTTATATTTGCGGTGTGGTTGGTATAGCTTCTGTTGGGGCGGTGTTGTTGTCCCTGTTGCCGCAGGATGATCGGCGTTCGGTGGGAATTATTTGCCGACTTTTGTTACTTTCGGTGCTTGTGTTGCCGCTCTCCGGTTTGCCGGATTTTGTCGATAAAATCGGAGAGCTTTATGCCGTTATAAACGAATCCGCCGCGAAGGAAGAAACGGGCGGCATACCGCGCGGTGTGCTTGATGCATTGGAGCGGCAAAGCCGCGCCGAGATAGCCGATGCGATAGGCGAGGATATATGCAACCGTTTTGACCTTTCGCGGGAAGATGTTGAGGTGCGCCCGCAACTTGAAATTTCGGAGGAAGACGGCGATGTGCGATTGTTGTCGGTACGGCTTATATTTACCGGTCGTGCTATGTGGCAGGATCCGCATCCGGTGATAGAATACGTAAGGCAAGCCTTTGGTGTGGATTGCGAGATAGCGGAGGGGTAGGATAATGGAAAGAGAGAGCGCGGGACGAGGAGTCGGATCCGAAGGGCGAGGTACCGGATCTGCCGCGAAGAACCCGCGGGTAAAGATCATTTTATTGGCGGCGGGCGCCTTGCTCGGAATATTGCTTATTGCCGTCGGCTCGATCGGCGGTTCCGCGCGGTCGGGAAATGAGGGCGACGGCGGGATAGACGACGAAGTGCGCCGCATGTGCGAGTACCGTGAGGACGCAGAGGCGCTTGCTTGCGAACTGTGCGAGGCGGTTCGCGGAGTAGGGGCGGGAAGCGTAAAGGTTACCGTGACACTCGGCGGAGGGTACGAAAATGTTTACGCCACATCCGACGAAAGGCGACAATCGCAAAGCGGTGACAGTTCAAAAACCGAGTACCTCACGGTGGGCAACGGTTCGTCTGAGGAGGCAATAAGGCTTACGGTTCGCCCGCCGTCTGTTATCGGGATAGGCATTGTATGCCGCGGCGGGGGAGACCCGGAGGTGCGTGCGGAAATTATATCTCTTATTTGCGCCGCGTTTGACATCGGTGCCAGCCGCGTGTATGTTTGCGAATCCGGAGATTGAAACATGCGCACGCCGAGCTTTTTTATTCGTTGTTTACAAAAAGCACTGCGTGGCGGAATAATCCGACCGCGCCGCAAATATAAATATACCAAATCAGACTTATGGGGGTCACAAAATGAAATTTGAAAAGCAATTTAATGCGGTAAAAGACTTTTTTGCAAAGCTCGGGCGGCGCAATTTGATAATAGCGGGAGCCGTTTTGCTGGTCGGAGCGGCTGTCGCGCTCAACTGGGCTTTTTTCGGTCGCGCTAAGGGCAATTCGGCAAACGGCGGAGATACGACAGACGATGGCGGTGCGGCGAGTTCGGCAGGAGATCAGGCATCGGCGAGCAGCAGCGAGAGCTATTTTGCCGCATCTCAGGTCAGCCGTCAGCGTGCGCGTGATGAGGCGCGCGAGGTGCTTCAATCGGTGATAGACGACGCGTCATCCGCCGAGGCGGCAAAAACAGAGGCTCTCGCCGGCATTACGCAAATGGCAAAGGATATGGAGGCAGAGGCGAATATAGAAACGCTTGTGGTATCCAAGGGTTTTCGCAAATGCGTGGCTGTTATAAGCAACGGCGCGGTCAATATAGTGGTTCAAAGCAGCGGGCTCACCGCCGCGGATGTTGCGCAGATCAATACCATAGTTTATGAGCAAACGGGTATCACGCCCGAGAATATCGTTATAACGGAAAAGGCGTAAAATGTGGATGAGGGCATTTCTGCTTTGCAAAAGATGAGGGGGAAAAGAGAAGAAAATCGCAGGGAATACAAAAACAACGATTTGGGGTATAGATATATCGATCCGATGAGTGAAAAATCCGAGAGCGGTGAGCAAGTCGCGGAGCCCACGGGCGGCGGATATTTTGCCGGATCAAACTCTCACCGCGGCTTTGTAAGCTATTTCGACGAGCTTATAACGCGCCGCTGTGACCGCCGTATGATACTAAAAGGCGGTCCGGGTACGGGTAAATCGCATTTTATCCGTAGTGCGGCGGAAAAAGCCGCAGCGCTCGGCGGGGTGGTGGAACGCTATTATTGTTCTTCCGATCCGAAATCTTTGGACGGCATGCTGGCGCTTATGCCTTCGGGCGAGGTGTTCGGTATTCAAGACGGCACATCTCCGCATGCCGCCGAGGCTACGCTTCCCGGCGCGCGGGATGAGATATTCGACCTCGGTCGGTTTTTGCGATCGGATGTTTTACGTGGTGAGCGGCGCGAAATAGAGGAGCTGTGCGCGGTAAAGTCGCGTGCGTGGGAGGGCGCGTTTTTCTCTCTGGCGGCGGCAGGCAGAATAATGAAGGCGATACTTTTGCGACTTTATGAGGCAGTTGATCGTGAAAAACTCGATCATGCCGCCGCGCGTGCGGCGGGTGACGCCGAGCGGCGTGCGCTTGAGCGGGATGCCGGAAGCGCATGGTTGGTGCGCTCGGTTTTTTCGGAAGATAAAGCTCCCCGGGTGTTGCATTCTCCGCACCGCTCCTGCGGCATGCGCGGATGTGTGGCTCTACCCGGTATATATGACGATGCGAGGGAGGTTTTTGTGACATCAGATGAGCCGCTGCCAGGTATGGGCGAGCTTTTTATAACCGCTATGGCGCGCCGAATGGAATCTTCCCAACGCGCGGGGCGCGATATCGAATGTCGTATCTCTCCCGACCCGATCTGTCCCGAACTGGCGGTAACGGTACGGTGCGGGCGCAGCGTTTATACATGCGATCGCGCTTTGCCGCCGAGCATCACGAAATCGGCGACTCTTCACAGAATAGGGCTCAGACGTTTTTTGAGTCATAGTGCCGACGGCGCGGTAAACATATCTTCCGACAGATACGAGTTGTTTCGTTTTGACGAGCTTTTCGGGCGAGCGGTAGCGGCGGCGGTACGATGTGCCGGGGAGGCTGCGGAATGCCATTTTGCGCTTGAATCCGTTTATTCCTCGGCAATGGATTTTACGGCGCTTGACGCAGCGGAGGCTGAAAGGATAGAAGAGTTTTTTCGGTAAACTCTTGTAAACTTTCTGGATATATGATAAAATAAGACCGATGCGGTACGCATCGGTCTTATTGTGAAATATAAAAAGTGTTTTTTGAGGATTATCGCTTATTTTTTGAGATTGTTTACAATACTTTCGGTATCGCGGGCGATAACAAGTTCTTCGTTGGTG
>CAZISZ010000082.1:0-7511 GCA_964542035.1 uncultured Ruminococcus sp. | reverse complement strand
ATGATGATAGTACCTATCATGGTATTTGTTATCACACAATCGAACATCATCGAAACGATGGGTTCCAGCGGTATGAAAGATTAAGGAGGCCGAAGATGAAAAAGAAAAAATTAATATCGGTCGCGGCTCTCCTTTGCGCTTTGTTGACCCTGTTTGCGATTCCCGCGGGTGCCGTAAAGTCTTACCAGACATACACATACTCCGCCAGCGGTTATGCGCTTTACTCACCGGATGCCTACACACCCGTTATGACCGTCGATTCCACTTATATCGGACTTGATTCCAAAAACGGACTTGACGATCCCCGCGACCTGTTTGTGGACGATCAGGATAATATTTATATTGCCGACGCAGCAAACAACCGCATAGTAGTACTTGACAGATACTACAAACTGAATTTTATAATCGAAAGCTTTACCAACGAGCAGGGTGTTCCCGATGGTTTTACCAACCCCTCGGGCGTGTTCGTAACAAAAGACAGGATCTTTGTTTGCGATACCGACGCTAACCGTATAGTCACTTTTGACCGCGACGGTAACTTCCTTTCCATCATCCCCGAGCCTGAGGATGATATACTTGAAGATGATTCGGTATACAAACCCGTAGCACTTGCGGTTGACGATTATAACCGCCTCTACGTTGTATCCTCCACCACTTACCAAGGTATCATTGTTATGTCTGATACCGGCGAGTTCATATGCATCATCGGCGCACAAAAGGTTTCTATTTCCGCATGGGATAAAGTGTGGAGAAAGATCATGTCCGACGCCGCGCGCGCACAGACCGAGCAGTATATTCCTACCGAATATAATAACATCGCTATTCGCGATAAGCTCATCTATGTAACCACATCCTCGCTGGACTCCAAAAAACAGCAAAATGCGATCAAATCCAAGTCAAAGAGCGGCGACTACGCTCCTGTAAAGCTGCTTAACAACTCCGGTGATGAGGTCATGAAGCGTAACGGCTTCTATCCGCCGTCCGGTGAAGTTGATGTAGGTACATCCAGCACCGACGGTTCAAAGACCGGTCCCTCAAAAGTTGTTGACGTTGCCGTAGGACCCGAAAAGACATGGTCGATCATCGACGAAAAGAGAAGTAAGGTATTTACCTACGACTTTAACGGTAACCTTCTGTTTGCGTTCGGCGATGAGGGTACACAGCTCGGAAATATGTCAAAACTTGCCGCTGTTGTTTATACCAGCGACGGTACAATGCTTTTGCTTGATAAGAGCCAAAAATCCTTTACGGTCTTCCAGCGCACCGAATACGGCGATATACTTATCAACGCGCTGAAAAACCAAAACGAACGTCAGTTTGACCGCGCAATCGATGACTGGACAGAGATACTTAAGCGTAACTCAAACTTTGATACAGCTTACATCGGTATCGGTCAGGCATATTCGAGAAACGGTAACTATGCCGAGGCGCTTAAGTATTTTGAGGCCGCATACGATACCGAAAACTGGTCGGATGCCTACAAAGAGATACGTAAAGAATGGATCTCCAAGTACGTTCTTCTCATTCCTCTGATTGCGGGCGTTATCATTGCCGCCGTCGTGCTCTTCTTTAAGTACGCGGGCAAGGTTAACAAGCGCGCGGCTACAGCGGGCGGTAAGCGAACATTCGGGGAGGAGCTGCTTTACGGCTTCCATCTGATCTTCCATCCGTTCGACGGCTTCTGGGATCTGAAGCATGAAAAGCGCGGCTCGCTTCGTGCGGCGCTGGTTTACCTCGCGGTAACGATTTTAGCATTCTTCTATCAGGCGATAGGCTCGGGTTACCTTGTAAACCCGCGCGGAAACTACACCACCATTATGTCGCAAGCTATCAGCGTAGCGGTCCCGCTTCTTTTGTGGGTCGTTGCAAACTGGTGTCTTACCACACTGTTTGACGGCGAGGGCAGCTTTAAGGATATCTTTATCGCCTGCTGTTATTCGCTGCTGCCGTTGATACTTATGATCATCCCGGCAACCATTTATTCCAACTTCGCCACCGCCTCCGAGATCGACATCGTTTCCTTTGTTGAAACGGTTGCGTTTATCTGGTGCGGCTTGCTCATCTTCACCGGAATGATGGTAACACACGATTACGCACTCGGAAAGAACTTCATTATCTCGATAAGCACGATAGTGGGTATGGCGGTGATCATGTTCATCGGTATCCTCTTTACCACACTGCTCGGAAAGATAGTAACTTTCATCTCAAATATCATCACCGAGATCAACTACCGTATGTAACAGGGAAGGGGGCAGACAACGTGTTACGTTTTGATAAGATTGAAATTGAAAAAAACATGGCTCGCGGTCGGCTCCCGGCACAAATAGCCAAGGAAGGCATGGTAAATAAAATATGAAAAGATTTATAGCGGCACTCTTGACTGTTCTGATGCTGCTCGGTACGATGACGATAGGTATATCCGCAAAAAAGATTACCCCCGTTTATGAGATCGATGAACAGACCAAGAAGGAAACCGAAGAGATAGATTACGAGGCTACCCTCGAAAAATATCTCACAACAGAGTTCGCAAATCCCGAGGAAAAACTCGCGGAGATGGACCTCATGTATGAAAAGGACGGTTATCAGCTCTGGGTGGATCAATTCACCGGAGAGGTCGCGACCAAAAATATCGCAAGCGGCCAGATACTCTTTTCCAACCCCTACGATGTTTACAGCTCCGGATCTGATTCGATAAAGAAGCAGTTGCTTTCTCAGGTAGTTATCAAATATACCGATAACGATACCGAGAAGTATATGTACAGCTTTACCGAAGCAGCCCAGCGTGGACAGATCAAATTTAAAAACATTAAAAACGGTATACGTGTTGAGTACACGATAGGTCGTGAAGAAAACCGTATGCTGGTGCCGAAGCAGATCCTCCTTGAAAGACTCGAAAACAACATTTTCGATGTTTTCGCAGAGGAAATCAATGCCGAGACGCGCACTCTCGTTGAAAAGGCAAAGCAGAACATAGCCGACGGCGACACCACGTCTACCGTTGGTATCAACACCAACCTCTGCTACTCACGCGACGGTGAATGGTACTCCAAAGAGACCGGTGAAAAGCTTGACGAACCGATCTTCCTCAGCGAGGCAAACTGGCGCGACTACTACAACGAGGCTCTTTGGACAAAGCTTGTAACCGATACAGGTAACCAAACATGGTTCCTTTTCAATAAGCTTCGTTCCAACTACAACCGCAAAAACCTCAGCGAAGCTCCCACCGAGACTCTTAAGCAGGAAATGATGCTGCTTTACCCCATAACCAAGGAGCACGCAATTTACATCTTCTCTCCTGACGCAACTCTCACCGAGACCATGTACGTTGAGTCTATAATCAAGACCTATGTGCCTCAGTACACATTTGAAGATCTTGATCAGGATCACGCAGATGCCGGTTACGAGAACCAGAGCGAGAAATCCCCCGCACTCTTTAAGCTGGCGCTTGAATACACTCTTGACGAGTGGGGTGTAACTGTAAGAGTTCCGGTAAACGGTCTCCGCTTTACCGAGTCTCTCTATCAGCTCACTTATATCAGCGTATTGCCTTACATGGGTGCCGGTGCAAACTACTATCTCAAAGATAAGACCGATACGTTTACCGGTTACAACTTCTACCCCGACGGTTCGGGCACGCTTTTCCGTCACGAAGAACTTAGTGACAAGGGTGCTACCATAATCAACGGTAAGGTCTACGGACAGGATTACGCTTACCACACTATCTCGGGCGGTCACCAAGAAGTGATAAGATATCCCGTTTTCGGTATCGTTTCCAACACTCACGAAAAGCGTACCGATACAGTGCTTGTTTCCGAAGCGGAACTTGATGCGGACGGAAACGAGATCACCGCTGCCGTGTACGAGGAGGTTACAACGACGTACAACGAGGACCGCGGCTTTGTTGCCATTATCGAAGAGGGCGACTCGCTTGCAACCATCGTTACCAACCACTCAAGCAACACACATAAGTACAACTCGATAGAGATGCAGTTCTATCCTCGTCCCCGCGATACCATGAACCTTGCAAACATCATCTCGGTCGGATCCAACGCCAACTGGACGGTTGTTTCCTCGCGTAAATTTGTGGGTAACTACAAAATCCGCTACATTATGCTGACGGATGAAACCATTGCGGAGGAAAAGGGTATTACCGATTACTATGCTACCACATGGATGGGCATGGCAGAGGCGTATCGCGATTACCTTGTTGCCAAGGGTGACCTTACACAGTTGACCGAAGATGATGTCTCCGAAGATATCCCGCTCTACCTGCAAACGCTCGGTACGCTGGAGACTGTGGAGAAGATACTCTCTATCCCCGTAAACGTAATGACTCCCCTTACCACGTTCGAGAACATCAAAACAATGTATGATGAACTCTCGGAGAGCGGTGTGGGTAACATCAAGTTCAGGCTTACGGGCTATGCCAACGGCGGTATGTACAGCAGTGTGCCGTACAATCTGAAATGGGAAAATTCCGTTGGCGGCAAATCGGGCTATGAAGATTTGCTTGAGTACGCCAACGAAAAAGATTTCGGCATATTCCCGGACTTTGACTTCGTTTACGCACGATCCAGTGAGGATTCTTGGTTTGACGGACTTTCTCTTAAAAAGCACGCAGCCAGAACCATCAACGACCAGTACACTTCAAAGAGATACTACAGTGCAACGCAGCAGACCTACGTAGGTCGCTTTGAACTTGCTATCTCTCCTGCATATTTTAACCATTTCTACTCCAAACTTTCCGAAAACCTGCTCAAGTACTATCCCGAGGGATACAAGAGCGGAATTTCGGTATCTACGCTCGGAACCGACCTCAACTCGGACTTTGATGAGGATGAGCCCTATAACCGCGATGACGCGCAGAGCTATACCACCGACATATTCAACAGTCTGAGCGAGGACTTCAGCGAAGTTATGACAGACGGAGCCAACGCTTTCACATGGAAGTATGTTGACTACATTCTCAATGTTCCGCTTGATTCCAGCCGTTACAACCGCTCCAGTAATGCGGTGCCTTTCATAGGCGTTGTGCTTCACAGCTACGTCCAGATGGCAGGTTCGCCTATCAACATGGAAGGTAACATCGCTTACAGCTTCCTTAAAGCTATCGAAAACGGTGCATCTCTCAGCTTTACGATCTGCTATCAGAATTACGAAAAGCTTAAGGATGACAAAACTCTCAGTCAGTACTATTCCGTACGTTATGACATTCTTAAGGATGACATCGTTAAGTATTACACCAAGCTCAACGAGCTTACCCGCGACTTGCAGTTGCTTAAGATAGTGGATCACGAGTTCCTTATAGGCGAGCGTGTGCCGGACGCCGATGAAATCGAGGCAGATCTTAAGGCTATTGAGGAAGCGGCAAAGGCAGAGGAAGAAGCCGCGGCAAAGAAACTTGAAGAAGAGCTTCGTCAAAAGGCGCTTTCGGGTCGTATCGACGCGGTAGAGACCGCGCAGAACGCTCTGACTTCCATCAAGAACAGCTACGAGGGAACAGGACTTGTTATTGATGCCTCAACCGGACGCGTAGACCGCGGTCTGTATGATCAGCTTGACTATGTAAAGCAGTATGTAAACGATTACAAGCAGGCAACTGCAGATATCGATACCTACTCCGCGCTTGTGGACAGCACTACAGCAGCAGCTGAGGCAACAGCTTTGGTACTTGCCGATAAGTTTGCAGCTCGTACCGAAGCCGATACACAGCTCAAGACTCATGCCGACCACATTAAGCTTATCACCGCTCTTGAGAACGCCCAAAAGAATTACGATTCCGATAAGGCAAAGCTTGATACCTACTATGCCAACTATCAGACAGCTCTTGATGCTACCACCGCTAACGGCAAAAAGCTTGCCGAGGATTACCTCAAAGCATATGTTGACAACAACGATGCCGCAACAGCATCGGCTCTCCTCACTTCTCTCAAGGCAGAGGATTCCAAGCTCTACACCGCGGCTTACAACTACGGTTCGCAGCAGGTAAAGGTCAACACCCGTCTTGAGGCTTTAAATAAAGCTCAGGAAGCTATTAACGCCAGCTCCGATAAGGCTGCATACGATGCAGATAAGGCTATTTTTGACGCCGCAGATGCCGAGTATTTGACAGCCAAGGAGGCAGATGACGCCGCCAAAGCCGCCAAGACCCAAGCTTCTACCGACTACAAGAACGCCACCACAGCACAAAGCACCGCACTGCGCAAGGCATCCGGTCAGGTTAATACCATCAACAGTATAATCAAAAAGATAGCCAACCAGAGACAATCCGCCAAAAACGCGGCAGATAACGCGGAATACGCGGCTGAGGTATTTATTAACGATCCTCAGTATTCCGCTGAGTTTAAGGCAGACGTACAGTACTCTATGGTAGAGTCCCAAAAGTACGCCGAAGAGGTTGAAACACTCTTCCTCGGTGCTATCGACATAGTAAAACAGTGCTACGAAGTGGCATCCGAGATAGTGGAAAAGATCCCCGATATCCCCTCTGTTGACGGTAGCACATCCGGCAGCGCCACCACAACCACCACAACCACCACCACGACCGAAGAAGAGGACGAGGGTTACACCTACACCAAGTATACCGAGGACGACGGCAACATCGTTAAGGTAACATACGAGGACGGAACCTTCTTCATACTTAACTACAACTACTTTGACGTTGAAGTAGTGCTTGACGGTGTGACCTATAAGATTGCCGCAAACGGCGGTGTTAAAGTCAAAGCCGGAAATGCTGTCTACTTTGATGTAAACGATTGAAAGAGAGGTGCTTCAAGTGACTAACGATATTCAACTTAAAAACACCATAAGCACCAAGGGCGGCAAAGCAAAGCCCAAAAAGCGCCGCGCCGCATCACTTGACCGCCGCAAAGCCCGTTCGGGTTGGCTGTTCGTTCTTCCGTTTGTGATCGGGTTTATTCTGATCTACCTGCCGGTCATATTCGACTCGGTAAAGTACAGTTTTGAGCGCATAAGCGTTCAGGCGGGTGGAGGACTTGTATCCGAGTTTGTCGGATGGCAGAACTACCGCGAGGCACTCATCGACGATCCGGATTTTGCACAAACGTTGGTGCTGGGTATCAAAGAGCTTCTCTTTGATATCCCCGCCATCATAATCTTCTCGCTCTTTATGGCTGTACTGCTCAACCAAAAGATGGCGGGACGTGCGATCTTCCGCGCGATCTTCTTCATACCCGTTATACTTTCCACAGGTCTTATGGAATCGATAAATGCGCAAAACATTATCGCGGACATGGGTGAGGAGATGGACAGTATGGACGCGTCGGGGCAAAGTACAACCGAAGATTTGGTATCGGCAATCGATATCGAGGCGTTGTTTGCCAACATGAAGGTCGGTACCGAGATAGTGGATTATGTCGTATCCGCTATCAACAACATTTACGACATAGTAAACCGCTCCGGCGTTCAGATGCTGATATTCCTTGCCGGTCTTCAGTCAATCTCGCCCGCGATCTATGAGTCCTGTCAGATAGACGGCGCTTCAAGCTGGG
>CAZISZ010000081.1:0-7618 GCA_964542035.1 uncultured Ruminococcus sp. | reverse complement strand
TGAAGGATATCGGAGGCGATCTCGCAAATATAAACAAGTCCCGCCACGACTATAATAAGCGGGTTGCCTATCAAAAACGCCATCCCCACCACCATTCCGCCGAGGTAAAGAGATCCGGTATCTCCCATAAACACCTTTGCGGGATAGAAATTGTACATTAAAAAGCCTACAGTACCGCCTATAACCGTTGCGGCAAGACAGGAAAGCTCGGGCATCTCGGCAGCGAATGCCGCAACGGCAAAAAATGCACCGACAACCGCCGTTACACTGCTTGAAAGGCCATCAATACCATCGGTAAGATTAACCCCGTTTACCATTCCGGTAATAAGCAGAAGCGCCGCAATGTAATAGAATATTCCGAGCTCGAATTCAACATTGAAATAAGGAATACGCAGTGTTGAATCGATATAACCGAGCATAGTCATGGCAAAGAGATAAAGAGCCGCCGCGATGAGTTGCAGCGAGAATTTTTGCCAAGCCAAAAAACCCTCGTTTTGCTTTTTTATAAGCTTGGTATAATCGTCAAAAAAACCAATAAGACCGTTTGCCACGCCCAAACCCATTGTAAGTGCCGCGGGGATAAGTTCTGCGGCGCGACCGTTTGCGGCGTAAACTATGAACAAAACGCAAAAAGCCGCCACGGATGGAATGATAAATCCCACACCGCCCATTATCGGCGTGCCTTCCTTGCCTTTGTGCCATCTCGGTCCGATATCATATATCTTTTGACCTATTTTTCGGCTTTTAAGTATCGGAATAAGTCGGCGCAGTATCAACACGGTGCCAAAAAACACACCAATCAGCACCGAGAAAAATTCGATGAGCATTCTTGTTTTCATTTTTATATTCCCCGTTTATGACCTGACTTTAAAGTCGTTTTATATTGTAATGCAAACGATTTGAAAAAGTGCGTGAACCGTATCACGCCTTGTCTTGCATTGTGCGCAAAGATTCAATTATTCGCTCTGCCCTAACCGAACGGCTTGCCTTGACAAGCAAGCAATCACGCTCTCCGAGCGTGCGCCTTGCTGCCTCGGCTGCGATACGCGGCGAATCATCGGATGTTATATCCGCAATTCTTACTATACACTCGGGGGAAAGTCCCGCTGCTGCCGCGCCACGCGCAGTGTGCGCTGACATGGGACCGAAAGCAACAAGAAAACCTCCTCCGCGTTCGGCGAAATACTCGCCCACGGCGCGGTGCATTTCGGCAGATCCTTCCCCCAACTCGCCCATATCTCCGAGTATTGCAGCGGGTATACCTCCGCGCTCGGCTGCGGCTGTTATCAAAACATCTATCGCCGCACGCATCGATTCGGGGCTTGCATTGTAACAATCCTCAATAACAGAAAGTCCACCCGCGTTTATAAAGGATTGACGCATGGCGGCAGGTCTGAACGCCGCAGCACCGCGAAGTATCTCATCATCGGAAAGTTCCAAAAGCGCACCTATGGCAGCGGCGATCAGAGCGGCCTGCGCATTATGACGCCCCCGTACAGGGATCTTTATATTTTTTATCACACGCTTTCGCGAGTTCATTGTGAACATACATCCATCCGCGCTGTCAACAAGTTCGGAGATATAAAAGTCGGCATTCTCATCGCCCGAAGCAGAAAACCGAACTGCGCGGATGTCGTTTTGCCAAACATCTGCGAGCAACGGCTCGTCACCGTTTAAAAGCAGTATACCGTCCGACTTAAGACCGGCGCGCACCTCCAACTTTGCGCGTGCGATGTTCTCTCTCGTTTTCAAATATTCAAGGTGTGATGAACCCACATTGGTTATGACGGCAATCTCCGGGCGTGCGGCAAGCGACATCGCTTCTATCTCGCCGAGTCCGCTCATCCCCATCTCAAGTACGGCATATTCGGCATCCGCGGGGATGCCGAGCATAGTCAGCGGCATACCTATCGTGCTGTTTTTGTTTCCCTCGGTTCGAAACACGCCGCCGCTCGGCACGTGCTCCGCAAGCACGGCGGCAATAAACTCTTTGGTTGTGGTCTTACCTACACTCCCGGTTACCGCTATCCTGCGCGCCGCTATTGAATCGGCAAAGCCCGCGGCAAGCGCCGTCAGCGCCGCCACCGTACTGCCTGTAACTATTACGGGAATATCGACAGTAACTCCGTCCGGCATTTTTTCGCCGAGAACAGCCGCGGCTCCCGCCGCCGCCACCGAATTGATATAATCATGACCGTCCGCACGCTCGCCGACTATTGCGGCAAAAAGTACACCTTCACCGACCTCGCGAGAATCGGTACATATATAGCGTATCGGCGCATCAAGCGATTCCGCAGCGCCACCCATTACTCTGCCGCCGCAAAGTTCCGCCACTCGGGAGACAGATATGCTCCCGCCGTTTACATTTATCTTTATCTTCATGATCTGTGATCCGTCGGGTCGCACATACGAACGCATCACTCATCCGCTTTTGTACGACATTTTTATTTTCTTGATTTTTGATTTTAAATATTTTTTATAAATTGCCGTCTTCGGTCTCGCCGTGAACTCGCATCCATTCGACAGCGGCATTCTTTACTATATCCGCTTCACAAAACTCATGTCTGCCGTTGGCGTCGATCTCGTATTTTTCATGCCCCTTGCCCGCAAGCAATATCACATCTCCCGAACCGGCATTCTTTATCGTCCACTCGATTGCCGCCTTGCGGTTGACCTCCGTGATATGCGGACAGCTGAGATCGAACCCCGACATTATATCATCTATGATATCGCACGGTCGCTCGGATCTTGAATTATCCGATGTTATCACGCAAAAATCAGCCATTTTAGAAGCTATGCGTCCCATTTCGGGACGTTTTTGTCTATCTCTGTCTCCGCCGCATCCAAAAAGCAGTATCACACGCCCGCGCGGCTCGCCGCGACATGTACTGCGTGCATCGATAAAACCGCGTGCGGTGCGAAGCAGATTTTCAAGCGCATCGGGTGTGTGCGCGTAATCGATAAAAACGGATATGGGAAATTTACCGCTAATCCGTACACGTTCAAGCCTGCCCGGAGTCGGGGATGCGGATGCCAATGCATCCGACACGGCATTGCCGCCGATACCGAGAGATATTGCCGCAGCCGCCGCTTGCAACGAGTTCATAACGGTAAAACCACCGGGCATTGCACAACGCAGTGCGCGTATTTCGCCCGGGGAAACCATCGTGTAACTTATACCGCCGCCATCCGAAACGCGAATCGACTCGGCAGTGTATCTTATGCATCCCACGGTATTTTTCACGCGATTGTGTCCTGCGCTGCAAAGGATAATATGCTCGGCACATGGCAATTCACGTTCACGCGCGTATTCCAAAAAGCGATCAGCGTACGCGTCGTCGGCATTAAGAACGGCTATATCGGTCATTTTAAGTATTTCGGCTTTTGCGAGAAAATAATTTTCCATATTGCCGTGAAAATCCAAATGCTCCGGCGTCAGATTGGTTATAACTGCCGCCGTAAAATGCAACGGTGCCAATTTTGAAAGCGCCAAAGCGTGCGATGTGGCTTCCATAAATACATACTCGACCCCATCGTCTCGCATTGCCGCAAGAATGCGGTAAAGCTGCCCGGGGTCCGGCGTTGTCATATTGGCGTTTGCATCATCCGGTGAAAAATTCGGATCGCAGCGCGTATCAAGCACACGTAGCGGCGTTTCGCACCCCACCGTACCGATAATTCCGCACCTGTACATTGCCGCTCCGAATATGGTACGCAACATATGGCTTACCGTAGTCTTGCCGTTTGTCCCGGTAACGGCGACAAAGCGAAACTTCGCCGCCGCGAGTTCATACCGGGCATACCAGAGGCGAGCAAGCGCCGCCCTGGTATTTTGAGTATATATTATCGTTATCTCCGCCGGGATGCGCCGTCGGTCGAATACACACCCCACCTCTATCACCAGAGCCACGGCACCGTCGGCGCATACGCGGTCTGCATAGAGGTGAGAATCGCTTTTAATGCCCCGAATGCACAAAAACAAGCAACCGCGGCACACCCTGCGAGAATCGGATACTATATCGGTGATATCAATATTTGTTTTTCCCTCGGCGCGGTATTCGATACCCGCATTGTCAAGCAAAATCCCAAGCTCCATAAAATCCACCACCAGATATTAATATTTATCTATATCGCCGGTTAATCTCGATCGCGGTTTATCGCCGCGCGACTTTTGAACTTCTCGATTTTTGCTTTTTGTCGGGAATTTTCTTTAAGTTATCGCCTTCTTTTTTACGTTTGTTTTTTATTTCATTTTAAATTCGCAGATTCGACGTTAATCCTCGTCGTCGGTAAATCGCACCGTAACCGTCACTACGCTGCCGCGCGTTACAGTCTCTCCTGCTGCGGGATACTGCGACACAACAAGCGCTTCACTGCCCAGTGTGTGACCGCGACTGCCCTCTATCTTTATATTAAGTCCTTGATCGATTATTAGTTTATTTGCCGCTCCGGCTGTAAGATTTGCTACATTGGGAACCTTTACGTCAACCGTCGGCGCACTGTCACCGAGGTAGATTATTATTTTGCCATCGGATTTTGATATCACCGAGCCGGCGGCGGGAGACTGTGCCGTTACGGTATTCCCTTCGCCTATTATCTCGTATTCCACACCGAGCGCGCTTATCATGTTTTGGGTAACTCGTAAACTGCGACCGCGATATTCTTCAACCGTAACATCCAGCGCCGCCGCCTCCTCTTCGGTATACTGCGGCTCATAGCCGAGATACGGAAGCATCTCCGCCATACAATTGGCAATATACGGCGCGGCTATCATGGAACCGTAGCGTGTACCTACTTTAGGGTCGTCAACAACTATTAAAACGGCTATCTCGGGATCGTCCGCCGGAGCATAAGCCACACATGATCCTATACGAGCCTGCGAATCGGCATCGCCTATCTTTTCGGAAGTTCCTGTTTTTGCGGCTATCTTATATCCTGCCACATAACAGTTTTTGGCACCGCCGTCACCCGAAACACCTGCTTCAAGCACCTCCGACACCGTCTCAGACACAGACGCGCTGACAACCTGACGGCGCACCTCGGTCTCGTGACTCCAGACGACATTTCCGTCACCGTCGATCATTTTTTCAACAACATACGGAGTTACAAGTTTACCGTCATTTGCCACGGCAGATATAGCGGTAAGGTGATTTATCATGGATATTTGGAAGTTTTGCCCGAACGAGGCAACGGCAAGGTCAACCGTTGAAAAATCCGCCTCATCCCATATTACCGTTTTGCCCTCACCCGGGAGATCTATACCGCTCTTTTCGAGATACCCGAATTCGCGGAAGTAATTGTAAAAGCGCTTTTCTCCTATACGAAATCCCACCGTCATCATAACCGGATTGCAGGATTGCTGAAGTCCCTCACCGAGGGTGAGTCTGCCGTGACCGCTTGTATGGTAGCAGTGTATCTTACGGTCCGCAACTTGGAGATATCCCGGACAGTAAAATGCCTCATCCACCGTTGCAACGCCCTCTTCAAGCGTTACCGCAGTGGTTATTATTTTAAATGTCGAACCGGGCATATACGGATCGCTGAGCACTTTGTTGGACCACATACGTGACAAAAGTTCCGACTTTAATGTATTATATTCCGATGTTCCCGCGGTATACCCGGATGCGTCAAGCAGATCGGCATAATAATCGCTGAGGGTACGCGCATTGTTGCAATCAAAATCGGGATATGTCGCCATGGCGAGGATCGCACCGGTTTTTACATTCATAACAAGACCGGCAGCTCCGCACTCGGGCTGACATTCCTCAAAAGTCGCACGCAACTGCTCCTCAAGAATGGATTGTATCTTGATATCTATCGTGGTGTAAAGATCATATCCGTCCACAGCATCGATAACGCTTTTATATTCAAAAGGCATCTCGTTTCCATACGAATCGCGAGCGGTGATATATCGCCCGGGCGTACCCGCAAGTTGCGAGTTATATTGGTATTCTATACCGTATAGTCCCGTGCCGTCAGTTCCGGTAAAACCGAGAAGCTGAGATGCCAAATTTTCGTATGGGTAATAGCGCTGAGTTGTAGCCTCAACAAGCACCATGTTTTCAAGACCGTTTTTTGATACAAAATCAAGCACACGATCCGCGCTTTCGCTGTCTGCAAGTCGTACGAGCGTAGCATCAAGGCTGGTTTTTTTCTTTTCTATCAGCTCACTCACCGTCTCGTACGTCACGTCGTACTTTTCACCGAGTATCCCCGAAAGCCCGCGGGAAATAATATCATCGTAATTTTTGGCATCCTCGCCGGTAGACTCGGCTACCGCCGCGCGTATGTTTGACGGTGCTATGGCTATACGATATGCGGTTATATTGGTTGCCAACTGTGCGCCGTCCGAGCTGTATATCACCCCACGTTCGGAATATACTGTAGACTCGGTAGTCAGTTGGTCGATGACCTTTTGTTGATAATAATCAAAATTGACCGTTTGTATTGTAAATATCCTTACTGCAAGCAGAACGAACGCAAGGGTGATAACGGCAAAGATGAAATATGACCGCTTGATAAGGCTTGTGCTTATCTTTATCCTACCGCCCTTCATTGCTCTCCCCTCATAATAATTCAATACTTCCCATCTTTATTATTTTGTTGTTTTTCGATTTTTACCGCGACAATACGCAGTCGGAAGTAAGCGTTTGTAATTAATATTATTGTGCGTAAGCTTTATTTATTCGCTTTTATGATTCCGAGCGCACTTAGAAGAGCCACAACTCCCGTATTTTCGGTATCCGTGCTGAACGCCTCTACCGTATCCCGTCCGCCGAGCGCAAGATAGTGCGTGGTGGAGATATCCGTACTTATCATTCCGTATTCATCTACCGCTATTTTACGTATCGACGCAAGATCGTTTTTGGCTGCAAGAGAATTTTGCAGGGAAGTCATCTCGGTCTCAAGTTCGGCAAGTCTCGATTCGGCTGCCGCCACGGCATCCCCGCGCTCCTTCACCATAACGCTGAGCGTTATCGGCAATGCCAGTATAACGGCAAACAGTAACACCAGCGCCACAGCTCCTATCGGAACAGACCTCAAGCGTCTGTCCTTTACCGGAGCTATCTCCTCGCGCGGGAACCATCGTTCAACCGTCGCCTCGCGATATGCCTCGGCTGGCGCCATACGGCGCTCTCCGGAGGGAGTGAGAGCACGCGGCTCTGCGGATTCGTCAAATCGATATGCCGCCGCGGGATGTTCCGGTTTCCATTCTCCGCCCATCGCGCGTGCGCGGCGAGAGACCTTCGCCTCCGGACTATAACCCATACCGTCGCGGAAGCAACGTTTGTAGTCACCGACAGTCATATAAAACCCTTCGTCCGAGCTGCCTGTTTTATATCTGGCGTTCCAATCACGGCACTCTTTACGCGCCCCGAGCCTGTATGCCGCCGGAGAAAGTGCGGCTGTGCGCGCTTCGTTTTCCTCCTGAACAGCGGCTATACGCCTTACCGAGTCACCGGTACCGCGATCGGAAAACCGCCTCTCAAGTGAATTGTATGCGATATGGTAGGACGCCAATGCGGCATTTTCTGCATATGCGTTCATTTTTACCTCCATACATTTTTAAAAGTTCTTTTTAACCTTTTAATTACATCACAAAGTACATTATCTTTAT
>CAZISZ010000080.1:0-7628 GCA_964542035.1 uncultured Ruminococcus sp. | reverse complement strand
ACCGGCAACGATACCGTCAAGTATCAGACCGCTGAGCCACTCGGGGCAAGCGGGTTCATCGCTATCGACCTTTAAAAGGTCACCGATCAGATTGGGTACAGAGGGGATCCACACGCCGAATTCGGCAGGATCGGGAGCGGCAAACTCGCCGTTTTCGTTTACAAAATACTCAACAGCATCAACAAATGTCATGCCTATAACATCTTCACTATCGGCTTCAGAATCGGGTATGGAAGAATAGAATACTCTGAAATCGTCAAGAGAGAGAGTTTCATCATTCTCGATAGTGATCACGCCAACGGCGTTATCGCTTGAAGGTGCAAAATTCTTTATGGCTTCAAGAGCAGCCGCAGGATCAAAATCCTCAGCTTCCGGATCAATCTCAATAAATCCGTTTATGGCGTTAAGTGCATCGGAATAGGTTCCGTCCGCTTCGTTATACGCGGAAGATCCGATCCACAGCAAGTGCCAACCGTCGCCGAATACGCCGTCATTCACCCAATCGGTGGCGGGAGTACCGACAGCAACCATTGCGATATAATAGACCAAAAACATTACCGCGGCAAATATCGGCAAGCCAAGCCAACGGTTGGTAACGACCTTATCTATCTTATCGGAAGTGGAAAGTTTACCGACATTTTTCTTTTTGTAGCACGCTTTTATAATCTCCGCTATGTATAGATAACGTTCGCCGGTAATTATGGATTCGGCGTCGTCGTCAAGTTCCTGCTCCGCCGCCTTGATATCGGCTTCGATATGAGCCATGGCAGCGCTATCAATATTGAGTTTTTGAAGCACGCGCTCGTCGCGCTCAAATATCTTTATCGCATACCATCTCTGCTGCTCCTCCGGCATACTGTGAACCGCCGCCTCTTCGATGTGAGCTATTGCGTGCTCCACACTGCCGGAGAAAGTGTGCTTCGGAACGGTTTTACCGTTTTTGGCAGCATCAATCGCCGCTTCGGCAGCTTCCATAACGCCGGTTTCCTTAAGAGCGGAGATCTCAACGATCTGGCAACCGAGTTGACGTGAAAGTTCGGCAGTATTGATCTTATCGCCGTTTTTCTTAACAACATCCATCATATTGATGGCAATGACCACCGGAATTCCGAGTTCGGTAAGTTGTGTTGTAAGGTAAAGGTTGCGCTCGAGGTTTGTACCGTCAATAATATTGAGTATGGCATCGGGGCGCTCACCGATAAGATAGTCTCTTGCAACAACTTCTTCAAGCGTGTAAGGAGAAAGCGAATAAATACCGGGCAAGTCAGTTATCACAACGCCCTCATGACGCCGAAGTTTGCCCTCTTTTTTCTCGACCGTAACTCCCGGCCAGTTTCCTACGAACTGGTTTGAACCGGTGAGTGCGTTAAACAGTGTAGTTTTGCCGCTGTTGGGGTTGCCCGCCAGAGCAATTCTTATTTCACTCATCTTTTGTTCCTCTCTGTTCATAACCGAGGTTAGCTCAGGCTAACCTCGTGTCTTAATTTTTCGGGGAGCCGCTCCCCGGGGATATGTGGGAATAATACATGTCTGAATCGTAATCATTCAACCTCGATCATCTCGGCATCAGCCTTGCGAAGAGACAGTTCGTAACCGCGAACGGTAATTTCAAAAGGGTCGCCGAGCGGCGCAACCTTGCGAACGGTAACTTCAACACCTTTGGTAAGTCCCATATCCATTATGCGGCGTTTGACTGCGCCCTCACCATGAAGTTTTACCACCTTGACCGTCTGTCCGATCCCAACCTGCTTTAAGGTCTTCATCTTCATGCTCCTCCTTGATGTTTTTCTTGTATGTAGCGGCACTCGGCCGTTAGACCATAATTTTTTGCGCCATCTCGGCACTGATGGCAACGCGAGACCCCTTGATGTTAACAATGACATTTCCACCGAGAGTTGTTATCACCATAACGGTTCCGCCGACAACAAACCCAAGGTTTTCAAGGTGTTGCCTCACTTCCCCGCTCCCACCTATCTTTTTTACCGTATTTTCCTCGCCGATCTCTGCAAGACTTAATGGCATCATTTTTTAATCTCCGTTGTATACGCCGTGTTGTTCGGTTAGCACGAACTAACTCAACAACCGTTTTAAAGGTTAGCCCTCGCTAACCATGCTATATAATACACCAAAACTCGGAAAATGTCAAGCATTTTTTTAGAAAAATATCGTTTTCGTTAAGTTTAACATTCGGTTAGCAACAACTAACCCCTTTTATGGCAATTTTGATAAAAGTTCCGCCGAATACCGCGCAAAGGCGGTATTCGGCAAATTACAAATGCTTAATCTTGCATTTCTCATTTAAGCTTTTGCGGATCTATGTGCTCGAATATTCTGCCGACGGAATGATAGCGAGCGGCATTATATTCTTCGTCTGTTCTCACAGTCCACAAAAATAGCGGTGCGTGAAACAACTCGGTGCATATTCTGACAGGTATACTGCGTTGCCATTTAATATCGGCGGCAATAAAATCCGGACGTGAGAGAAAGTTGAGAAGCATCGGGGTGGCAACAAGGTTGGCAAAAAAATTACCTTTTTTATTTATCTTAAAAAGATTGGCATTCAACTGTCCGCGCAATACACGCGGACGGTTTCTTCTAAACCAATTAAGTAACAGCGGGTTAAAGGATTCAATGCAATAATATCCATCGTAGCCATCCAGCAATTCCGCCAACTTTTCGCAAAGCTCGATATCATAACCTTTAAGTTCGATAAGCAACGGAGTCGACTTGTCAATGCGAGCAAGAACATCTTCAAAGCGAGGAATGCGATCGCAACTTTCCATTATGCCAACCCAACTGAGTTCGGATGCCGTAAGTTCATCCACCCTCTCCGGTCTTCCGCACAACCGCTCAAGTGTGTCATCGTGAAAAACCATTATCTCACCGTCGGAAGAAAGGCGTACGTCAAGCTCGATACCGTAACCTGCGCGATCTGCCGCCATAAATCCGGGTAGGGTATTCTCGGCAATGTCATCATTCCAAAGACCGCGGTGCGCATAGTCTGTTTTAAGCGGCTCAATTGATGTCTTAGCCTCACGACGCGGCATTACTGCCCAAAGATACAGTCCACAAGCTACAAAAAGTGCAAAAATGAACCAAAGAATAATCATCAAAAATCCTCCCCGTCTCCGAGCGATTCAAGCGCTCCTTTTTTCGGCGGCTTTGAATCGCCGTGTTTTACAAAACTAATGGTAACGAGTGCCGCAGCAACGCATATCGCCGCATACGGAAAAAGAGTGCGCATGCCCAACTTATCCATAATAACCCCGGAAAGTACAGGAGTGAGCGTTTGCGCTGCCATGCTTGCGGTGTAGTAAAAGCCGGTGTACCTTCCGACATTTCCGCCGCAGGCGAGTTCAACAACCATGGGAAATGAATTAACGTTTATTGTTGCCCAACCTATACCCGCAAGCGAGAATATGATCATCATTACCGAAAGAGGCGTACCGTTTGTCAAAAAAGCGGCAACAGTAAACGCAACACCGAGCAACACAACGCCGGCTATTATCATTTTTTGCGACCGAAACGCGATGACAGCGCTCCGACCGGAATGAACGATATAAGCGCCGCCACATTAGCGACAAGCAATGTACTGTTATAGTCAAGCCCCAAAACATTCCCCGCATATACCGAATACTTACTTGTGACCGCATTATAACCGAAATACCAAAAAACAACAGATGCAAGTATCAAAACAAGTGACATTAGTTCTCCGCGCGAGAGTTTTGCCTTTACAACATCGTCCGAAGCATTTTCATCCGCTCGCTCGCCAACATTGTCTTCAATCCCCATAGCGCGGCTCTCTTGCTCCATTGCGCGCACCATTTTAGGCTCGTTTACCGTTATCATAAAAACGCCGAGGCAGATGAGCATAAGCCCGCCGACTATCATAAAATATCCCATATAGCTCATAAAGGTGTTCTCCGTACTGCCGGTTCCAAGCAATATACCGAGTACCCAAACAAGGCTACCACCCAGCGTACCCATGAGATTGATTATTGCGTTTCCCTTAGATCTCAGCGGTTTGGGAGTAACGTCCGGCATGAGCGCCACAGCAGGTGTACGGAAAGTCGCCATTGCCAAAAGTAACACAAGCAGTACGGAAATAAAACACACAAGTACCGTCGGATGATGGACGGTGATTTCCGTTCCGATATACTTTTGGCGCGCGGGAACCACGTAATCGGTATAGTCATCATCTGCGTTACCGGATCCGCCCGACTTCAGCGACGGAATTGCCGCAAACTCCTCGCGAGTGAATTTTTCCGAAAGCACAAAGCGTTCACCGTCGGGTGTGACAAGCACCTCGTCGCTTTCGGCGTCATATATAAGATACCGCGCCTCGGTGCTATCCGTATTGCTTATAATACCGAGACATTCGAGTTGTACTCCCGATATAAAAGACAGTGCAATAAGCGCCACCACGGCAAAAATCGTACCGCCAAGTATAAACGGCGTGCGTCTGCCGATTTTTGAGCGGCATTTATCCGACAGCACACCGAACAGCGGCAAAAGGAACAATGCGAAAATATTATCAAGTGCCATTATAAAGCCCGATACACTTTGCGACATACCGAAGCGATCGGTAAGTATCTTCGGTATTATTGTATCATACGCCTGCCAAAAGGCACAGATAAGAAAGAACGCAAATCCCACACATACCGTGCGTTTTGTGTTAAGCTTCACGGAGATCAACTCCTTTTATTATTTGAAATTTCAGCCGATTGCAAAACTTCGTTTTGCAATCGCGAACCGAACGGCGGAGTCGGTGCGCTTATCGCCGCCTGCCAAACCAAAAGATTTCGGCAACTTTCCTCGGTGCGCGAGCTTGAGCAGCTCGCCTTTGCGGTGTTTTTTCGGCGGCATATCTGCCAAAAAATTTGATCTTATTTTGCTGACTTTTACAGTTGTCTATTATTGAAGATTTCAGTACGAACGGTTGCTTTACTCTTGGCGTCTGTCAAGAATATATTTCACCTTAAGCGCGGCAGCCTGCGTTTTGCCGTCGGTTATTTCACCGTGTACCACCATATCGCAAAGATAGGAAAGCGGCAATGATATGACATCCAAAAATTCATCATTATCGGGCGACGGTTCGCCGAACGTAAGTCCTTCTGCAAGATACATGTGTATCACCTCGTCAAGTATAGCCGGAGAAGGATAAAAATCACCGATATAAGTCAGTTCACGACAATCAGCGCCCGTCTCTTCTTTAAGCTCGCGCAGCGCTGCTTCGGCAAACAGCCCATCGCGGCGTTCATCCGCTTCAAGCTTGCCGGCTGGCAACTCAATAAAGATACGCGCCTCCGGGTATCGGAACTGGCGCACCAAAAGCACGCGCCCGTCATCGGTAAGCGGTAAAATGCACACGCCGCCCGGATGTCTTACCACCTCGCGCGTTGTCAGCGCACCATCGGGAAGCACTACTGTGTCCTGATCCACACGAATAACTCTGCCGTCAAATACTTTTTTCCCGGACATTTTGATTTCGGCTGCTTTTTTAAGTTCTTCCAAAACAATGTCGAGTTCGTGTTTTGAATCGTTTTCGATTTCTTTGTTTTTGCCTTTATGTTCGTTATTCATTTCGTCACCTCAGATAGTTGATGTAAAGACAGATAGTATCGCTAACAAAGTGCGATATCCGCATAACGCATGATGGTACTTTACCATATGATTATAGTATACAGCAAAAAGCATTTTTTGTCAAAGCTTTTGTGACGATATATGCAAAAAGAAAAACTTTTTTCATTCATATTATTCGTAGCTCTCAACGCCCTTGCATTTTGACTCTTTTTGTGGTATTATATTTACAATGCGGTGTACGACCGCGCTGACAAAAACAACAACGGAGATAATAAATGCTTGACAGCTCAAGAACGGAATACTTGCTAGGCACCGAAGCGGTAGAGCAATTGCGCCGCGCGCATATTGCCCTGTTCGGCGTAGGCGGCGTAGGCGGCGCGGTATTTGAGGCCCTGATCCGCGCGGGGGTGGGAGAAATAACCGTAATCGACGGCGACTGTGTTGCCCCCTCCAACCTAAACCGACAACTGATAAGCGATCTGCATTCAATAGGTCGCCCCAAGGTAGACACCGCCGCGGAACGCGCGGCGCTGATCGCGCCGGAATGCAAAATTAATAAAATAAATGCCTTTTATCTTCTGGAAAACGCCGAGAAATTGGAGCTTGATTTTTCGGATTTCGATTATATAGCGGATTGCATAGATACCGTTTCGGCAAAGCTGGATATAATAACACGAGCACACAAGCTCGGCGTACCGATAATATCGGCCATGGGAGCCGGCAACAAACTCCACCCCGAACTTTTTGGGATCGACGACATATACAAAACATCGGTTTGTCCATTGGCTCGCGTGATGAGACGAGAACTGCGTGCGAGAGGAATCAATAAGCTATGCGTAGTCTATTCAAAAGAAACCACACGTGAATATGCGAAAAAGCCCGCCTCCGAAGGCGAGCTCGGACGTATTCCGCCCGGAAGCGTTTCATTTGTTCCGCCGGTGGTCGGATACATAATGGCCGGTAAAATAATAAGAGATATTTGCGGCATCGGTGAATAAAATATAGCGATAGAACACCCCACATAAACCAAAGACTCCGCGACTTAAGGTTGCGGAGTCTTTGGTTTGTTGTCATTCAATATCCTCTACCACTTTATCCGGTCGCTTTTCAAGCACATCCGGATGCTCGATAAACTTTTTGTAAAGCTTAAAAGCAGAGGCGTAATAATGCCCATCGCATATACGTTCATCGGTAACCACCTTAACATCCATGTATTTGCGACGTGTCAGCACTCCCTTTCGATCATATTCATAACAAAGGTTTTTGGTTCCGTATGATATGAACACGGGGAGGTTACCGAAATCATAAATATGATGGTAGATAGGCTTTATACCGAGAGAACCCATACTTGTGATTATCATCGAACCGTGAAATGGACTGAGTTTAAGGAGTCCTTTGGGTAACATGCCTATGTAGTCAAGACAGCGCAGAATAAACATAGTAAATCTGAGCAGCTGACCGGGGATGATGGACAAGACTTTGCTTAGCTTATCGAAATCGGTAGGGTTCTCCATCGATGCGATAGCCTCTTGAGCTGTTTTATCAAACTTCTCGTAAACTTCATCAAGGGTATCCGCGGGATCGAATTTTACCTTGATAACAGTTTCCGGAGCGTTAAGTGACAGTTCTTTTTTGACCGTCATAACAAAGACGATCTCGTTGCGTGCGAAGATCTTTTGACCGCTTACGAAACGGTTGATGCCCGGGCGTTGAGATACCGTTCTCAAATACGCGGCAAGCAATACATGGAGTGCGGAAAAATGGATCTTTCCCTCTCTGACCTTGCGTCGACAAAGATCATCGACACGGCTGACCTCCAAACGATCGTAAAAGGTGTTAAGCGCATCACTGCGCTTCGGCATGATGTAGGGCATAAGGCGCAGAACAGGCTGTATGGTCTTTATCCTGCGACCGTCCCTTCGATCGCCGAGATGTCTCTTGCGTTTGCGGTAGGCAAGCGGATTCTCCTCGGTCGTACCGTTTGATCCGTCGGTCAGATTGACCACGAAAGACTCGGCTTTATCGACCGTTGCCACCTCGGAAGC
>CAZISZ010000079.1:0-7693 GCA_964542035.1 uncultured Ruminococcus sp. | reverse complement strand
CTGCACCTCATAGCCGACAAGAGCGCCGAAGGAAACTCCAAACAGATCCGCCATTTCTGCGATCAGATTTAATTCCGGTGTTGCGACGTCACGCTCCCATTTTGAAACGGAAGCAAAGGTAACGCCCAAGGCTTCCGCTAACTGCTCCTGTGTCATGGAGTGTTCTTTTCGCAACTTACTTATGTTTGAAGAAAGAGATAACTTCATTTTCCGTACCTCCATTTTTTTGCATCTTTATTATACTACAAACTTGTGAATAAAGAAGGTATTACAGGTATAATCGGTTTATTTTTTTTGAACCACTGGTTTAGTTACGGATTTGTTATATTAAATAAGTACTACGACAGTATCTGATGAATGTGTATTCAATTTTCAATGTGTATCGTGGGAATTACCCCCGCACTTACCTACCGCACGGTTGGGGTCAAAAACCAAACACCTTTTAAAAAAGTTTTTTTGGAGAACCCAAAAAGCCCGACGAACTCAATCGACGGGCATATCTGCAATATGAAAATTGGCAAAAAATAGAGACCTATGGCTTTTAAGTCATAGGTCTCTATGAACCATATTAGCGGGGATATATAATGAACAAAGGTGATTTTTTCGAGTCTGGTCTGTTGAAGGCGAGCAAATGGCGCAAAGCGGCGAGCAATTGGGAGAATCTCCGTTCATTGTTCACTAAAAACAGCTTTATTTCGCTTCATTGCGGATTATTTAATCCAAAGGTTTCATTGTCGGGAATAACAAGACATCCCTTATGGCAGACGAGTCGGTCATAAGCATACACATACGATCAATACCGAAACCTATGCCGCCTGTGGGAGGCATGCCGATCTCAAGCGCATTAAGAAAATCTTCGTCGGTGTGGTTGGCTTCTTCATCCCCCTGCGCCAACAGTTCTTCCTGTGCACGAAAACGCTCACGTTGATCTATGGGATCATTGAGTTCCGAGTAAGCGTTTGCCATTTCCCATCCGTTCATGAAGAACTCAAAGCGTTCAACATATGCCGGATCGGAGTTTTTTTTCTTTGTCAGAGGAGATATCTCAATCGGGTGATCCATAACAAACGTGGGTTGGATCATGTGTTCTTCTGCGAACGTCTCAAAGAACAGGTTTAAAATATCACCTTTCTTGTGTCGCTCTTCGAATTCGACACCGTGTTCGCGCGCAACGGTTTTTGCATCTTCATCCGAGTGAATTTCGTTAAAATCAACGCCCGAGTATTTCTTTACCGCATCAAGCATGGTTATACGCTCAAACGGACGCCCAAGATCCATCACTATACCATTGTAGGTGATAGTAGTGGTACCAAGCACTTCCATGGCAACATGACGGTACATATCCTCTGTGAGATCCATCATCCCATGATAATCAGTAAATGCCTGATAAAGTTCCATGAGAGTAAATTCCGGGTTATGGCGCGTATCAAGCCCCTCGTTGCGGAATACTCGTCCTATTTCATATACCTTTTCAAGACCGCCGACGATAAGACGTTTAAGGTAAAGTTCAAGAGAAATGCGGAGTTTGAGATCCTCGTCAAGCGCGTTAAAGTGTGTTTCAAACGGTCTTGCCGATGCGCCGCCGGCATTTGAAACAAGAACGGGCGTTTCAACCTCCAAAAAACCTTTTGAATCAAGGTAACGTCTGATCGAACTGATTATTTTGGAACGTTTTATAAGAGTATCCTTAGATTCCGGATTCATGATCAGATCAACATAACGCTGACGGTAGCGCAGGTCGGTATTTGTAAGTCCGTGGAATTTTTCTGGGAGCGGCTTGAGACTTTTTGACAGAAGCTGAAGAGCCGTTGCATGTACCGAGATTTCGCCTGTCTTGGTCTTGAAAACAGTACCTTTTATACCTACAATGTCTCCTATATCAAGCTTTTTAAAGCTACGATATTCATCTTCGCCCACGCTGTCGCGTGCAACATATACCTGTATTGTCCCCATGAGATCCTGCAGATGGCAAAAAGATGCCTTGCCCATTATACGTTTGGACATAAGTCTGCCAGCTACCGCAACCTCGCTTCCTTCAAGTGCCTCAAAGTTTTCTTTTACCTCACTTGAGCGGTGTGTGCGATCGTATTTTGTCACAACAAATGGATCCTGACCTGCGGCGCGCAACTCGTCCAATTTTTGGCGCCTTACGAGCAGTATATCAGCAGTGTCGTCCTGCTTCCCCTTTTCGTTTATGTTCTGATTGTCCGCCATTTTGATTCTGTCCTTTCATTATCGGTCATTACTCGTGTGATTTGGTTCTTGCTACCTTTTCTATTTTTAATTTTATCTCTCCGCCGGGAGTTTCAACGGTGACGGTATCGCCGGCGCGCTTACCGATAAGCGATTTACCGATGGGAGACAAATCGGAAATCTTTCCGCTGAGCGGATCAACTTCATTGGAACCGACAAGAATATATTCAAAGTCTTCATCGTCGGTGATGTTGTGTCCGTTAACCGTTGAACCAACGCTGATAACGGAAAAGTCGATCTTGGTTTCATCAATGATTATTGCATTGTTGATCTTTTCATCAAGCTCTTTGATCCTTGCTTCAACTTTAGCTTGCTCGGTTCTTGCCTCATCATATTCGGCGTTTTCGGAAAGGTCGCCGAATGAACGCGCAACCTCTATCTCATGAACTACCTCTGCACGTCGCACATTTTTCAGATAGTCAAGTTCGGCTACCATCTCATTGTAGCCTTGTTGTGTAAATGTGAGCTTTTGTTCCTTAGACATTTCTATTTCTCCTTAATTGAACAGTTTAGAATAGCATAGTAATATCACGCATGTAATCGTATCGGATACATTATGCGCCTATGACGCGCAGAGCTACGTTCATCTGATTATCCTCCGCGTCTGTGATTTTATAGATGTTTTTCCCGTTTAGCGCAGCATCAATCTCCACGGTAACATCAGGCTCAATACCGATACCGTCATATCCGTCAGATAGCGGTGGATAATAAAAACGTGTTGTTAGTTTTAACCCACCGTCATAACCGAAAGCGGAAAGATCATATACACTTTGCATTGACCCTTTTCCGAACGTTGTAGTACCAACGACCTTGGCAATACCGTAATCCTTAAGTGCCGATGTAAACAATTCGGCGGCGCTTGCTGTACTGCCGTTGGTAAGAACAGCGCATTTCCCGTTAACGTAATCGCGATACTTGCCTATATCCGATTTTTTTACATTGCACGCGGCATACGGAGATGATGAATCGTAATTTACCGTAGATACCTTGGTGATTGTCATATCCGACATATCTTTGCCCGATGTGCGAATTATTATGTCACCATCGTTCAACATATAGCTGAGGACAGCCGAAATCGATGCCAAATCTCCGCCGGGATTATATCTCACATCGAAAATAAAGTATTCACAGCCGACAGAGATAAGCTCATCCATGGCGTTTTGAAATTGATGTGGCGTAGTGAGGTCAAATTCGATCAGCTTAATTACACCGACCTTGGAATTTTCGGTATTGACGTGGTAAGTGACGGAAAGCGACTCGTAGGCACGTCGCGGTATACTGAACACATGTTCGCCGTCTGCACGTTTGACAACAAAATCCGCGTATGTTTCCTCCTCGCCTCTGAGACGTTGCAACGCGCCCTCAAAACCAAGTTCAGAAACCGAATAACGCACATCGCTGCCGGAGGAAGTATCGATAACGGCAACTATTAGATCACCGGGCAAAAGCCCTGCGTCTATCGCGGCTGATTCCGGCATTACGTTTGTAATCTCAATTGCGTTTTCATCGGCATTTTCTATTACCATAACTCCGATTCCGACACCGTTTCCGGCGTTATCCGAGTTAAGACTCTCAAACTGTTCGGCGCTGTAATAATAGGCATATCTGTCGCCTGAAACACTTGAGTACCATTCAAGCAATCCGGAAAAATCCGCATCATCGTCAATATCAAAAAGTCCCGCTCCGGATATAAGCTCAAGTAATTTGCTTAATTTTGTATTATCTGTTTTTTCATAAGCCTGTTCTATTTCAACAAGTTGCCCGCGGAATATTGAAGCGCTTACGGCGTACGCTCCCATAAATGACAAAAGAATTGCGGCGAGCAACACAAACACAAAAACAGACAGTGATATCTTTTTTTTCATATTTTACCTTCCAATGAGAAACCTCGGGTCAGCTTTCGGGTATGGTTATGTAATCCAGCGGTTCAACACGGGCACCGAGTTTGCGAAACTCAATGTGTAGGTGGTACCCTGTAGTAATACCGGTAAGCCCGACCAAAGCTATAGTCTGACCTTTGGTGACGATGTCACCTTCTTCGACCAGAAGCTTGGAGGCATGACCGTACACGGATACTATATTGTTTCCGTGATCTATCATAACACAGTTACCGTATCCGGATACTGTTTTGGCAAGTATGACTCTGCCTGTTTTTACTGCATAGATAGGTGTACCGTTGGGCGCGGCAATGTCCATGCCGCCGTGTGTATCTTTATATCCGATCTCTATAAGATTTCTGTCTTCCGCAAAATAAGATGTTATTCGAGCATATTGCGTCGGTAACGGCCACACATACTCTGCTTCGGAGTTTTCGCGTTCAATAGCTTCTTGAAGTTCTTTTTCGGCTTCAAGTTTGCGACGTTCCTCCTCTTCAAGCTCTTTTTTACGAAGTTCTTCTTCTATCTTTGCCCAATATGCGACTTCTTCCGCAATAAGTTCGTTAACAAGCTTATCGAATTCATCGTTGGCTGCATCACGTTCATTTTTCAATTTTTCCGCTGCGGTTGTATCGGTTTTTATTTGGGCTTCGAGTTCGGCAAGCATTTGCTCGTTTTTTTCGTCCAGTTCTTCCAGTTCAGCCTCTTTTGCGTTGATCCTTGCGGCCGCTTCGTCAACCTTCGCTCTGCTTTCTTCAAGCTCCTTGCGTTTTTTATCAAGTTCCGCGCTTGCCTCGTCAACGCGTTTCATTAGCTGCTTGTTATAGTTTAACATGTCGGAAATGCGCTCTATACGCGCCAAAAAATCGCCAAGGTTCTCTGCGCCCAACAAAATTTCCAAATAGCTTGCGGAGCCTTCTTCATATGTCATACGAAGTAACCCGAGAAAGTTTTCATAACTTTGTTCGTATTCCTCCTCGAGACGATTGGCTTCCGATTGGCATTCGGCCAGTTCTTCTTCAAGTTGTGTTCTCTGAGCCATAAAAAGATCAAGCTGTTCGATGTATATGTTATGCATATTATCGTACAGTTCTTTGCAAGCAAGCGCATCGACCTTGGCGCTGTTTGCAGCATTTATTTTTTCGGTTATCTCATTACTTGCATCGTTAAGTTCATTAAGACGAGCCAGCAGCGCTTCTGTAGTATCATTTTTTACATCATCATAGGTAACATTTTTTGCCGAAACGGCGAATGGCGTTGCGGTTACGGATATTATTACCGCAAGCAGTATTGACAATACTTTTTTTGTAGTGAAACCGTGCAAACGGCGAGCATGCCAAATGCTTTTTATGAGTGAGGATTTTTTCAGCATAGTTTTCCTTTCGGTTGATTGTTGCGGATTATTATCGATGGATCACGAAAAATTATATAGTCCGGTAAAATAATCGATATTAAATCATTTTCGATGGCTTAGCTCATTTTTGAAGATTGCGCCTCAACGACATAACGCTGGCTGCGATTCCCGTCAAAACTCCGAGTGCAATAAAACCGAGTATAAGTATAAGTCTGAAATTTCCAAAAGGAGTGAATTCTATCATTTGAAGTTTTTCCGCGGCGTTTCTGAGTGTATATCGATAAAGACCGGAACAGACAAAATATCCTGCGGCCGCCGACAAAACTCCGATTAAAACGCCTTCAATAAGGAATGGTGCCACAATAAAGCCTTTGGTTCCGCCTATATAACGCATAATGTCAATCTCGGCACGTCGTGAATGTACTGCCAGTTTGACTGTGTTAAAAATAACAAAAACGCTGACAAGGAGCAGCAAGACAAAAAACCAAAGAAACACTATCGATATCCCGTTTTTTAAACTTTCAACCTGACCAGCTAATTCAAGACGATTGTTTACCTTGTTTATGCCGTTTATGGAATGTAGGTTGAACTCGAGTTCGCTGGCTTTTTCATTATCGTTGTAGGTGACAATAAACGAATCCGGCAATGGGTTATCACCGTTTTCCTCAAGTTTTTCAAAAAGCTCGGGATAATCGGAATATGTTTCCCTCATATCATCAAGTGCATCCGCCTTTGATATAAAGTCTACACTTTTAACATTGTCAAGTTCTTTTATTTGGTTGTATATACTGTTTACCGCTTCACCGTCAAGATCGTAATCAACAAAAACCACCATTTCGTTTAGCATACGAAGACGAAGCAGGTTTGAGTTTAAATTTTCAAAAAGCATACCAAAACATCCGAGCAATGTCAAACACGAGGTAAGAACAAGCACAGATGCCACTGTCATTATTCTGTTTCTCCACATACTCTGCAATGAGAGCCATATGAAGTAAAATGGATTATATACACCCCGACCATCCGCCCGCTCCCGTTTGATAGCCCGGGAAGCATCGGGCACGTTAACGCCGGATGTGTTATTCTCTTTTCTCATTATGCAATTATTCAGCCTTTCAGGATAATTATACCGACGGTTGGCTTGCCGTAGCGGCGTTGTCGCCGATAACATGTCCGTGGGAAATGTTTATAACTCTTTGCCCAAGCGTATCCACGAGATTTTGCTCGTGGGTGACAACGACAACCGTCTTACCGAGTTTTTGGTTTATCCTTTGGAGCATATGCATGATATCAAGGCTCATTTTTGGATCTACGTTTCCCGTCGGTTCATCGGCAACTATAATATCGGGATTGTTGGCAATGGCTCTTGCCAGCGCGATGCGCTGCTGTTCACCGCCAGAAAGCTCGCTCGGGCGATGGTCGGCTTTGCCGTCCATATTTACAATGCGCAAAAGCGCGGGCACACGGCGGCGTATTTCGGATGTCGGCGTACCGACAACGTGCATGGCAAACGCAACATTTTCATATGCAGTCTTATCTTGAAACAGCCTGAAATCCTGAAAAACCATGCCTATTTTACGTCTGTAATACGGAATCGCTCGCTCCGGCAATTTTGTGATATCAATTCCGTCAACAAGTATTTGTCCCGAGGTGACTTTTTCCTGTCTTAGCAAGACGCGTGTGACGGTAGTTTTGCCGGCACCCGAATGCCCCACAACAAACACAAATTCACCGTCTCTGACATTAAATGATACACCATCAAGTGCAGTAACATCGGCATACTCTTTAACAACGTTTTTAAATTCGATCATTTGGAATCAACAATTAATATTCTAAACAAATCAATCCATAAAATACGAATCAAGCGATCTGCTCAATATTTAACGGGCTTAGAGTTAAGGTATTGCTTAACCATAAGAGCCACCTTAAAGGTTATTGCATGCTCAAATTCGCGAAGATCAAGTCCTGTTACCTTGCGGATTTTTTCAAGTCTGTATACCAAGGTATTGCGATGCACGAAAAGCTTGCGTGAAGTCTCGGATACGTTAAGGTTATTTTCAAAAAAGCACTGTATAGTCATAAGTGTTTCTCGGTCAAGCAACTCAAGACTTCCCTTTTTGAACACTTCCTGCAAGAACATCTCGCAAAGCGTGATGGGAAGCTGATAGATAAGGCGACCGATTCCGAGACTATCATAGCAGATTATGTTCTT
>CAZISZ010000078.1:0-7725 GCA_964542035.1 uncultured Ruminococcus sp. | reverse complement strand
TTTCCCGAAAACTTTTTTCTCCTTTTTTCATTTTTTATTTTTTCGCTTGCCTTTTGTTGGATTTTTTAGGGATAAAAGTAACTCGGACGATCCGGAAAAACCGCTTACGGTTGTAAAAATAATTTTCAAGAGATACTTCGCAACGGATTTTGTGCCGATGTTTCTATTGATTTTTCCGTCTCGCCGCGCTATAATATATATAAGGAATATTTTGCGCTTAAAAAAGCACGCTCAATCGAAGGAGGATGCCCTATGAAGCAAAGGATACTCACCGTAAGTTCCGCCAACATGGATCTTATTATGAACGTTCCGCGAATACCGGCGGCAGGCGAGACTCTGCCGTGCGACGGCGGTTTCCGTTTTTCTCCCGGCGGCAAAGGAGGCAACGCCGCCGCGGCTGTTGCGCGACTCGGCGGCGACAGCGTTTTTTGCACCCGTCTCGGAAACGACCGCAACGGCGCGGAGCTTCGTGCCGTTTACGCGCGCGAGGGGATAGACTCCCGATTTATCGTTACCGACCCGGAACGCGCGACCGGCTTTGCCGCGATAGCAGTGGAGCCGACCGGGCAAAACCGTATAATGGTCTACCCCGGTGCCAACTCAGCCGTCAATGCCGACGACATAGAAAGCGCAATGCTGTGCCGTCCAGACGCACTGCTTTTGCAGCTTGAGATATCCGCCGATGCGGTAATATATGCCGCTCGTTTTGCCGCAGAGCGAGATATTCCCGTTTTTATCGACGCGGGTCCCGCCTCGCCCGACTTTCCTCTTAACCGTTTGCCCCGCCTTGAGGTATTCTCGCCCAACGAGAGCGAGACGGAATGCTTTACCGGCATTACTCCCACCTCGCCCGAGACCTGTTTGCGCGCCGTTACGACTCTTGCAAAATTGATAGACGCGCATTACTACGTTTTAAAGCTCGGCAACCGCGGCTGTTACATTTATGACGGCAAATACTACATGTGTCTTCCCGCATATGACGTTAAGGCTGTGGATACCACGGCGGCGGGTGACGCTTTCAGCGCAGCGCTGACACTTGAATATCTCCGCACGGGCGACATTGAGCACTCCGGGCGCTACGCCAACCTTGTGGGCGCTATGACGGTAGGCAGAGCGGGAGCGTTGCCTGCCCTACCGACCGCAGCCGAGGTTGAAAAATTTGCCCGCACATACGGACTTAAGATCTGAAAAATATATTATACATAAAGGAAGAAGAACATGAAACACCTACTCATCATCATGACAGACCAACTGCGTGCCGATGCGCTTAGCTGTTACGGCAACGAGTACGCGCAAACTCCCGCCATTGACGCGCTGGCAGCCGAATCGATCGTTTTCGACCGCGCCGCCACCCCCGCGCCGGTTTGCGTACCCGCAAGACTTTCCCTGCTTTCGGGACAATACGCCAACCGCCACGGAAACAGCAACAACAACCCCAACCTTTGCTACAACGGAGACGGTTTTTACGCCGCGCTTACTGGTTCGGGAATGCAATCACGTTGTGTGGGCAAAATGCACCACGTTTGGGATCGCTATGGGCTTTTGGGCTTCGGCTCGCGCGCAACGCAGGAAGAAATGTCGCATCCCGATGACGACTACACCGCCTACGTAAAGGAAAACTATCCTCACGTTTTCGACTACAACGGTCAGCGCAGTGAAATGTACTACATCCCGCAGGTTTCTCAGCTTCCCGCAGAAGGGCATCCCACGCAATGGATAGGAGACCGCTCGGTTGAATATATCAATTCCTGTGATCCCGAAAAACCGATGATGCTTATGTCATCGTTTATCCACCCACACCCGCCGTTCTGCCCGCCCGCACCTTGGAACAAGCTGTTCCGCTCGGACAAACTGCCTCTGCCCTACTCGCCGGAGGAAACTCCGTCTCTCAAACCTCTGCTTCACAAGGCTTTTGACCGCGACCGCCTCGGCATATCCGACATCGACGCGCTTAAACTTAAAAACTTTTACTACGCCTGCGTTTCCTTTGTAGACTACCAAGTTTCCCGAATCATCGGTGCGCTTAAGGAGCGCGGCATGTACGACGATACCGTGATACTTTTCACATCCGACCACGGAGAGTGCCTCGGCGATTACCGCAACATGGGCAAGCGGACAATGCTTTCCCCTGCGGCGACGGTACCTATGATGCTCCGCGTGCCCGGTATGGTACCCGGACGTCGCTCCGACCCCGTCTCCCTTGTTGATGTGGCGCCGACCCTCCTATCGCTTTTCGGGATCGACTACGATCCCGCGGATTATGACGGCGTAGATCTTCTGCACGACCGTCACGACGTGGTGTATTCGCAATACAACTGCCACGAAAAGGGTGTTTACATGGTGCAGGGCGAGCACGACAAGTTGGTTTGGCACGGCGCGCGTCGGCAGTACTACTATTTTGACAGCATGCCCGAACATGCCGATCGATACGATGAGCTTTCCGGCACCGATCGCGTGCGCGAGCTGAAAGCAAAACTTGACGCATACGTTGCCTCTGACGTCGGTGTGCCCGACGCGCCTAAATCGGGAGAAGCAAGCGACGCGCCGCCGTTCGGCGTTCCCCGCATGGATCACAATGCGCGTCTTGATGAAGAAGCAGCTCGCATTCCCGAGGGTTATCACATTGATCTCAAGCGTCCGAGCGACAAAGAGATTTTTTAAAACTCGGGTGACGTTATCGCGATATCCGAAATTCATACCCCGACGGTAAAGAACATCGGATTTGCCTCTCTCTATACCGATGCGGTTCGGATCTGAACATGTAGTTTTTTAATTCCCGGGTGACGTTATCGCGATATCCGAAATTCATACCCCGACGGTAAAGAACATCGGATTCGTCCGTTATACGCAAAACGCCCCGCAGGCATAGCCTGCGGGGCGTTTTTTAACTGTATCAGTCGGCAAGTGTGTATTCGACGGCTTGTGCCGTGAACTGAGATACACCGACCTTGGAGGCATTATCTCCGGTGATGTATGTGGTCTTGCTTGCGCTGATGGTGTTGAATGTGTTGTATGTGCCGAGATAGTACTCGGAGCCCGCAACGGAAGTAACAAGGATCTTAAGATCGGCGTTCCATGTCCAAACCGCGCTCGGAGCGTCGGTAAGACGGAGACCCGCCTTGCCCTCGGTATACTCGTAAACATCAAGATAGGTCTTTGCATCGCCCGACTTGAAGTAGAGTCTGTAGCCGCCCTCAACCGACTCAAGGTAAACGTAGGTTGCCTTGTTGCGCTTATCGGTGGTGGCAAAATAGTTGCCGTTCATCTCACCCGAGAAATAGAGGGTCTTGCCGAGATTAACCTGTTCGAGAGCGAAAACATAAGCCTTATCAACGGTAGGAGTATCCATTACGTTCATAACGAGCTCGCAAAGCTTGACATTTGACATATAAGCGGGGAACTGCGATACTCCGACCTTTGACGTGCTGTCGCCGGTGATATAGGATATCTTGCTTGCGCTGATGGTATCAAAGGTATTGTAAGTACCGAGGTAGTACTCGGCGTCGTTTTTGGAATCGGCGGTGCCGCTGAGAGTGTAAGTAAATGTCTTTACGGTCTCGTTCCATGCCCATGTACCCGTTGCGGCGTCAACAAGGTGAATGCGAACCTTGTTGCTTTCGTTTTCAAATACTTCAATAAACTTTTCGCCTACTTTAAGGGTATAGCCCTCTCCCGACTTTGCAACGGTAACAAGAGCCGCCTTATCGAACTTATCTGAAGTTACAAGGTAGCCGCTGTCGTTAACATCGCCCGCAAAGTAAAGCTTTTTGCCGAGGTTTGCCTGATCGAGAACAAAGTAGAAGCTGCCCTCTGCCGCCGCGTCTATCGCGGTGACCTTATAATCGGCGGTCTTTACATTGCAAAGCTGAGCCGTGAACTGAGATACGCCGACCTTGGAGGCATTATCTCCGGTGATGTATGTGGTCTTGCTTGCGCTGATGGTGTTGAATGTGTTGTATGTGCCGAGATAGTACTCGGAGCCCGCAACGGAAGTAACAAGGATCTTAAGATCGGCGTTCCATGTCCAAACCGCGCTCGGAGCGTCGGTAAGACGGAGACCCGCCTTGCCCTCGGTATACTCGTAAACATCAAGATAGGTCTTTGCATCGCCCGACTTGAAGTAGAGTCTGTAGCCGCCCTCAACCGACTCTGCGTAAACGTCAACCGCCTTTGCCGCCTTATCGGAGGTTGCAAAGTAGTTGCCGTTCATCTCGCCGGTGAAGTAAAGAGTCTTCGAAAGGTTTGCCTGATAAAGAGCGAACTTAAACGCCTTATCCGTCACGACCTCGGAGACAGCCTCGGCAAGGTAAACATCTGTGGGAGCGGCGTCAACCTTGATCTCAAACACCTTTGTATCCGTAACCGATCCCGCGGTTATGGTAGCGGTAAGTTTAACGGTGGTATCAACCTCGGGGAGAGTTACGGTGAGCTTGCCGTCGGCAACCACGGCGCACTCGCTGTCGGATGTCCATGTGACGGTAACGTCGCTGTAACCCGCGCCGACAGACGCAAGGTCGTAGCTGCTGTTTTCGGTAACGGCTGTAACAAAGGAGAGGTTATCCTTTTCAAACTCAACCATACCCGCGTCATCTCTGGCGGGCAGGCTTACATATTCAAACGCGTTGCCGTCAACGGGTGTGAGATAGAACGAACCGTCATACACGCAGATAACGCCGGTAACGTTGGCAATCCAGCCAAGATGCTCGGAGTGACCGTTTTTGATAGCGGTCTGCTCGTCGGCGGTGGCGGGGCAAACGGAAGAAGAAATTCTTACGTATGTTTCCTTATCGCCGAGTTTGAATCTGTAGTAGCCGTTTGAGGTATCCTGAGTGGAGATCTCAACGCCCTTAACCGTAACGAGCATGCCCTGCTGTGCGGTTATGGAGCTGTCTTTAAGAGAAGCTGCGGAGGTGAACTTTTCGGTAAAGTCGGCGGCTGTGACTTCGGTCTTGGCACCGTCGTCAAGAACTTCTATCGCGCTTTCGATTATCTCGTATGTGCCGCTGTAGGTATCGCGCTTACCGGTGATGCGAATGGTCATGCCGACCTCAAGCTTATCATCGGCTATGGGATCTGTGGAGAGATTGTAGGCATAGTAACCGCCGTCGCTATCCTGGAAGTAGAGGCAGTTTGAGCTGTTGCCCTTGGATTTTGCGATGATACCTGTGATGGTACCCTTAACCACGATGTTGGAATCGTCTGCCGCGGCAACATACTCTGCCCAGCTGAACTCCTTAAATGCGGGGAGAGTGTAGTTGAATTCAAGCTCGGCGGTCTTGCCGGCGGAATCCTTAATGGTTGCCTTAAGGACATATTTGACCTCTTCGGAAGTCTTTTCATCAACGTCAACGGTCACTGTTGCGCCGTCCTCGGAGGGGATTATCTTTATCGCGTCCGCCGAACCGGAGGTGACGTTTGCGGTCCACTCAACGGTGAAATCCTCATCATAGACATTAAGCACCGCAAAGCGGGTGTAATCGGTTGCCGTTACATCTCCCTTATCCTTATAGACCGTATAAAGGTACTCTTTGGCTTTTTCAAGGGAGGATTGTTCGTTTGTTGCGTTATTGCATGCGGCGCATGCGCAAACACAAACGGCAAGCAGGATGATCAAAGAAATTATCTTTTTCATTGCTTTTTCAGCACTCGCTCGCGCGAGGGCTTCCTTTCTTTTCGGCGCGGGATCTCATATTTCGGGAATCCCATCTGCCTTATTTTACAATAGTAATGTCCTGAGCGGTAAATACCTTTATTTGATATTTGCCGTCATAAAGATCTACAATACCGCGCACATTCAAGGTTTTGCCCTCATATGCGTCGGCGGTGATAAGTTTGCCGTCGGCATCGGTAAGCACTGCCGTGCGCACCGATATTCGGGTGCCGTCGAGGGCTTTGCAGGTAAGAGTCATGGCTCCTTTTTGCGAGCTTGAGTCGGACGTGGTGGTGTAAACGCTCTCCACCGACAGCCCTTCCGCCGAAACGGATGTCGAAAGCATCAGCTCCGCGGAGCTATATTCCGCCGTATTACCCTCGGCGTCTGCCAACAAAACCGTACCGTTTGCAAATTCATTTGCGTCGATTTCAGTATAAGCGGCAGCATGACCTTCGCTTATCTTTTTAATGTTGGAGGGATCGTCCGGTCGCATTTGACGGTAGGTAAGACCGGATACCTGATAGGTACCGCCCGCCTCGTAATACTGCACCGACCCCACAATGCGGGAGAGGTTGCCCACGTCAAGCACGTCAAGACCGTCGCCGGTGAGACCGAAGCCGTAGTAAACGTAAATACCGTAGTATCTGCCGCTCTCCTCGTCATAGCTTTCGATGTAAACGCCGGAGTTGCTGTTTTTGGTTATAACACCCTCAAAAGCGACTTTAACGCCGTTGTATTTTTCGATATTGCAGCGCAACTCTCGCAAAGTAAGCTCCACTGCGTCGCCGTAATAAAAATCGGGGTCTTTTTCCGACGAATAAAGACGAAGCTTTTGCGCCTTTGCCTGCGCTATCGCCGCCGTGCATATCTCGCCGTAGCGATTGTTTGCGGCGGAGGAAGCAAGCGCAAGACCGTTTTGAAGCAATTCGATGTTAAGATTGCGGTACGGCGCGTCTTCGCTTTGACGATACCATACCCAAACAAGATAACGACTGCCCGTGGAATCGAGATCCCAATTTTTCGTATCCGACTCAACGATGATGGAGGTGGCGGCGGAAAGCTTCTCTTTGGTAAAGCGGGAAGCGGCTTTGCCCCATTCTTCGATCTTTCCCGTAGATTCCGGCGTGTCGATGGCAAGATATCTTGCCTTGAGAACTCCGGTCTCGGATACGCTCTCGGGAACGTTAAAATGCGTGGTATCGCCGTCGATGTAGGCGTGAACCGTCACCTTTTGCTTTGCTGTGGCGGGAGAGGAGGGGTCGAAATCAAGCGCGGCATAATCGCGTTCTTCGATAATCGTCCCGCCGCTCTCGGTGTCGTCCCCACCGCCGCCCGCATTGCAGGCGGCGAGGAGAGATACGGCTGTGATAACGGCGCATACCGCTATCATAAGCCTGAAATAGATTGATTTTTTCATTTAATAGGAATCACCGGCGAAATAAATTAATACTCGCACTCGTCGATGGCTTCCTCAAACGCCTTTTTGATCTCGGCGTCAACATCGGAATCCGCGGAGATGGTCAGGCACTTGGAAAGCAATGCGCCGACCTGATCGCGGGCTGTGGAAGAACCGTTAAATGCGGGGGAGGTGTAGTAGGCGCTCTCCTGCTCAAGGCAAACCTTTGCGCTGAGCGCGGAGATGTACTTACCGCCGTCGGCGTTGGCAACGAATGTTTTGTAGGTCTCGTTATCCGCAACGGACTTCAAAACGGGAACGTAACCGGAAGCCATGGAGAACTCTGCCTGGAACTCTACCGAAGTGGTGAGATACTTAACGAACAGCCAAGAAGCGACTACTTCCTGCGGGTTGTCCTTTTTAAAGATGCAAACGCTGGGGCCCTGAGAGATGACCTTTTTGTTTTCGGTGCTTACCTGAGGAATGGTGGCAATTCCGACCTCGAAAGGATAATTGCCGTCGGCGTCGGCGTCGGGACGCTGGTGTGTAGCACCCGCGGAGGAACCGATGGACATGTAGCTCTTTGTGCCCTCCGTTGCCTTAAAGAGGCCGGAAGTGTAAGAGCCGTAAAGAGTCTGTGTGGTGAGGTAGCCCTTCTGGTACCACTCGCGGAAGC
>CAZISZ010000077.1:5699-7732 GCA_964542035.1 uncultured Ruminococcus sp. | reverse complement strand
TTACCGAGCTGTTTTTGGTTGAGGGAGACTCCGCAGGAGGCTCGGCAAAGCAGGGGCGCGACCCCATGTTCCAAGCTATCCTCCCCCTGCGCGGTAAGGTATTGAACGTTGAAAAGAGCCGGCTTGACAAAGTTTACTCCAACCAATCGCTTATCCCGATAATTCAGGCGCTGGGTTGCGGTATAGGCGAAGAATTCGATATTAAAAAGCTTCGCTACGGCAAGATAGTTATCATGAGCGATGCCGACGTTGACGGCGCGCACATCCAAATACTGCTTCTTACGTTCTTCTTCAGACACATGAGACAACTTATCGACGACGGGCACGTCTACCTCGCACAGCCGCCGCTTTATAAGGTCTACAAGCGCGGACGCAGCGGCAACGAAAAATATGCCTACTCGGATGAAGAGCGTGACAGATATATCGCCGAACTCGGTACCGTCGGCGTTGAGGCGGACAGATACAAAGGTCTCGGTGAGATGGATTACGACCAGCTGCGTGACACCACAATGGATCCCAAAACGCGTACGCTGCTTAAGGTAACGGTGGAGGACGCCGTTATCTGCGACGAACTGTTCAGCCTGCTTATGGGAGATAAGGTCGAACCCCGCCGCGAATTTATAGAACAAAACGCAAAATACGCTCAAAATCTCGATATCTGATACTCAAAACGAATTTTATATTTAAAATAACCGCCGGGCGGGAGGCAACAAAATGACCGAAAAAAAAGACCTGAACACACCGAATGTTGCAATACTATCGCTTAATCCGTCGTTGGATAAACTGTTGGTACTACCCGAACCGCTGTTGGCGGGCGGGCTTAACCGCGCAAAATATTCCGTACTTACGCCCGGATCCAAAGGCTACAACGCCGCCGCAATGCTTGAAAAGCTCGGCACCGGGGTGGAATATCTCTCGTTTACGGACGGTCGTCCCGACGACATCCACGTAAAAGAGGCAGAAGCGAATTTTTCAAAAACTTACTTTAGAAAAGTCGCGTGTCCCATGCGTGAAAACATAAAAACAATAGCACCCGACGGTCAGATGACCGAGATAAACCTGCCGGGCGGTCCCGTGTTCGATAACGAGGAGGACGACCTGCTTGATCGCCTGTTTGAGACGCCGGCGGCGGTTGTGGGATTGTTGGGAAGTATTCCACAGGGTGTGGAAAAGTCTGTGTATAACTATATTATCCCGAGATTGCGCAAAAAAAAGAAAATTTGCGTGGTTGACTGCGACGGAGAAGCCTTAAAGTTCGCTTGCATGGCAAAACCCGACATAATCAAACCGAATATCAAGGAATTATACGAGCTTTGCCGAAATTTAGAGATAAAAGAATTTAAAAATGTGGACATCGAGGTTGTGGAAAACCCATGGAGAAACTGTGTAAAACCCGGTGAAAACCCACAGGGCGCCGCCTACGAAGTGGCAAAAAGGTGTGGAAAGATCGCGGACGTCACCTCCGCAAAAGTGCTTTGTACGGTGGGTGCGGACGGCGCAATGTGCGCCAAACCCGGGGAGGACGCGGTGCTTTACTGCCCTGCCCCGAAAGTTAAGACCGCATGGGGACAATCCGGTGCCGGCGATTGTTTTTTGGGCGCATACATTCACGCGTTTTTTGAAATATCTTACGAAAGCGAACGAAAAAGAGAACACGAATCACTGCTTTTCGCCGTTGCGGCGGGATCGGCAAAATCGTTGTTTAATCGCGGAGTTATACCGCGCGCCGAGGACGTTATGGGTGTTCTCGGAAAAAAATAAAACACAAATGTTTTGCTTTCATTATATTAACGAAGAGAAATATAAATTTGATATTCCTCACCGTCGGGGTATAAAGCCCTGACAAGCAGTATATTCACCCGAGATAAAAAAACAAAATGTTCCGCACTCAATTATATTGACATAGAGAGATATAAATTTGATATTCTTCACCGTCGGGGTATGAAGCTCGGGCAAGCAGTATATTCGCCCGAGGATTAAAAAACAAAATGTTCCGCACTCAATTATATTGACACAGAGAGATATAAATTTGA
>CAZISZ010000077.1:0-5599 GCA_964542035.1 uncultured Ruminococcus sp. | reverse complement strand
AAAAAACAAAATGTTCCGCACTCAATTATATTGACACAGAGAGATATAAATTTGAAATTCCGCACCATCGGGGTATGAAGCTCGGGTTAGCAGTATATTCACCCGAGACTTAAAAAAGGAGAAAAAAGTGGAAAAACAAAAACCGGATCTTACGTTTAAAGATCAAAAAATACTTAACATAGACATGGAGCACGAACTGAAGCAATCCTTTATCGAGTACTCAATGTCGGTAATTACATCCCGCGCATTGCCGGACGTGAGAGACGGCATGAAGCCCGGTCAGCGCCGCGTGCTTTGGGCAATGTATGAGGATCACCTGACGCATGATAAACCCTTCCGCAAATCGGCAACAACGGTCGGTAACGTGCTGGGACGTTACCACCCGCACGGCGACGCCTCCGTTTACGGCACAATGGTGCGTATGGCGCAGGCTTTTTCGCTTCGTTGCCCGCTGATAGAGGGACACGGTAACTTCGGTTCGGTGGACGGAGACCCGCCCGCGGCTTACCGTTATACCGAGGCGAGACGTTCCAAAATTGCCGATGAAATGATGCGCGATATCGATAAAAACGTAGTGCCGATGACGCGCAACTTCGATAACAGACTTGAAGAACCCACCGTACTGCCCACCCGCTTTCCCAACCTGCTTGTAAACGGTACCGTGGGAATTGCGGTCGGTATGGCAACAAACATCCCGCCGCATAACCTCGGCGAGGTTATAGACGCGACAATATACAGAATGGACAACCCCGAATGTACCGTTGCCGACCTTATGCAGTACGTAAAGGGTCCCGACTTCCCCACCGCCGCAACGATATACGGAGTAAACGGCATTCGCGAAGCGTATACCACCGGTAAAGGTCGCATAATGGTGCGCGCCAAGGCGCACATAGAGGATGACAAGCACCGCATAATCGTGACAGAAATCCCATACGGCGTTAATAAGAGCCTGCTTTGCGAATCTATTGCCCAACTTGTTAAGGATAAACGCATTGAGGGCATAAACGAGCTTCGCGACGAATCCGGCGGACGTAACGGTATGCGCATAGTTATAGGATACAGACGCGACGCCAACGGTCAGGTAATACTCAATCAGCTTTATAAGTACACTCAGCTTCAGGATACCTGCGCCGTAAATATGCTTGCCCTGCTTGACGGCGAGCCTAAAGTGCTTTCATTGCCGCAGATACTTGACGCGTATATCGCACATCAGGAATCCGTTATAATCAACCGTACCAAGTTCGACCTCGATAAAGCACGCCAGCGCGCACATATATTTGAGGGTTACAAGGTCGCTATCGATAATATCGACGAGGTAGTGGCTATAATGAAATCATCCGCGTCGATACCCGAATCCAAGCAGAAACTGATAGCGAGATTCGAACTTTCCGACCCGCAGGCTCAGGCGATAGTGGAAATGACGCTCGGTCGCCTTACGGGTATGGAACGCGAAAAGGTTGAGGCGGAACTTGCGCGTCTTTACGCGCTGATCTCCGAGCTTGAGGGAATACTCGGCGATATGTCCAAGATCAAAGACATTATCCGCGAGGAAATGACCGAGATCAAAAATCGCTATTCCGATCCGCGCCGTACCGAGATCACCGAGGCAGCCGACGATATCGTGATAGAAGACCTTATCGAGCGGCATGATTGCGTTATCACCATAACCCACTCGGGTTATATCAAACGTCAGCCCGCCGACACATATTCGGCTCAGCGCCGCGGCGGTAAGGGCATTATAGGTATGTCAACAAAGGATGAGGACTTTATAGAGCGCGTGCTGGTAATGCACAGCCATTCCTACCTTATGATGTTTACCAATACCGGAAAGGTGCATATGCGCAAGGCGTATATGATTCCCGAGGCGGGAAGAACCGCCAAAGGCTCGAATATTGTTAATATTCTCGAACTCACCCCCGGCGAGAAGATCACCGCCGTTATCTCCATTGACAGCTTTGACGGCTGCGATGAGCTGTACCTGACGATGGTGACCCGCGCGGGCGTGATAAAGCGCACGATGCTCTCCGAGTATGAATATCAGCGCCGCGGCGGCAAGATAGCAATAGGTCTTGACGAGGGCGACGAGCTTGTATCCGTAATGCTGACACAGGGCGAGAGCGATATAATTATTGCCACAGCCGACGGCTGCGCCGTAAGATTCAGTGAGCGCGGCGCGCGCACCATGGGACGTACCGCACGCGGAGTTATAGGTATAAGACTGCGCGAGGGCGATTATGTTTGCGGCGTTGTTGCGGTGGAAGATGGTAAAAAACTTGTAACCGTTACCGAGCGCGGCTTCGGTAAGCGTACCGAGTTTGACGACTTCCGTCTTATGAAGAACCGCGGCGGATTCGGCGTTGTTTGCCACAACATATCCGAGCGCACCGGCAGACTTGCGGGTATTGCGGCGGCGTCCGAGGACGATGACATTATGCTTATCACAGATTCCGGTACCATTATCCGTACTCCCGTTAAGGATATCCCCGTTTATTCCCGCTCGGCGTCCGGCGTTATCGTTATGAGAATGTCGGATGAGCAGTCTCTGGTCAGCTGCACGACCCTCCCCACCGAACCGGAGATAGATGAGAGCGCTGCCGAACTCACCGAAACGGCGGACAGTACCGAAAATATCCCCGAAGAAACCCGAGAAATCAGCGAGGAAGAGGATAACGGCGAGATCTGAGCAACAAGGCGAGGACGGGAAATCTTTCAAAATCACAAGGAACAACAAAATGAAAAAAATATCGGTATTTTTTATGCTTGCGGGCATTATCTCGGCGCTTCTTTGCGGATGCGGGGGCAATGCGCCGGACATCGAGGAGGTCAGAGATGAATTTTGCGCCCTTATTGAGGCTTCCGCGGAGATAAACGACATCTTTTTCGGAGAAGGACTCCCGACTTACGAGCGCACGACCTTCGGCGGCAGTATGTCGTACGACGCCGAAAGCTCTACCTATTATATATACTACGATGATCCGGAGGCGGGCAGGATCCTTAAGTATTTTGACAACGACGCAATGGAATACAAATATCTGGCGGTACGCGATACCGCGGAGGACGGTTTTGTGTATCAAAAAGGAGGAGATTATTACTATCCCACCGAGTACACCGAGCCGGAGGGTGCCGGTATGTACGACGAATCTTCCCCACTGTATTACGATTATGTGCGTGATGATTGTAAGTATCAAAGCACCGACGATATCAAGGCGGCGGCGGAGGCGGTGTATTCAAGCGATTATCTTGAATCGATATATCCCGCTATGTTTGACGGCGTTGCCGAGGAGGGGATAGGTCTTGCCCGCGCCAGATATATGGCGGACGAGAGCGGCGAGGGGCTATTTTTGATGTCCAACGAGTACGAGCCGCTGTTTACGGAAGAAACAAGAACAAAATACGATACCGCCACCATGCGGGTGATTGCGTCAAGCACGGCTTCGCGCGTGACGGTGGAGATAGAAGCCGAGGGCAGATATCTTGATTACGACACCCTTGAGGTGAAGATGAAGACCAAGAAAAAACAGCTCACGTTCGTTTTGCAAAACGGTGAATGGCGACTTGATACGCCCACATATTGATAAACATCGCCCCGTGCCGCACCGCGCATGGGGCGATGCTTTTTGAAGCTCTCCGCCGTCGATGGGAAAGCTAACCATTTGCAAAATGCCACCCGTGACCTAAAGAACCCAATGTTCCGCACTCGGTTAATTGACATAGAAAGATATAAATTTGAAGTTCTCCACTGTCGGGGTATAAAGCTAACCATTTGCAAAACGCCACCCGAGACTTAAAAAAACCTTGACATCGGACAGGGTTTGTGGTACAATATCATATGTAAAAATATATATATCGGACGGTGGTGCGTTCGAGGTATGTTTTTTTATATTAAAATTTTAATCAATACAAAAAACAACAAAGGAGGTGCAATATGGATACCAAAACGATAGTATTTGTAATTATCGCGGCAGTGGCGGCACTTGCCGTCGGGTTGGGGCTTGGCATTTTGCTTGGCATACTTATACGTAAGCGAATTGCCGAAAAGAAAATAGGCTCCGCCGAGGAAGCAGCCAAAAAAATAGAGGCGGACGCCAAAATGGCGGCAACCTACGAGACCAACCGCATGATAGTTGCGGCGCAAAAGGAGATAAACCAGCAGCGCAACGAATCCGAGCGTGAGATCAAAGAGCGTCGCGCCGAGGTAACGCGATCGGAACGCCGTCTTGCTTCCAAAGAGGAAACTCTTGACCGAAAGACCGAGCAGCTTGACCGCAAAAACGAAACGCTTGACCGAAAGATCAAGGAAAACGACGCCGCCCGCGCGGAGATAGGTCAGCTGATAGCCGAACAGCAGAAAAAGCTTGAAACCATTGCGGGGCTTACCACGGCAGAGGCGAAAAACGAACTTATGGCAAGTCTTGAATCTGAGGCGAAATACGATTTTGCCCAAAGAATGGATGAGCTTGAGACGCAGTTTAAAGAAGAAGCCGAAACACGTGCTCGCGGAATAATTTCGCTGGCTATCCAGCGTTGTGCGGCAGATCAGGTTGCCGAGACGACCGTTACCGCAGTCCCGCTTCCCGGCGAGGACATGAAAGGTCGCATAATAGGTCGCGAGGGCAGAAATATTCAAAAGCTTGAAACGCTCACCGGCGTTGAGCTGATAATCGACGACACACCCGAGGCGATAACCCTTTCGGGCTTTGATCCCGTAAGACGAGAGGTTGCAAGGCTTGCCCTCGAAAAACTTATTGCAGACGGCAGAATCCATCCCGCCCGCATTGAGGAAATGGTGGAAAAAGCCAAGCGAGAGGTTGAGGCAAGCATTAAACAGGCGGGAGAGCGCGCAACGTTTGAGGTTGGAGTGCACGGACTTAATCCCGAGCTTGTTAAACTGCTCGGCAGACTCAGATATCGCACAAGTTACGGTCAAAACGTGCTTCGCCATTCGGTGGAGGTCGCATTCCTTGCCGGCATGATGGCTGAGGAACTTGGCGAGGACGCCGCAACGGCGCGCCGCGCAGGTCTTTTGCACGATATCGGAAAAGCGTTTCCGCATGACGTTGAGGGTACGCACGTACAAATCGGCGTAAACGCCGCAAAAAAATTTAAAGAGAGCCGCGAGGTCATTCACGCAATAGAGGCGCATCATAATGATGTTGAGCCCACCACCACGATCGCAGTGTTGGTTCAAGCGGCGGATGCAATATCGGCAGCACGCCCCGGCGCGCGCCGTGAGGATCTTGAAAACTACATTAAACGACTTGAAAAGCTTGAGGAGATCGCTCTCAGCTTTCAGGGTGTTGAAAAGGCATACGCCATACAGGCAGGACGCGAAATACGCGTAATGGTAAGACCCGAAGAGGTCAACGACGCGGGCATGAAGATAATTGCACGCGACATGGCAAAGAAGATCAAAGAAGAGGTTAAATACCCCGGTCAGATCAAAGTAAATCTTATCCGCGAGAGCCGCGCGGTGGATTATGCGAAATAAGGCTCGTTGCTATTGTGATTTTACTCGTCATCCCGTTCGGGATCTGATATAGATAACATAACCCCTTGGGCTGTAAGCGGACTTGTCCGCATGAGTATAAATGATAGTTTA
>CAZISZ010000076.1:0-7757 GCA_964542035.1 uncultured Ruminococcus sp. | reverse complement strand
AGACTCGGTCTTACGCCATCCGCGGTGGGACAGCAAATAAGATCGGTGGAGCAGGAGCTTGACGCGCCGCTGTTTGAGCGCGTAGACCGCAAGCTTATCCCCACGCGCGAATGCCGCGTTATTGTTAAATACATTGAAAAGATACATTCAATGTGCCGGCGCATGTCGGACGATGTGGAACTGTCAAAGCGCAATCTCAAATGTCTAAACGTCGGCATAACGCCGAGCGCGGTAAGCGTTGCCCTCTCGGGTGTAATAGAGGAGCTATCCTCTCGCATACTGCCGACAAGGATAACCGTTACCGCCGATTCCTCCGCGCGGCTCTGCGACATGCTTGAAAGCTACGCCATAGATCTGGCGGTGATAGAGGGCGGAAGTTGCCAAAGCGAAACGCTTGCCGAGGTAATGCTTGACACCGACTACCTTTCGGTAATACTGCCGCCGGACAGCAAATATGCCGCACGCGGCATGATAACGGCAAACGAACTTCAAAACGAGTCTTTGATAATGAAGCCGCCGGATTCCGGCACGCGCCGCCTTTTTAACGCAAGTCTTGCGGGCGCCGGAATATCTCCCGAAAAGTTTTCGGTTATAATGGAAGTCAGTTCGGTGGATACGATAATACGGCTCGTGGCGGGACACTACGGGCTGTCGGTTCTGTCCAGCAAAGCATGCGCAGCCGCCGCGGAGAGCGGTAAAATAGCCGCAGTACCGCTCGGCGGCATAAGCATGACCCGCAGCATACGTTTGGTATACCGCAAAAATCGTGATTACAGCGAGCTTATAGGAAAAATACGATCCTCATACGCCGCAGCAATGTGTCATGATAACGGCACGCAACAACAATATTCAACCACGGAAAGAGAGAAAAACATCCAATGAGATCCCAAGCAAAAGAAAAAGAGCTTTTCGAATCTACCCCTATTATGAGGGCGATAGCAGAGCTTGCATTCCCCTCAATAATGGGGCAGATCATTAACGTCATATACAACATGGCGGACACATTTTTTGTCGGTCTGACGCGCAGTGACGAAATGATAACGGCAGTGACCGTTTGCATGCCCGCATTTATGTTTTTGTCGGCTATATCCAACCTGTTCGGAGTGGGCGGCGCAAGCGTGATATCCCGCTTTCTCGGTCTGCACAACAAAAAGGACGCTTCTCGCACCGCGTCATTTGCAATTTGGGGTTGCGCCGCAGTTTCCGCCGTTTACGCATTTGGAACATGGCTGTTTATGGATACCTTTGTAAATCTCCTCGGAGGCGGCAACAACGCCGTTGTACATAACGAAGCCTGCCGCTATATGCTGATCGCGGTTGTTATGGGCGGTATGGTTACGGCGCTTAACACGCTTTTCTCACATTTGGTAAGAGCAGAGGGGCGTTCTCTGCAAGCAAGCATCGGAATAATTCTCGGCGGCTTGCTAAACATGGTACTTGACCCGCTGTTTATGTTTGTGATTCTGCCCAAAGGCAATGAAGTCGTGGGTGCGGCGCTTGCTACCATGCTTTCAAACGTTGCGGCACTCATCTACTTTATCGTGATCATCATCAAAGGTCGCAACGAACTGGTTCTTTCGGTTAAACCGGAAAAAGCAATGTTCCAAAACCGTATTCCCTCCTCCGTCATAAGCATAGGCATTCCCGCATGTCTTATGACGCTTTGCGAAAACATCTCGTATGCGATACTTGATAACCTTATGGGCGCCGTGGGCACAGCTCAGCAGGCGGGAATCGGCGTTGCCAAAAAGGTAAACATGCTTGCGCACTCGATAGTGCGTGGAATGTCGCAGGGCGTTTTGCCGCTTATCGGCTACAACTTTGCCTCCGGCAACAAAAAGCGCATGCGCAAAACCGTTTACATCTCGGCAGGTATCTCCATTGCAATTTCCACACTCTGCATGACCGCATGCCTCCTCTTTGCGCGCGAGCTGATAGGTCTCTTTATTCCCGAGGCCTCCGAGTCTCATGAGTGGGGCAACGCGTTTTTGCGCATCCTCTGCATCGGCGCTCCTTTCTCTGCCTGCGCTTACGCGGTTATCTCTTTCTTCCAAGCAACCGGACACGGCATCAAATCGCTCGTTCTCGCGCTTCTTCGCAAGGGCGTGCTTGATATTCCGCTTATGTTCATACTCAACTCAATCTACCCTACCTACGGCATAGTTTGGGCAACTCCCTCTGCCGATATCGTTTGCAGCATTTGCGCCATAATCCTCTTTATTGCGTTTATGAAACGCCATGGACACGACGCACCGCGTGCCGAAAAAGCAACCGCGGAGCAGTTGACCGCAAATGTTTGATACGCTTACTCTGCATAAAAAACAACATACTCCCCGCCGCGTGAGATATCGTGGCGGGGAGATTTTCTTCCTATTAATATACAGTCGTATGCGGGCAAAAAAAGTATTGCTTTGCGTGCGTATGTATGCTATAATATGGTCACAAGATAAAATAAAAAATTTTGAGGCTGTATATGATATTCGAGAACAAGATCTTAAGCATTTACCGCGGTACGATGTTTACCCGCTATGACGATCGCGGATTGGCATTTTACTACTCCGCAGCGGATTTTCCCGGGCTTATCTCCGAGGAATACCCGTTTCCATCATCCGAAGGTCACACACTTGCCGGTGTGCTTTACAGCTACCCTTCGGGAATTCCCAGACGGCTCGTGATATTTGAGCACGGCATAGGCGGTGGGCATCGTTCGTACATGAGGGAGATAGAACTTCTTTGCCGCCACGGTTTTTCGGTACTTGCATACGATCATACCGGATGCATGCGCTCTGGCGGCGAGAACACCGGCGGACTTTGCCACTCCCTGTGCGACCTAAACGACTGCATCGACGCCGTCTCTCGTGACCGCCGCTTTGATGGATTTGACATATCGGTAATGGGGCACAGCCACGGCGGATTTTCGGCGCTGAACATAAGCGCATGGCAACCGAGAGTCAGCCACATAGTGGCGCTTTGCGGCTTTTTATCTTTGGATCTGATGGCAAAAACGACCTTTCCCGGACTTCTTTGCGGCTACAGAAAATCGATAATAGCTCTTGAGCGAAAGCGAAATCCCGGATTTGCCTCGGCAAACGCCGCCGTGAGTTTGGCGGCTTCTCACGCAAAAATACTGGCTGTATATTCGGATAACGACAAGCTATGCCCACGTCCGCACTACGACGCGCTTGCCGCGGCGATAGGCAATCGCCAGGGTGTGCGCGTAATGATGGTAAGCGGCAAAGGTCACAATCCCAATTACACCGCCGACGCGGTTGCGCACCTTGCCCGATACTCGGCAGAGCTTTCCCGACTGAAAAAACAGCGCCGAGGCGAGATGAGCGACAGTGAACGCGCGGCGTTTCGCGCACGCTTTGATTGGGCGGCAATGACCGAGCAGGACAATGCCGTTTGGGATGTTATATTTGAAACGCTTGATACCTGAAAACAAACAAAAATTAAAAGGAGCCGAAAAAATGGGAACACTTATTCAATATTGCACCGAAGCCTCGAAATATGACGGTCAATTCGCATGGCAGGCGGCGGGTATGGGATACGTCATCTTGACCCGAAACGATCACATTATAGCCATTGACGGCGGCGGATGTCGCGAGGACGCCGAAGGGATGATAAGGATAATGGAGCGCGTTGCGGACGTGCGGCCGCGAGTTGACCTTTGGATTATCACTCACCCGCACATTGATCACTACGCCGCGCTGATGAAAACCGCCGAAGATCCCGTCCTACGTGAAAGACTTGACATAGACGCGATAATGACCTGCATCCCCGACAGTTTTACATGGATGCGCCGCGGAGAGCTTTGCAGTGCGCAAAAGGATATAGATCGCGTAAACGCACTGGCGTCCGGAGTCGGCGCCCGCGCCGTTCGCGCAACTGTAGGTGACAAAATCGATATCGACGGCACTGTGATAGAGATATTGCACACTTACGAGAATGCCGCATCGGTTGCCGACCCCAACGAACTTTCGATAGTATTTACCGTAAGCGGCGACTCGAAAAAAGTAATGTTTACGGGTGACGCCTATCCCGCCGGTCTTGATGTGGTATACCGCACCAACCGAGAGCATCCCGAAGCACTGAAATGCGATATTTTGCAAGCGGCTCACCACGGACTGAACGGCGGTCATACGCTGTTTTATAAGTTGGTGGATGCAGATACCGTTTTGGTACCGATATCACGCTCTGGCGATCGCGCCATGAACCTACCAGAGGAGAATGTGGCGCACCACAATCTTTATGCCGAACATCGTGCCGCCACGGTAATAAAGGCATTTTGCGGCACCGCCGCAATTGAGATCTGAATAACGATCGGGGCTGTCTTGAAAAACGAGACAGCCCCGATCGGTTTTTACCGTTTGCGGTTATGTAAAATTATCGCAACCTGACGTTTTCGACAAACGACGCCGCCACGGTCGCGGGTTGGATCGATCAAGCTTTATCGATCAGATCGACAAGATATCTGCCGACGCCGAGGGCGTATGCCGCCACGCCGTCGCGCGCATCGCGGTCATCGGGCAGGCGTATCATTCGGCATTCGTAGTTAAAAACGCCTGAAAATCCCGCAAGTTTCAACCCGCGCATGGCGTCCGGCCAATTGACGGTACCGAAATACGGCAACAAATGCAAATCATCCTCCGCATGGTTATCATTAACGTGAAGCACCGTAAGTCGCGAGCCGAGTTTGGCTATCTCCGTTGACTGTACAAGCCCCGTGGTATGCGCATGACCGAAATCCCAGCAGTTATCCATGCCGAAATAGTCGGTAATTGCAATTATCTCATCCGCCGTTGAGCCGAAACGATGCACACCTTCCGCCTCATGTCGGCTCGGCATATTTTCCACAGCCAACCGCACGCCGCATTTTTGAGCTTGCTCGGCAAACGGCGTAAGGTATTCTATATTGCGGCGCAACTCTTCCCCGCTGCCGTCCGCATTCATCTTAAAAGGATGTATAACTGCATGTTTAATGCCCGCAAATCCCGCCGCTTCAATGGCAAGCAGCATATCTCTTTTAAAAAGCTCTTTGCTCGGGCGACCGTCCGCTCCCTTTACCTTGTGAAACGGCAGGTGACCGTAATCCATTTGAATATCGTATTTTGCGGCAAGCTCCGCCGTCTCACCGAGTATGCGCCGCCAATCATCGCCCATTGCGGGTACGGTTTCAAGATCAAAATCTATTCCCTCAAACCCTACGCGGTGAAAGTACTCCACCATCTCTTTTGGAGAATACTCTCCTCCCGGGTACGCGGTGTAAAAGCGCGAGGACGCGCCGATCCTAAGTTTTGCTGCCATGGTTAACCTCCGTTTTCGGTTGCAAGATTTTATTTTACAATCTTATTTCTTTCATTATACATCTTCATCGGAGCCATGTCAAGAAATATTGCGCACCATGCGTTGACAACAACTCGGGATTAATGTATAATACACATATAAAAATACATTAAGGAGCTTCGATATGACAAAACCGAAAAACATACTTTTTGTTTTGACCGACGACCAGGGCGCATGGGCAATGGGGTGTGCGGGCAACTCCGAACTTCGCACCCCCACCCTTGACCGCCTTGCTGCGGAAGGTATGAGATTTGAAAATCTTTATTGCGTATCTCCGGTATGCTCCCCGGCGCGCGCCTCCCTGCTTACCGGTAAAATCCCCTCACGTCACGGCGTTCACGATTGGTTGGCACGCGGACAGATAACGGCGGACACCTGCTTATCCGACGAGCTTAAGGTCGCTTTTGCCGATGAAAACGCGGAATTTAAATACCGTTGGCCGAAAAGTCAGCTTGACGGAGATGTAGGTGTGCGATATCTTGACGGTCACCGCACATTTACCGAGGTACTGGCGGATAACGGCTATGAGTGCGGTCTTTCGGGCAAGTGGCATATAGGCGCTGCGGACGAACCGCAAGCGGGCTTTTCCTATTGGTCCACATGCGCCATCGGCGGCGCGGATTACATAAACTCCGTCGTTCTTAAAGAAAATAAAATGGAAATGATAAGCGGCGAATATGTCACCGACTATATAACCGACCGCGCGATAGATTTTCTTGATAACAGGAAAAAGGACAAACCGTTCTGCCTCTGCGTAAATTACACCGCTCCGCATTCACCTTGGGGGCGCGAGTGCCACCCGAAAAAATACATAGATATGTACGACAACTGCCCATTTGATTCGATACCCAACCTACCGCCTCACCCATGGGTAGAGGGTGCCGATGAAACCTTTGCCGATTGGAAGAAACGTCCCCATCCCGGAGTGCGTTTTATTTACGCCAATTACGCACCGATACGCGAAACATGGCAGGAATACCGCCGCGAGAGCCTGCGCGGCTACTTTGCCGCCGTTTCCGCTATGGACGAAGCATTGGGACGTTTGGTCTCACGACTCGATTCCGAGGGACTTCGCGAGGATACGCTTATAGTGTTCACATCCGACAACGGCAGTAACATGGGTCATCACGGAATATTCGGCAAGGGCAACGGCACATATCCCGTAAATATGTATGAAACTTCAACACGCGTACCGGGCATATTCTCCTGCCCGGGAACTATCTCCGAAGGTGTTACTGCGCACGCAAAGGTCAGCCATTACGATATCTACGAGACTTTACTTGATTTTGTAGGTATCCCCTGCGAGCAAGATGACACAATGCCGGGCGTAAGTTTTGCGCCGATATTGCGCGGTGACGCGGATCCCGACCGCAGCGGCGACGTGTTTGTTTGCGACGAGTACGGAGGCACGAGAATGATCACCGACCGTAATTTCAAGTTGATCTTACGCGAGCCGGACGGTCCCTGTGAACTTTACGATCTCAGCTCTGATTCGGATGAATATGAAAACAGATTCGACGATCCCGCGCTCTCGGAAGTGCGCGCACAAATGACCGAAAGACTGCATCGGTGGTTTGAGCGGTACGTTGACCCTGCCTTTGACGGTTCCAAAGAGGATGTACGCGGTCACGGTCAAATAACGAGCCACAGTTTTAAATAATTCACGCCGCCGGCACATTGTGCCGGCGGCTTTTTCGAATACTGTCGGTTAATATTTCCGCTTACACAGCGCGGTATTTGTTCGCAAGGTACTTGATTTATCAGTGCGACGGTGCTATAATGTAGGCGCTTGTATATATCGCCGGATAATGCGATAACTTTTTATTTTTCTGTGTCATTCTACGACAAAAGGAGACCATTATGTGGATAGCCGCCGCAACTCTTTCCGCTTTTTTTGCGGGTGTAACCTCAATACTTGCAAAATGCGGCATTAAAAAAACAAATTCCGATCTCGCAACCGCCATGCGAACGGTGGTAGTGCTGATATTTTCATGGCTTATGGTGGCAATAGTCGGCTCATATACCGCAATTTCCGAAATTTCTCCGCGATCTTGGGTATTTCTTATACTTTCGGGACTTGCCACCGGCGGCTCATGGATATGCTATTTTAAGGCACTGTCGCTCGGGGACGTCAACCGCGTGGTACCGATAGACAAGTCAAGCACCGTAATATCGGTGCTTTTGGCAATCATATGCTTCGGAGAGACCTCAAACCTCGCCGTGAAATTGATATCCACCGCTATTCTCGCCGCGGGCATTCTGCTGATGGTTGAAAAAAAGCCGAGCGATAAAAAATCGGGCGGACGCGCGTGGCTGCTTTGCGCGATCCTCTCAGCCGTATTTGCCGCGCTGACATCAATTCTTGCAAAGGTAGGAAGGTCGGGGGTAGAATCCAATCTCGGCACAACCAT
>CAZISZ010000075.1:0-7863 GCA_964542035.1 uncultured Ruminococcus sp. | reverse complement strand
GAGGCGGTAACGAGGCCGATATCCGATCCCGTGGAGTCTTATGTTGTTAAATTCGAATCCGAAAAATATTCCGGGATATATTACACCTTGTCTTTGCTTGAGTATGACAGCGGGCTGTATCTTTACAGTAAATACGACGGTGCGCGGTGCGTGGAAGCTACCGATGTATTCGGCGATTATATCTACGGTACCGATACGGATGTCGCCGATACGTTATCGCTCTCCGAATGATGCCGCCCAAGGGGTTTTCGGTCGTTTCGTTTGCCGCGCAGCATGTTGCGGAGGCGGCGGAGATCGAGAGGCGGGTGTTCTCTGAACCGTGGAGTGCTGTATCGATCGAGTCGGTGTTTTGCGCCGGTGGATATGTATCTGCGTTAGCGTGCCTTGATGATAACGGCAGACTTGCGGCGTACGGAGGCATAGAATGCGTACTTGACGAGGGAAATATCGTTAATATTGCCACCGCACCCGAGTATCGTCGTCTCGGATGCGCTTCGTCGATAATAAGCGGGCTTTTGTCTATTGCCGCAGAGCGTGGATGCGCGCGCGTCACGCTTGAGGTGAGAGAGCACAATCTTCCCGCGCAGGCACTTTATACCTCATTCGGTTTTTCACCGGTCGGTATACGCCGTCGCTTTTACAACTTGCCGACCGAGGACGCCATAGTAATGGAGAGGTATATTACGGCGAGTAACAATAATAAATAGGACTGTAAAAAACAGAAAGGCATATTATGCTTATACTTGGAATCGAATCATCTTGCGACGAGACCTCGGCGGCTGTAGTTGAGGAAAGGGACGGCTGTGTGCGTGCGCTCTCAAACATCGTCGCATCACAAATAGAAACCCACCGCCTTTACGGTGGCGTTGTTCCCGAAATCGCATCACGTGCGCATATAGAGGCGATATCTCCTACGGTGGATCGTGCATTGCGTGAGTCCGGAATATCCCCCGATAAACTGGATGCTGTGGCTGTTACATCACATCCGGGATTGATAGGAGCACTGCTTGTCGGTGTGAATTTTGCAAAATCTTTTGCTTATGCCTGGGATAAACCGATAATTCCCGTCAATCATGTACATGCGCATACCGCAGCGGCGTATCTTACTTCGCCAGGTCTTAAACCTCCGTTTTTGTCTCTGGTGGTATCGGGCGGTCACACCTCTTTTTATCATGTTGCCAGCTATACGGATTACCGTGAAATAGGCGGCACAAGGGACGACGCCGCCGGTGAGGCGTTTGATAAGATCGGCAGAGTGATCGGCCTTCCGTATCCCGGGGGGGCGGCAATGGACAGGTTGGCACGAGAGGGCGATTCTTTGCGGGAGAGGCGTGAGTTTAAACTTCCCAACCCCGCGCTTTCGGGAGACAATCTTGATTTTTCTTTCAGTGGGCTCAAGACCGCTGCTTTGAACCTGCTTAACGGAATGGCGCAGAGAGGTGAAAAACTTGAGGGCGAACGCCGTGCGGCATTTGCGTCGGCATATACCGGTGCCATAGTATCAGCTGTCGTCTCAAAGATTCCCGCGGCACTTGAAGTCTCGGGATGTGATAAGCTTGTTATAGCAGGCGGTGTGGCGGCAAATTCCCACCTGCGAGAGGCAGCTGCCCGTGTTTGTCATGCGTGCGGAGCGGATCTGATACTGCCGCCCGTATCCCTTTGCGGAGATAATGCCGCAATGGTCGCTGCGGAGGGTGCGTTTTTGTTCCGAGCAGGCGTGCGCGGTGATGTGTCTCTCAATGCTCATGCGGGCGACGGAGATATATGACGGACGTGTGTTAAAATGCCGCGTGCGGCGTTAAAGGAGAGTGACATGAGTCAAATCAATAACAACAGTTACCGTCACAACGGTAAAAAAGATAACAACAGTAACAATAATGAAAATAACTTCGATAAGACCTGCGGTCAATATGAGTCGCATCATGACAGAGCGATATCCGATGCAGTTATAAAACGTTTGCCGCGGTATTACAGATACCTGCGCGAACTGTTATCACACGGCAAGACACGTATAAGCTCGGCTGAACTGGCAAGCATTATGAACGTTACCGCTTCGCAGATCCGTCAGGATCTTAACTGTTTCGGTGGCTTCGGTCAGCAGGGCTACGGTTATAATGTTGAAAAACTTTATAATCAAATACTTGATATACTCGGTGCAAACAACGGTTACAACGCCGTTATAATAGGCGCGGGCAACCTCGGGCGAGCTATTGTGCGTTCACCCATGTTTGAACGCCGTGGCGTTACGGTAAAGGCGATGTTTGATTCCAATCCCGCCCTTGTGGGCGATGCCGTGGCGGGGGTAACTATCTATCCGGTATCCGAACTTGCCGCATATTGTCGTAGCCATAAGGTTGATATTGCCGTGCTTACGCTTCCCAAAGAGTCGGCTGCCGATGCTTTGCGCATTGCCGAGGATGCGGGAGTGCTCGGTATTTGGAATTTTACCAGCAATGAGCTTGACCTGAAACACAAAACCGCTATAGTTGAAAATGTGCATCTCGGCGATTCGCTTATGACCCTTTGCTATCGGTTGCATTCCGGTGAAACGGTAGATGATGGCGACGCGCGTGATTGATTTTCGAATGCAATAAATCAAAAAATCGGTATTGAAGACTGCTTAATAATACAAAATAAAAAACAGACAGTAATTTATAATGGTACAGCTGATATGTCAGATGAAATAAAAAATACATTTGCGGCAGATGAGAGTGTAAACTACGGTCGCGGTGTACTTGTTTTGCCGCGTGCGGCGGCAGAAAAATTCCGCACTGCAACCAAAAAAGAAATACTTGCTCTTTTGTTTCGCCTCGCTTGCGATCAAGGCTGGGATAGGGATGCTGCTGCCGCGGCATTTGCTCAAAGCTTCGAGACGAGCGATGCCGAATTGGCATTTTGGCGTGGTGCCGGTGTTGTATCCTCCGCAGAGAATACGGACGGCGTTGTGGTGTCGCACGCCGCTGAATCGCAATCACATGGAAAAAAGGAAAAACGTCCGTCTCCGGCACTTCCAACGTATTCCACAGAGGAGATGACGCAAATACTTGAGCGTCGTGCCGATTCAACGGCGATTATCGATGAGTGTGAACGAATGCTCGGCAAAATGTTCAGTACCTCAGAAACTTCAAAAATACTCGGACTTATCGATTATCTTGAACTTGACGGTGAGTACATAATAGATCTTTGCGCGCATTGTGCGAGGATAGGAAAAAAATCGCTGAGATATGTAGAGAAAGTCGCGTTTGATCTTTACGACCGCGGTATCACCGATGTGGAGGCGCTTGATAAGCACCTGCGCACAATAGAAATGGCGTCTCAACTTGAGGGAAGGATACGTTCTATGTTCGGAATCAATCCCGATCGTACCCTCACTGTCCGCGAGCGCGGGTTTATCGATTCATGGGTGGGCAACTTCGGTTACGGAATAGATGAGATAGGTCGTGCATACGAGTTGACAGTCAATGCCATCGGTAAGGAATCACTTCCTTATGCGAATGCAATAATAGAAACGTGGAATACCGCGGGGTTGCGGAACATCTCCGATATAGATGCATACATTGCATCGCAAAAGGCGGAGAGTGTCGCTGCGGTAACCGTGCCCGACGGAACGAGCTTTAATACTGATGCATTTTTTGAGGCGGCGTTGCGGAGAAGTTACGGTGATGCGGCAATTCCGAATCAAATATCGCCATCGTCCTCCTCAATGCCAAACAGCCAGAATACCAAATCTAACAACAGCATAAAAACAAATGCAAAAGCAAACGGAGGGATCAGAGGATAATGGGTTACAGCAAAGAAAATCGCATCCGTGTGCGAGAGGAACTTGAAGCCAAACGCCGCGATGCGCTTTCGGCGGCTGATGCAAGGCGCACACAGATACACTGCACTATCCCCGAAACCGCAACGATTGACGAAAAGCTCTCGAAAACCGGAATAAGACTTATGGGCGCGGCGCTCGGCGCATCAGGCGAGACTGTGGAGGCAATACGTGCCGATGTCGATGCTCAAAAGTTAAGGCGTGACGCATTGCTCATCGCTGCGGGATATCCCGCGGATTATACCGATCCGCATTTTGAATGTTCGCTTTGTTCGGATACCGGATATATTGACGGTTATATGTGTCGCTGTATGAAAAAAAGGTTGATCATGGCAGGGTACGAGTCATCGGGGCTTTCAAGACTGATGGAAAGCGAAACATTTGAGAGCTTTTCGCTTGATTATTACGCCGATGATTCGAGAGCGCTTGATAATATGCGCTACATATACCAATCTATGCGTAGATATGCCGATACGTTTGATCCGCATGTTTCAAAAAGCGTTGCGTTTTTCGGAGGTACGGGACTCGGTAAGACTCATCTCTCCACCGCTGTGGCGAAGGTGGTCATAGAACGCGGATATGATGTCGTTTACACCGGTGCTATCGGAATGTTTTCTGATTTTGAGCGCGTTCGTTTCGGTAATTCCGCGGGACTTGAAAACGGCGAGCGCACCGAAAGATATTTTGAGTGCGATCTTTTGATAATCGATGACCTCGGTTCCGAGGTTTCAAACCAGTTTACGGTCAGTTGTCTTTACGATATAATCAACACACGAATAAATAAAGGCTTGCCGATGATAATAAGTACGAATCTGCGTCAGGATGAGATGCGTGCGAGGTATTGGGACAGAATCACCAGTCGCATATTCGGCGAATTTGCGGCATTTATGCTTACAGGCACCGATGTTCGCGCAAAAAAACTTGCAACGCCGAATACACGATACCGCGGCTGAATATACAATAAATAAGAATATAATAATAAGGTGTCGTATGGCGGCAAACAACATTTGATTACCGTTATTTGGAAAGGGGATTGTTTATATGATCGATATTACCATATATAACGAAAAGCGGCGCGTACCGGAAGGCGTGCGAGTTATAGATCTCCTGATGGAAGAAGACAGAAAAAAATATATCGTTTGCGGTATTGGCAGGCAAACAAAAGAACTTCGTTATCGTCTGTCGGAGAAAAACGACGGTATGGAAATAACGCTTTGCGATCTTTGCAACATCGAGGCAGGCAAAGCATACGAGGCTACACTGAGATTTGTGATAGCCAAGGCATTTTATAATCTTTACCCCAATATCAGGATCATGTTCAGCTATAATGTTTCGCGTGCGGTGTTTTGCCGTGCGCTGACGGCCGGTTTTAACATGTACCGCGCCCATGATTCGATAAAAGCGGAAGTTGAGAGAATAATTTCAGCCGATCTGCCGATTGAACGTGTAACTGTTACAAAAGATGAGGCAGAGAAAATATACCGTCGTTTTGGACATGAGGATAAACTTGATATTTTAAAATACCGCCCGGAGAGTACTGTAAATCTTTATGCGTGTGATGGTTACTATGATTATCTCCACTCATATATGGCGGCATCTACCGGGTGCCTTAACGATTATATAATAGAACCGTACAGTCCCGGGTTGATGATACGTTACCCGCGCTATGAGCTTGGTGCAAAAATACCCGAATTCGCAGAGGAGACCACCTATGGGCGTACTTTGCAAAAGGCTTACCGTTGGTCAAAAAAAGCGCACCTGCAAACTATCTCCGAAATCAATCACCGCGTGGAGGCGGGACATGACAGCGCGCGTGATTTTGTGCAGATGTGTGAAGCGAGACATGCCGCAATGCTTGGCGAACTCGGCGATGCTATCGAATCGGATATTGAAAATATAAGGCTTATCGGTATTGCGGGACCGAGTTCAAGCGGTAAGACCACTTTTTGCAATCGCTTGCGCATAGAGCTTCTTTCTCGCGGAATTGAGCCGGTTATGATATCGCTTGACGATTATTACAGAGATCGCGAGGAGATATGTCGAATTCAAAACGTTTCGCGAGAGGCGGTCGATCTCGAACACATTAACTGCCTCGATACCGAACTTTTTAACCGTAATCTTTTCGATCTTATTAACGGAGAAAGTGTCACTCTGCCGCATTTTGATTTCAAACTCGGTCGTCGCGTTGACGGTCGGACTATACGTGTCGGAGATGGACATCCGATAATAATAGAAGGAATACACGCACTAAACGAAAAGTTAAGCGGTTCTATACCCAAACATCAAAAGTACAAAATATACATCGCGCCGCAGGCGCAGATGAATATAGACGATCATTCTCCGCTTAATATAACCGATATGCGACTTATTCGGCGTATGGTCAGGGATATGAGTTTTCGCGGCAGTCCGGCTGCGCATACGATCGATATGTGGCAATCGGTACGCAACGGCGAATTTAAATGGATATATCCGAATCAGGAGGGTGCCGACTTTGTTTTTAATTCCGCTCTTCCGTACGAGCTTTGCGTGTTGCGGCAAATAGCGTTGCCGGCGCTGCGTGAGATCGCCGTTGACGCACCGCAGTTTTTGGTGGCAAACAGACTCATAAAGTATCTAAAATATTTTCGCCCCATTGACGATCTTTCGGTGATACCGTGTAATTCGCTTTTACGTGAATTTATAGGCGGCAGTTGCTTTGATGTTTGAGGATACGGAAAAGTATGTTTGAATTATAATAATGTACGGCGACGCAATGCTTTGCGCCGCCGTAAGTTTATATATCTGTTTTTGTAATATCGGTAGTTTTGAGATTGTCATGTTTATGAGAAATCTCGCGCCTTTTTGCATTGCTTTTTGAATATACACATCCGCAAAAGTTTTGGCGATAAAGCCCGTATTTGCGGGAAAGCTCAATCGAACGCAGGTACCCGCCACGCTTCTTGAAATCAGACGGCAGATATCGCACATCGAATTCGTGTTCAAGTTCATGTCCTATATCGTTAAGTTTTTCGCTGTTCTTCAGAGGGCTGACAGAGAGTGTTGTGCCGAAAAATTCAAAACCGTTCGCATTGGCATATTCTGCCGCTCGGCACAGTCGTAAACGGTAGCAAACAAAACAACGTTCACCGCCTTCCGGAATATTCTCCATACCGCGCACCGCGTCGTAAAATATCGTGGGTTCATATTTATCTTTTATAAGTTTAACGCCAAATTCACGCGCCGTGTCGAATTCGCGTATAAAACGTTCCTCTTCATCGGCTCGTTTGTAAAATTCTTCGGCAGGGGATATGTTGGGGTTGTAGTAAAGTACGGTTATGTCAAAATGCCGCGCAAGATATTCGATGCAGTAGCTGCTGCACGGTGCGCAACAACTGTGCAGCAAAAGGCGCGGGCGACGTCCGTTGAGCTCGGATATAAGATCATCAAGCTTTTTTTGATAGTTAATCCTGTTCATGTTTTTTATTTTTGCTTTTAAAACAGCCGGGGCTGTCACGATTTTGCGACAACCCCGGCATTTGTTGTTTTTTAACTTTGATGAAAACCGATATTTTTGATCCGATCGGTTGTGATAACGTCAGCCGTTATCGGCGATTATCGTTTTCGGTATCGGATACGGTATCAGTTACCATCATCGTCATCCGCGTTCTCGTCCGCGTCATCGTTGCCATCCGGCGCACGATTGAGCACCGCGGTTATTTTTGTAACGCGCATGTCGTCCATTTCGGTTACGATAACATATAACCTACCGTACGTAAAACTGTCGCCGATATGCGGATCGGCATTGAGATTTTCAACTGCCCAACCGCCTACGGTCGAGTACTCACTTTCAAAGTCGCGAGGTGTGTAGTCTATCTCATCAAAGAAATCGTATATATTTGCTTCGCCGAGAACATCATATGAGTTTTCGCCGGTTTTTACAATATCCGTAACGATCTCATCCGATTCGTCCCAAATATCGCCAACCAGCTCTTCAAGTATATCCTCTATTGTGACAACGCCCATTGTACCGCCGAACTCGTCTATAACGATGGCAATATGCGTACGTC
>CAZISZ010000074.1:0-7875 GCA_964542035.1 uncultured Ruminococcus sp. | reverse complement strand
GCGCCAAAGTCACCGGTATACTGACCGCCGATCAGACTACAGACGATGCTTCTGTAAAGCTGAGTGAGATGTACCGGGTCGGCGATACGATAGATGCGTTCGTCATCCGCGTAAGTGATGTGGACGGTTGTGCTACACTGTCCAAAAAACGTGCCGATCTTGATAAGAACTGGCACAAGATCGCGGAGGCAAAAGAGAACAACGAAACTCTTGAGGCCAATGTAACCGGTGCCGTTAAGGGCGGTGTGATAGCGTCTGTAATGGGCGCACGCGTTTTCATCCCCGCATCCCAGACAGCACTCCCAAAAGATGCCGATCTTTCGACACTTGTGGGCAAAAAAGTCAAATTTAAGGTCATTGAAGTCAAACCACAAGGTAAGACAGTTATCGGATCCATCCGCGCTGCGGCAAGAGAAGAACGCCGCGCACTGGAGGAGAAATTCTGGTCCGAAATCGAGGTGGGCAAGCACTATCACGGCACCATTCGCGGCATGACCGATTACGGTGTGTTTGTGGATCTTGGTGGTGTTGACGGAATGCTCCACAAAAAGGAACTTACATGGAAGCCGATACATAAGCCGGCTGACATTGTAAACCTCGGCGATGAGCTTGACGTGTTCGTTAAGTCTTACAATCCCGAGAAGCGCCAAATATCCCTCGGTTACAAGACCGAAGAGACGCATCCTTGGCGCGTATTCAACTCTCTCTACAAGCTTGACGACGAGCTGGATGTAACCATTTCCAGTCTCATGAGCTACGGCGCGTTTGCCCGTATCACAGATGACGTCGATGGTCTTATTCACGTTTCCCAGATCGCTTTGGAGCGCGTGACCAACCCCGCCGATGTTCTTGAGGTGGGGCAGACCGTGCGCGTTAAGATCATAAAGATCGATGACGAGCAGCAGAGAGTAAGCCTCTCCATCCGTGCAGTGCTGGAGGAAGAGGCGGATGCCGACGAGACCGACAATGCGGTCGAGGAAGCAACCGACGCTGAATAATTCACCGAAAACGGGGTCTCGGCAAGTTTGATTGCCGGGACCCCGAAAAATATATAACAAAATAGCATCCGATGTTGCAAAACAATACGTTTTGTTGTATAATATATGCGTAAAGTGAAATGTGCGCAACCTATGCGGGCGGCACGTTGGCAACAAAAATTCCAAAAAACGAAAGGAAGCAAAATAGTATGAATATTAAAGATCGGATAAAGGTTTGCCGAGACTATGACGAAATGTCCAGAGCGGCGGCGGAAGTATTTGCCGATTATATCAAAAATAATCCACAAGGCATACTCGGCCTTGCCACCGGTTCGTCTCCCGAAGGTCTTTACGCGTGCCTTGTTGAAAAATATAAAAACGGAGAGCTTGATTTTTCGGGCATTACATCTTATAATCTGGACGAATATTACCCCATTGCGCCGGATAACGATCAAAGCTATCGCTATTTTATGAATCACCACCTTTTCGATCATGTGAATATCGACAAAAGCAAGACCTTTGTGCCTGACGGTACGACGTTGGACACGGATACGTTTTGCAGTGAATACGATGCGAAGATCAGGGCTGCTGGCGGTATAGGTCTGCAATTGCTCGGTGTCGGACAAAACGGTCATATCGGTTTTAATGAGCCGGCAGACGAACTTGTCGGCGGTACGCATCTCACATCCCTTACCGAAAGCACGATAGATGCCAACTCACGTTTTTTTGATAACCGTGATGATGTTCCGCGCCATGCCATTACTATGGGGATAGATAATATCATGGAGGCGCGTTGCGTTGTATTGGTCGTGTCCGGTAAAAATAAGCACCGTGCTCTTATGGCTCTCATGAATGAACCCGAAGATTCTCACCTGCCCGTAACTCTTCTGCGCAGACACAAAAATCTTATGGTCTTCTGCGATGAAGATGCATACAACGGTTGATAATGTCGAAAAACATGGTAATAATTGAACGTATAAAATCGGAAACCGAGGCGGTGGTCGGAGAGCTGCTTGATACAGCCTCGCTTCGTCGCGGTGATATTTTGGTGGTGGGATGCTCCACTTCGGAAGTTGTGGGCGGAGTTATAGGTAAAAACTCATCATCCGAAGCCGCTGTGGCTATATATGAGGCGATTGCCCCCAAACTGGAAAAGAGCGGTGTATACCTTGCGGCTCAATGTTGCGAGCATTTAAATCGGGCGTTGGTAGTGGAACGCGAATGTGCCGAAAAATACGGTCTGTGTGAGGTTTGCGTACTGCCGCGACCGCACGCCGGAGGTTCATGGGCTACCTGCGCATACGGATCCATGAAGGATCCGGTGATGGTGGAGAGCGTATCTGCGCATGCGGGTATTGATATCGGTCTTACGCTTATAGGTATGCACTTGCGTCCGGTTGCTGTGCCGGTGCGCATAAATCAGGAGTATATACTTGAGGCTCGGGTCGTTTGTGCTCGTACTCGCCCGAAATTGATAGGCGGCATTCGTGCCGAATATCCCGATGGCTATTCAAGATAACATACGTTTGGGTATATCGCGGTTAAATCGAATTGCCGCTAATAATAAAATCAAAATCGTAAAACATGGGGCGCCAAGCTATCCTTTTGCGGAACGCTTGGCGCCCCACGCTTGCTTTTTAAATTAAAAAGTAAAAAAAGTGAAAATTCGATTGACATACGACCGTGTTATGTGATATAATATGATTTGAGAAGTTCCACGCGGAAAGGCAGGGTATAACATGAGCTCTTGCGGGCGCACGATATATATAGTTACTTCCTGCAAGGGTGGGATAGGCAAATCTACGGTTGCCGCCAATCTCGCCGCGGTGTTGGCAGAGGACGGTCATCGTACATTGTTGATAGATTGCGATCTTTCAAACAGATCGCTTGATCTTATCCTCGGTTGCGAAGATGAAGTTGTGTATGATATCTGTGATCTTACATCCGGCAGAGTTGCTCCGGATAGGGTTATAATGAGCGGTGATCGTTGCGACGAGTTGTTCTTTATTCCCGCACCGCTGATGAATGCCGAGCCGTTTGACGTTGACCGATTCAGCCGAGCGGTGGATCGTGCCGCGGATGCCGTAAATGCCGAATTTGTGTTTATAGATACGCCGGGTGCGGCAGATGGTATCCTGCCTATTATATCACCGATTGCCGACGGCGCGCTTATAGTCGCTTCGCATCAGCCGACATCGATAAGAGGTGCCGAAAAGATGGGTTACATATTGGAATCACTTGGAGTGGAACGGCAGTACCTGATAATTAATATGTTTGATGCGAACGCAGTACTTTCGGGCGAGCGTATCGGGATAAACGAGTTAATTGACAAGACACATATAAAGCTTTTGGGAATTATTCCGGAATCTGCCGGGCTTGCCGCCGAGCAGGAGCGAGGACGGCTTTGTACCGACGGTGTTACCGTGGGTAGACGCAAGAAAAAACGTATTTTACGTGAGTGTCGAGAGGTTGCGGATGCATTTGGCGAAACCGCGGCAAGGCTTGCCGGAGAGCGGTTGCCTCTCCTCGGTGCAATGTCGGCGGCTCGTCGCAGTAAATTGCTTTATAAATAAAGTTGGATAAAAAATACCACAACACTTAAAACGTTAAAGATCGACCGTTTGAAGCGGATGATCTTGCAAATCCTTGTATACTATTTGTATAAGCCGACGACGAAATTTGTTTTCGGTGAAAGAAAAAGGACATGAAAGGAACGGTATCATAAATGGAAATAGCTATCATAGCACATGACCTTAAAAAAGAGCTTATGACGCAGTTTTGTATAGCGTACTGCGGAATACTCAGCAAACACAATCTTTGTGCCACAAGTATAACAGCCAAGTGCATTTCCGACGCTACCGGACTTAAGATAGAGCGTTTGCTTACCGGTCATCAGGGCGGCGAAGAGCAGATAGCACTGCGTATTGCCTACAATGAGATAGACCTTTTGCTTGATTTTCGCGATACCCGTCCGGAGTCGGTGCTTAATGAGCGCGAACATGAGCTTTTGCGTATGTGCGACCTTTACAATATTCCGGTGGCTACGAATATCGCCACTGCCGAGGCGCTTATAATCGCCCTTGATCGCGGTGATCTCAACTGGCGCGAGTATGTAAATCCGCATTATAAGCACAACGGAGTTTAAGGTAAAAAGATAAATTCAAATTACACAAGCGGCGGGATATGTCACCGCAAGCATGCGTGCACAGAGAGGAAACAGTAGGTGTGAGTTTCCCACGCGGCTGCGGCGATACCACCCGGCTGTTAATACGGATATGCTACGCGGCAGATATGCCGCGCACTGAGTTAAATGCTCGGGTGGAACCGTGTGACCATAGTCGCACCCCGAACAGCCATGTGCTGTCGGGGTGTGTTTGTTTTTAAAAAATATTTTATATGCAATTATGCATTACGGAGGACAAAATGAAAATCAAATTCGGTGATAACGTTATTACATCGGATGTGCCGATGAGCGTCTATGACGCTGCCAAGAGCGCGGGCATTATCGGGCGCGAGCATATTGCTGCGCGTCTAAACGGCAGCCTGTGCGAACTTACAACGGTAATAGACAGCGATGCCGAGGTCGAACTCTTGACATTCGATAGCGAGGACGGTCGCCATGTTTACCGCCACACTGCATCTCATATATTGGCGCAAGCCGTAAAAAGGCTTTACCCGCAAGTCAAACTTACTATCGGTCCCGCGGTCGAGAACGGTTTTTATTATGATTTTGACAGCGATGTCTCCTTTACTCCCGATGTTCTTGATAAACTTGAAGCGGAGATGAAGAAGATCATCAAGGAGAATCACCGTATAGAACGCATTGAGTTGCCTCGCGAGGAGGCGGTAAAGTTTATGACCGAGCGTGAGGAGCCCTATAAAATAGAACTTATAAACGAATTACCCGAGGATGCTGTTATAAGTTTCTATCGTCAGGGTGAATTTGTTGATCTTTGCGCGGGGCCGCATCTTTTTTCCACCGGTACGGTGAAGGCGATCAAACTCACCCAGTGCACCGGTGCGTACTGGAAGGGCGATCAGCAAAACAAGATGCTTCAGCGTGTGTATGGTATAGCTTTCCCGAGTAAAGATGAAATGAAAGAATATCTTGCATTTCTTGAGGAAGCAAAAAAACGTGATCACCGCAAACTCGGTCGCGACCTCGATCTGTTTGATATCATGGACGAGGGACCCGGTTTCCCGTTCTTTTATCCGAAGGGAATGGTGCTTCGCAACCTGCTTGAGGATTATTGGCGTCAGATCCACCGCAAAGCGGGTTACGAGGAGATTAAGACGCCTATGATACTCAGCCGCACTCTGTGGGAGACCTCCGGTCACTGGGATCATTATCAAGAAAACATGTATACAACCAAGATCGATGATTCCGATTTCGCAATCAAACCCATGAACTGCCCGGGAGGAATGCTTGTATATAAGCGTAAACTTTGGAGCTACAAAGAACTTCCTTGTCGTTGCGGCGAGTTGGGTTTGGTACATCGTCACGAACTTTCCGGTGCATTGCACGGGCTTATGCGTGTGCGTTGCTTTACGCAGGATGATGCGCATATCTTTATGACGCCGGAACAGATAAAGGACGAAATAATCGGCGTTTACAAACTGAGAGACGAAGTTTATTCGGTATTCGGTCTGCCATATACGATGGAACTTTCCACTCGTCCCGAAAACAGCATAGGAACAGATGAAATGTGGGAGCTTGCAACCAACGGTTTGCGCGGAGCTCTTGACGAGATAGGCAAGCCTTATATTATCAACGAGGGTGACGGCGCATTCTACGGTCCCAAGATAGATTTCCACGTACGCGATTGTCTTGGCAGAACATGGCAGTGCGGCACGATTCAGCTTGATATGAACCTGCCCGAAAGATTTGACCTTACCTATGTTGGTGCGGATAACGAGCGCCATCGTCCCGTTATGATCCACCGCGTTGTGTTCGGCTCTATTGAGCGCTTTATCGGTATCATCACCGAACATTTTGCCGGAGCGTTTCCGCTTTGGCTCTCACCGGTGCAAGTCAAAGTGTTGGCTATCGGCGCGGAACATGAGGAATATGCGCGCCGCGTGTGGAACGAGCTTGAAAAAGCCGGACTTCGCGTTGAGGTTGATGCAAGAAACGAAAAGATAGGTTATAAAATCCGTCAGGCTCAACTTGAAAAAGTACCTTATATGCTTGTTGTCGGCGATAAGGAACGTGAGGACGGTACCGTTGCGGTTCGCTCACGCAAAAATGGCGACCTCGGTGTATCCTCAATAGCCGATTTTGTTTCCAAAGCAGTAGAGGAGAACGATACAAAAGCGCTTTGATCATATCGGTAAAAAAGTTTAAATAATAAACACACCGACAGCCTCTCGGGTATTACCCGAGAGGCTGTCGGTGTGTTTTGGATATTCGTCGTTTTACCGTTCGAGGATCCGAACTTTATCCCTGCTCATTTAAGCTTGGCAAGAGCGGCTACAATGCCTGCAAGCGTCTCACGATATTTTTCAAGTTTGGCGCGTTCGCCGTCAACTACCGCTGCGGGAGCTTTGGAAACAAATCCCGCGTTTGCAAGTTTGCTTTCCAGACGTGATATTTCGCCGGTTATGCGCTTTTGCTCACTTTCAAGGCGCGCGCGTTCTTTGGCGGTGTCTATAAGCTCGGAAAGCGGCAGATATATGGTTGCCGAATCGGTAATGATCTGAGCGGCGTCGTCGGCTCCTATGGTGCCGGAAAAGCTTTCGGCAACGTCAACTTCGGAGGCGGAGGCCAGTCGCTCAAAGAAAGGATATGTCGCCTCTCCGAAAGCGTCGAGATACTTTGTTTCAATGTATATTTTTGTCTTTCGAGAGGGCGCAACGTTCATTTCGGTGCGCCTGGCGCGGATGGCTTTGATGGCGGTGATGAGTCGCTCTGTTTTTTCGGCTTCGTCCGAAAAATCGAGTGCGGGATCGGCGTGCGGATACTCGGCTATCATTATGCTCTCCGCATCGCCCGCGTGGGGAAGAGCGGAGTATATTTCCTCCGTGATAAACGGCATAAACGGATGCAGCAGTTTGAGTATGCAGGTAAGAACATACGCAAGCACGCTTTGTGCGGTGCGGTTTTCTTCGGTGTCTTTGTTTGCAAGGCGTGCCTTGGTAAGCTCAATATACCAATCGCAGAATACATCCCACGTAAAGTCGTATATAGATGAAAGGGCAACGCCGACTTCAAACTTGTCAAGGGAGGCGTTTACGGAGTCTGCAAGCTCGCCGCAACGAGTGAGTATCCACTTGTCCTCGGGCGCCAGTTTTTCGGTCGAGGGCAGTTCTGTCGAATCTATGGTGAGATTCATACGAACAAAGCGCGATGCATTCCAAAGTTTGTTGGCAAAGTTGCGCGCCGCTTCTATTTTTTCGTCGGAGAAGCGCATGTCATTTCCGGGGCTGTTGCCTGTTACCAATGCAAAGCGCAGCGCGTCGGCACCGTATTTTTCTATTATCTCAAGCGGATCTATACCGTTGCCGAGAGATTTGGACATCTTTCTGCCTTGTGCATCGCGTACAAGACCGTGAATGAATACGTGTGAGAAGGGACGTTCACCCATAAATTCAAGACCCATGAATATCATCTTGGAGACCCAGAATGTGATGATATCATAACCTGTTACGAGCACGCTGGTAGGATAGTACTTTTTGAGCTCGTCCGTGTTGTCGGGCCAGCCGAGTGTGGTAAAAGGCCAAAGCGCAGAGGAAAACCATGTGTCAAGCACATCCTCGTCTTGCGAAATGTTGTGCGAACCGCACTTGGGGCAGACATGTACATCTTCCTCGGATACTGTCATTTCACCGCAATCCGCGCAATAAAATGCAGGAATGCGATGCCCCCACCATAACTGACGGGATATGCACCAATCGCGTA
>CAZISZ010000073.1:0-7888 GCA_964542035.1 uncultured Ruminococcus sp. | reverse complement strand
CATTAAAATCAGCAAAGAGAAAGGTATATATAAAAATGGCAAGAGTAAAAGGCGCTATGATGACGCGCAAGAGAAGAAATAAAGTCCTCAAGGCTGCTCGCGGTTACTGGGGCGCAAAGAGCAAGCACTTTAAGATGGCCAAACAGGCCGTTATGAAGAGCGGTAACTATGCATTTATCGGACGTAAACAGAGAAAGAGAGACTTCCGCCGTCTGTGGATAGCTCGTATTTCGGCACAAGCAAAGGTGAACGGCATGAACTATTCCACATTTATGCACGGACTTAAGCTTGCCGGTATCGACCTCAACCGCAAGATGCTGGCAGAGATCGCCGTTGCCGACAAGGTCGCATTTGCGGAACTTGCAGAAAAGGCCAAGGCTGCTCTTTAAGAGAACACCGAATCACGCGGGGACTGTATGCACAAGCAGCACAGCCCCGCGGCTTTTTTGAAGTTCGATGGCACCGTTTAACGGCGCATACTATTTGTTTTTGGAGGCGGGTACATGCCGAAATATATTTCATCACGAAAAAATTCGACCGTAATGCTTGCGGCGTCGCTTACGGATAAAAAGGACCGCGAGAGGCATGGTCTGTTCCGCTTTGACGGCAAAAAACTTTTTTGCGAAGCGTGTGCCTGCGGAGTTGAGATATGGGGCGTTTTCCTGCGCGAAGGAGATGAATGCTCGCTTTGCGATTTTGTTAATAAATGTGCGCGCGACAATAATATTGAAATAGATGATAAGGTGTTTGTCCTCTCCGAGCCTGCTTTTAACAAGATAAGCGAAGAAAAATCGCCCGAGGGGATAATAACTGTAGCAAAATATATTGACAAACTCCGTAAAATCGCTACAATAGATAATATAAATACCGACGGTATAGGTGAATATATTGCAAGCGATAGCCGCGTGATGGCTTTGGAGTCGGTGCGAGATCCTGGAAATCTCGGTACGGTTATAAGAACAGCCGCTGCATTGGGAATCGATACGCTTATCCTCTCTTCCGATTGTGCCGATATCTACAATCCGCGCACTCTGCGCGCGGCAATGGGCGCGGTGTTTACCAGACGCATCGTTATTACGGATGATTTGCCCGCTATACTCGGCGCGCTTGGCAAGTCGGGTCGGCGTACCGTTGCGGCGGCTCTCACGGACAGTGCCCGCAATGCCGAGTTGCTCGGTCTTTCAAGTTGCGATTGCGTTGTTGTGGGCAACGAGGGACATGGGCTTTCGGATGCGGTTGTTTCCGCTTGCACCGTGGCTGCTATGCTGCCCATGGAACGCGGTCCCGGTATCGAATCGCTCAATGCGTCGGTGGCGGCAGCTATCTTTATTTGGCTTTGTCGCAAGGATCCGGAAATTCCGAATTAAAACAACGCGATGTGCCGAAATACCGAAAACTTACGCCTTTATCTTTTTTCATCTTTCGTTCAATAGTTAAACTCGGTATCTGTCAACCGATTGTGGGGTGGTGATGCAATGTCATGCGGATTATATGATGTTTGGCTGTCGCTTTGCATGCCTGCGGGCAAGTCGTCGCATCGCGAGTTGTTCCGCATTTTCGGCGATGCATATGAAGTTTACCGTGCAGACTCAAGCGATTACGAAGTTGCCGGCATCGGAGAACCGCTTATGACCAAACTGTGCAATAAGGATCTTGAACGTTCGTTGGCGATAATGGATTATTGCACAAGGATGGGAGTTTCGATCCTGACCGAGGGTGGGCGCGGGTATCCCGCGCGGTTGTCCGATATCGAAGATCCACCGTATCTTTTGTATGTTCGAGGGCACATGCCCGATATTGACCAAAATGTAAGTATTGCGGTGGTAGGTACTCGCTCGATGAGCGAATACGGAATGCGTGCCGCGTATAAAATATCCTATGAGCTGAGCGCCGCGGGGTGTATTATCGTCAGCGGCATGGCACTGGGAATAGACAGTGTGGCGGCATGTGCCGCGCTTGATGCGGGCGGAATAACGCTTGCCGTGCTCGGCTGCGGCGTTGACAGAGTTTATCCGTCGCAGCATAAAAGACTTATGAATGCCATTATGGCAAACGGTGCGGTGATAAGCGAATTTCCTCCTGGTACATCGCCCGACGGTCGTAATTTTCCGCTGCGCAACAGAATAATAAGCGGACTCGGGCTCGGTACTTTGGTGGTTGAGGCTGATCTGCAATCCGGTGCACTTATCACGGCACGAACAGCTCTGGTGCAGGGAAGAGATATATTTGCCGTACCCGGCAATATCGGCGCGGAAAATTCCGGAGGAACCAATCTTTTGATACGCGACGGTGCAAATGTTGTGCTGTCAACGCGTGATATAATAAACACATACGAGTTTCCATGGGGCAGAACCATGGATCTCACCGCACTTACCGCCGCCGAAAGAATATCGGATTATTCCGGCGGGATTTACGAAAGGTACGGTGTGTGCGCGGGCGATCCGCGCCGAAAAAACGAGGTGCGGACGGCAGAGCGGGAGACGCCGCCGCTCCATATAAAATTCCCGAGGGATAGGCGGCAAGGCAGCATCGCCGACTCCGACAAGACCCATGCCACGGCATCAAATAATCCCGGTGCGGTATCTTCGGAAGACAATGGAGTATCCGCATCCGACGTACCGCTCTCCGCCGCGGCGAGCCTTGACGGAGATGCTAAAATCGTATACGATGCTATGGTGCCGGGTGAGCGTATATCCATAGATAAACTTATGAGGTTAGGTGTGAATATGGGCGCGCTCATGAGCGCCTTGACAAAGCTTGAAATAATGGGGCTTGTTGCGTCCGTTCCGGGTGGTTTTTATCAAAGAAAATAAGTGGCGTATCTTGGTGTTTTACGAAATAAAGCAAGTAAAGTCATAAATATAAAAGTAATATAAACGTTCTTTCGGAGCGTTTTATCAGTATCATATCAATGAGAAAGGTGTAAACCGATGGCAAATAATCTTGTCATAATCGAATCGCCGTTCAAAGCGGCGGCAATAAAGAGCTATCTCGGCTCCGGCTATAAGGTGGTTGCGTCAAACGGACATATACGCGACCTGCCAAAAAGTAGTTTCGGCATAGATATAGAAAATAATTTCGAACCGCATTATATAAACATTCGCGGTCGTGCGGATATAATAAATGAAATAAAAAAGGATGCCAAAAACGCTCAAAAGGTATATTTTGCAACCGACCCGGATCGCGAGGGGGAGGCAATATCATGGCATCTTGCAACGGCACTGGGCATTCCCGTTGAGAAAACGCTACGCGTAACATTTAACTCGATAACCAAGAATGCCGTAAAAGACGGTATAAAAAATCCGCGTTCCATCGATATGAATATCGTCAATGCACAGCAGTCCAGACGCTTGCTTGACAGAATAGTCGGTTACAAACTCAGTCCGCTGCTTTGGAAAAAAATTCGTCACGGTCTTTCTGCCGGACGTGTGCAATCGGTGGCTACAAGAATAATCGTTGAGCGTGAGGAGGAAATACGCGCTTTTCGTCCCGTCGAATATTGGACGGTGGCGGCGGTGCTCTCCGATGGCAAAACCAACTTTACCGTTAAATTTTTCGGTAACGAGACGGGAAAAGTCGAACTTCACAGCGAAGATGATGCCGCACGGGTTACCGAGGATGTTAAAAACGGACGTTTTACGGTTAAAAGCGTAAAGAGAGGAACCAAACTTAAAACTCCCGCACCGCCGTTTATTACTTCAACGCTTCAACAGGAAGCGTCTCGCAAACTCGGGTTCCAAGCATCCCGCACCATGAAGACGGCGCAGGAGCTGTACGAGGGTGTAAATCTCGGCTCTGAGTTCGGCGGTACACAGGGTCTTATCACCTATATGAGAACAGATTCGCAACGCGTTGCCGAGGAGGCTCAAAGCGCGGCGCGTGAACTGATAACTTCAAAATACGGTAAGGAATATTGCCCCGAAACTCCGAGGAATTACAAGACGAACAAATCGGCGCAGGATGCGCACGAGGCGATACGCCCCGCGCGTGTTGAACTTGAACCGTCAGATGTTCGCGCCCATTTGACTCCCGATCAGTATAAGCTTTACCGTTTGATATGGGAGCGCTTTGTGTCGAGCCAAATGGAATCGGCGCGTCTTGCCACCCTCAATGTTGAATTCGAAAACAGCGGTTGGATATTCCGAACCGGCGGATATACCGTAACGTTCCCGGGCTATATGGCGGTTTACGAGGAATCTTACGATGACGGTAAGAAAAACGACGGCGACGAGGAAGATAAGGATCCGCGCATTCCCGAACTTTCCGAGGGGCAAATGCTCCGCACGGGAGACGTGTCGGCGCAGCAACATTTTACCGAAGCGCCGCCGAGATATAACGACGCCACACTCGTTAAATTTTTGGAAGAAAAGGGCATAGGACGTCCCAGTACTTTTGCCACCATCATATCAACCATTATATCACGCGGTTATGTCACCCGCGAGGGTAAGGCGTTGATGCCCACGCAGCTTGGCGAGATAACCACATCACTTATGAAAGAAAGCTTTGCCGATATTGTTGATTATCGCTTTACGGCAAATATTGAAAACGAACTTGACGCCGTTGAGCGCGGAGATACCACCATGAACGCGGTGCTCTCATCTTTTTGGGATGGCTTTTCCGTTGAACTCAGTGCGGCTGAGGAAAAACTTAAAAACGAAAAATTGGCGGTCGAGCCGGAACTCACCGATATCGTTTGCGAAAAATGCGGTGCCACAATGGTGGTTCGCAATGGGCGTTTCGGGAAATTTGCAGCTTGCCCCAATTACCCCAATTGCAAAAATACCAAGGCGCTCAATCCCGACGGTACATTAAAAACAGAGCAGGCTGAAAAACCGGAGCCGGTGCCCGGCATGGTGTGTGAAGTTTGCGGCGGACCGATGGTGCAGAGACGTGGTCGCTACGGTAGTTTTTACGCATGCGCAAATTATCCGAAATGCAAATTCAATAAAAAGATCGAGCATGAACTTGAGGGTATCTGCTGTCCCAAATGCGGCGGTAAGGTGCTGATAAAGTACGGCAGAAACAAATCGGTATTCTACAGTTGCTCAAATTATCCCAATTGCGATTTTTCAACATGGGATGTTCCGCTTCAGGATAAATGTCCGCAGTGCGGAGGAATGCTTTTCCGCAAAAAAGGCAGAACCGGCGAGATAGTTTGCCACACCGATGGGTGCGGTTATCGCCGAACAGCGGATCTTGATACCGCTGAATCCGGTGTGATCTCCGAGCGCGACGGTAACGGCGCCGCGAAAGATAATAAGCCAAAGACATCACGCAAGGAAACAAACGTCGGCGCGTCCGAAGATGCCAAGAAAACGATGAATAGATCCGCGCACCTACAGGAAGATATCATGCCGTTGCCCGCGGAAGATGAAATGCCCGAACTTCCCGAAGGGTTTGATGCGGATCGCCCGCCGATGCCGGGGGACGATGACGCGCCGTTTTGATACAGCGCCGATAATGACAACGATCGGAAGATAAAACAATGGATTATATAAATATTTACGGTGCCGGACTTGCGGGATGTGAAGCTGCGTGGCAGGTGGCAAACCGCGGAATAAAGGTGCGGCTTTTTGAGATGAAACCTAAAAAATACACACCTGCACATCACTCCGAAAAGTTTTGCGAGCTTGTTTGCTCAAACTCGCTACGCTCGGACAGCCTTTCCAACGCCGTGGGTCTCCTTAAGGAGGAGATGCGTCGTTTTTCTTCCCTTATCATGAATGCCGCGGATGCTTGTCGAGTTCCGGCGGGGTCGGCGTTGGCTGTCGATCGCGAAGCTTTTTCATCTTATATTACCGAAAAGATCAAAGCGCACCCGAATATCGAATATATCGCCGAGGAGGTTACATCCGTTCCCGATGGCGAGATAACGATAATAGCCACGGGGCCGCTTACCTCTGAGCCTATGGCAGAGTATATCCGCGGCGAACTCGGCTGTGACGGATTGCACTTTTTCGATGCCGCCGCACCCATCGTTGACGGCGAAACAATAGATCTCGATATAGCCTTTTTTGCTTCTCGTTATGATAAGGGCGATGCCGATTATCTTAACTGTCCCATGACGCGTGAGCAATATGATGCTTTTTATGATGCGCTTATCGGTGCGCGGGAAGCGGAGCTGCATGATTTTGACCGCGAAGAACAACGTGATCTTACGGTGTTTGAGGGCTGTATGCCGGTTGAAGTCATGGCTCGCCGCGGCCGCGATACGCTTCGTTTCGGTCCCATGAAGCCTGTGGGTCTCAAGGATCCCCGTTACCCCGATGCGCGTGACTATTATGCAGTCGTTCAGTTGAGGCGCGAAGATCGCGAGGGGTCTATGTTCAATCTTGTCGGGTTTCAAACGCATCTTGCATTTCCTGAACAAAAACGTGTGTTTTCAATGATACCCGGGCTTGAACGAGCGGAATTTTTGCGTTTCGGAGTTATGCACAGAAATACATATCTCGATTCCCCCGGTAAACTTAACGAAAACTATGAGTTGATCTCACATCCCGGCGTGTATTTTGCCGGTCAGATGACAGGCGTTGAGGGCTACGTTGAATCAGCCGCATCGGGTCTTTGGGCGGGCATTTGCGCCGCGCGCAGATTGCGCGGTATGGATGAGATAAAACTTCCGCGCGAAACTATGACGGGTGCTATGGCATCCTATGTTGCTCACGGCGGAGACGGCGGATCGTTTGTACCGATGAATGCCAATTTTGGGATAATAGCACCGCTCGGCGAGCGTGTGCGCGGGGGTAAAAAGGCGCGGGGCGAGGCATATGCCGCAAGAGCGTTGGATATAATGGATAAGATATCCGCCGAGATAAACGAAAATACTAAAAGCGAGTAAGACAACAAGTCGTATAATTGATTTGAAGTTGAAATCTAAATATATTAATGCTGAAACGGGCAGTTTATAGATAATGATTATTATAGTAGATTGTATGGGCGGCGATAATGCGCCGCGCGAAGTCGTAAAGGGAGCGTATCTTGCCTCACTTGAATACAATGCCAGCTTTACGTTGGTCGGTGATCGTGTTGCTATCGAACAAACGGCAGCAGAAGAGGGGATAGATCTTCGCCGATTCGATATCGTTAATGCCGAAAGCGTTATAGAGATGTCGGATGACCCGGTATCGGTGGTCAGAGCAAAAAGCGATTCGTCAATGAGCGTTGCGCTGCGCCTGCTTGCCGAGGGCAAGGGAGACGCTGTTGTTTCCACCGGTAACACGGGCGCGCTTTTTACGGGAGCAACGTTGATTGTAAGAAAGGTAAAGGGCGTCAGACGCGCCGCGATAGCAAGTATCCTGCCCATGACTCCTCCTGTCATGCTGCTGGATTCCGGAGCCAATGTTGTAGTTACCGATGAATATATCGAGCAGTTTGCCGTAATGGGCAGTATCTATATGCAAAAGGTGTGCGGTTTGCCTGCGCCGCGCGTGGGACTGCTTAACAACGGTTCCGAGGAGTGTAAGGGAACCGAATTGCAACTAAAAAGCTACAAGCGTCTCTCCGAGTTGCCCAGCATTAACTTTGTGGGAAATGTCGAGGCGGATAAGCTGCCGAAAAATGCTTGCGATGTACTTGTTACCGACGGATTCAGCGGCAATGTTTTGCTTAAATGCGTTGAGGGGATGGGCAGACTTATGCTCTCCACAATGAAAGAGATTTTTTATGCCGATACCAGAGCCAAACTTTCGGGGCTTTTGATAAAGGATAAGGTCGCGGGAGTGAAGAAGCGTTTTGACGCATCCGAGCATGGCGGAGCGCCGCTCCTCGGCATATCCAAGCCCGTTATAAAGGCTCACGGATCGTCAAATGCAAACGCTGTTAAAAACGCAATACGTCAAGCAATCAACTACGCCAATACAGGCGTTATCGTAAGTATTGCAAGAGAGAT
>CAZISZ010000072.1:0-7897 GCA_964542035.1 uncultured Ruminococcus sp. | reverse complement strand
TCCGGCTTGCCGCTTGTATTTTATTACATGTCTTTCGTATTCATGAAATTGTTACACCGTATTTTTTTGCAAAACAGGTTGTTTTTTTCTTTTATTTATGTTATAATCAAATCAGCGGGCGGGTCAACCGTTCGACATATAATCGGGAGGTACTACCATGAATCGTTTTTATGATGTAAGATCCGACTTTGCGCAGTTGCGATATCGGCAGCCTATCGAGTTATGGAGGGGACGTCTTAAAATCGTTTTTTCGGGCGTGTAAGTCGGGCTTTGCGGGTCGGTTTATGCGCCTTTTGTCAATTTGATATCAAACATCATCGATCGTAAGAAAGGTTAAACAAAGATGAAAAAACAGTTTCGATTTTATTGGTTATGATATTACTGCTGACGGTATCGGGATGCCGTGCGCAAAAATCCGATATTCCGGAAGATTTCGCTTTTTCGCTAACATGGAATACAAACGGCGTCAGTTCGTACGACAGCAAAACAGGCAAGCTTGTAAAAACAAACGACGCAACAAATATCGATGATTACACCACTGACTATCAACTTACTGCCGAGGATAAAGAATACATCTATAATTTGATCTCCGAGTTGGACATCGACTCCTACCCCGAGACATACGACCCCCAAAACGGTCTTTCCAAACCGTCCGTAACACTTATCCTCACCGTCACCGGCAATGGCAAGCAAAGATCTGTCACGGCAGCGGGTATCTCCTCAACCTTTACATCGGAAGATGAAAAAGGGCAGGCATTTTTATCCGCATGTGAAAATATAATCAACAGGATTACGGCAACAGCGGAATGGAAAGCACTGCCCGAGTACGAACGGTTGTACAGTTGAGGCAACCAACCACCGATTTGTCAGATATAATCCACGCATAAATATCATCCCCACACCGCGGCAATGCCGCGGTGTGGGGATGTTTTCTTTATTTATAATATCAACCGAGCGTTTGCCGCATTCAGATAACATCTATCTGCACGGCGCGCATGGCGGCGAGAGCGGTCTCGTGGCTCTCGCGGCTCACACCGGCGCAGCAGGCACTGTCAACAATCACACGCGCCTCGGGAAAAGCCGCCTTAAGTATCATGGCGTTTGATATAACGCAAATATCGGTGCAAAGCCCGCACAGTTCTATCTCTTCCACCTCATCGCAAAAACCGCATATCACCCGAGGCAGTTCGGTACTGCCAAATGTAGGTTTATCGACAACTGCGGCGGCATTTGCGACAAAACGGCTGAGTTCGGGGCATATTTCATGCCCCGAGGTTCCTTTAACACAATGTACCACGGGCAATCTCCTGCCCTCCTGCGTATTCAGGTAATCGGCTTGGTGCGTGTCGCGCGTAAATATCACCCTGTCGCTGTATTCCGCAATCTTTTTCACCACGTTCGGCACAACAGCCCGCGCCGCTTCACTGCCGAGCGCACCGTCGATAAAATCATTTTGCATATCAACAACAATTAAGTACTTCATTTTTCACCATCCTCCACGCGCCGATCCGCATCGTCGCGTTTTTGTTTATTTCTTGCCGTAAGCTTACCAAATACCAGTGAAAACAAAATCATTACAGCCGCAACACACAACCAACCGTACCCCTCGGAATAAAGCGGCAGGTATTTTGCAAGCAGTTCCGGCACGCCCGCCGCATCCAACGCATGTATAACGCTGATAACGGCAACGCCGCCTATCACGCATGGGTAGATGTAACGGTTGCCACGCCAAAGCTTATGGGTAAGACCCAACAGTATCAGCATAATGGACATGGGATAAATGGCGTTAAGTATAGGAACCGATATGCTCAGTATAGCGGTAAGTCCTAAATTGCACACAATAAAGGAAAACCCTGTTATCACAAACACCCATGCGCGATAGGAAAGCTTTTTAAATAAAGTTGAGAAATAAAGCGAAACCGAATTGATAAGTCCGACACAAGTGGTAAGACAAGCAAGAGTAAAGATAGCCGCAAGCAAAACGGCTCCGGGCGCGCCGAAAACCTGATATACTATTGCACGCAGAGTCAAAGCACCGTTTTCGGGCAGTGAGTAAACTCCGGAGGAGCACATCCCCATATATGACAGCATGGCATAAACCGCGGCAAGTATTACACCTGCAAAAACGCCGCACTTTACGGTGCTGCGCATGACATCCTTTTTTTCTTTGATTCCAAACGAACCGAGAGTTGTTGCTATAACAAGCCCGAAATTTAGGGCGGCTATGGCGTCCATGGTGTTGTATCCTTCAGTAAACCCTACCAAAAACGGAGCCTCACCGTATTCCTCTACGGCATTGGCAATGTTAACCTCGCCGCGGAACAGAAAACACACAAACAAACACAGCAAAAGTATCAACAAAGCGGGAGTCAGGTAATGACCTATGCGCGAAACAAGTCGGCTCGGATTTAAGCACAACCACAGCGCGATAGCAAAAAACACCAACGAATACACCGCCATCCAAACGGAGCTGTTGCTCCCCTCCGGCAAATAAGGCGCGATTGCCATTTCAAACGGCACAGACGCGGCGCGCGGAATACCCAGCCCCGGTCCGATGGAAAGATATATAAGCACGGTAAATACAAGCCCGAAACGCCGCCCAACTTGTTGCCCCAACTTGTCGAGCCCATCAAAACGAGCGACAACTATAACTCCGAGTACGGGCAAAACCACAGCCGTTACAAGAAAGCCGAACATCGCCATGGGCGTATCAGCCCCCGCGCTTTGCCCCAAAAACGGCGGAAATATTAAATTTCCCGCTCCGAAAAAAAGCGAAAAGAGCATAAAGCTCACAAGCACCGTGTTTTTCTTACCCAATTTCATTGCAAATCCTCCGTTGGCAACATATTGTACCGCATCTTTACAAAAAAGACCCGCCTCAAGTTTTTTCTTGAGACGAGTTCTAAATTTCAACACCCGCGGTACCACTCAAATTGCAGTTATATCTTACTGCCGTCTTCGAACTCATACAAGCCCTATGCACTAACGTAGCCCTCACGAGATTCCCTACTAAAATGTCTTCTTTGGGGTAACCCAACTCGGAAGTGATAGGATAATCCGCCGTTGTTTATCGGGCTCGCACCTGCCCCGACTCTCTGAAAAACGTCTGCGGTATCCGTCTTCGTCAACGTTTTTATTTCATTGGTTTGCGCTTATTATAACATATAACCGCTTTTATGTCAACAGGTAAAATGACATTTTTCGCAATACTTCGATAACGGCAGATCAACTGCCGCCGTAATTGTATTGATAATTGCAGGTCTTGACGCACTCAACGGTCTGCGTAACGGTTTGAGAATTAACGCACGCCGTTACAACCAATACCGCCTTGTATGTATCGCCCGTGTGGGCAACGAAATTTCCGTTTACGTTAAGCGACCCCTGCGGATCCTTTACCGTCCACTCGCTTATGTACTCCCAGTCATCGTCCATCTGTTCGTACATATAAAGTTTGCCCACAATGTTTGTGGCGCCGAATGAAAAAGTTGCCGTACCGCTGCCGGTTCCTACATGATCGGCGGCAAAATCGATATCCACGCTGATATAGAGTATCCCCTCGGCGCAGGGCATAACCTCAATCGGAACGGCGGCGATCGTATTGAGAGAAAAACAGAAGATTAACGTAACGGAAAGTGCGATCGATAAAGCGGTTTGGGCAATAGTGCGATGTTTGACTTTTTTGTTCATGACAATGCTCCTTTATTTTTTACGCGACCGTGGACCGCATTATTTTATCGGCGGTTCCGACCGCTATATATATTATAACATAAAAAACCGCAAAACACATCGTTTTTTGCGGTTTTTATTACTATTTTTCAATTTTTTTGCACAACGGAACTCGGCATGGATATACTCTCTGCCATTTCGATGATCTCATCAACTTCCATCTGCCTTGCGTATATATTGTATCTGTAGATTTCATCATGCCACACAAGCATACATTCATCGTTGCCGTAGTCAAGCAGCATCGCTGAACAACCATCTACCATGACGTTTGTAATTTTGACAAGCGCTTGGCTGTCGTACGCATGCGTACCGCCCATCACCTGATTTTGCATGTAGGTGCAAAAATACTCGCCATTACGGAAATAATCAACCACAGCCCGCGTGCTGTCCGCAACGATGATTTTTCTCTCGGCGCCCGATGGGATATATTCGGGCAACATGACCACATCAGCATTCGGATGCGAGATATTGTCGGCACTGTTTTTCAACGGCAAAAAGTCAATGGTGATGTAATTGTCATACCACCGAATCACCGTCTCAAATAACGTCTCGCGTAACTCAGGCACCGCCATAACGGTAATAACCCCCAGTACCATTATCGCCACGATCGCCGCAGCCACGCGTACTGCAACCTTTTTAACGACCGGCAACGGCGATGTTACACCGCCGCGCTTGATAATTCTCTTCATTTTGCGCTGAAATGCATCGTCTAATTTCACGCCGGAAGTATCGAGCGCTTCAAACTCCGCAACCTCGGCATTGCCGCATCCCCTTGCCGCAGCTATCAGCCAAACGTCAAGCTCATCTCTTATTTCAATAGCCATAGCGTATCCTTTCACTCGGTCACATCAACGCCCGCGCCGCTTGTTACCGAAAATAGTTTCGCATTTGCTTATTTTTATTGTATTGTTTATTTCAAGCATGTTTTCTTTGTATAACATTATACAATATGAAAAATATTTTGTCAAGATTATCAGCTTTTTTTATCGCATCTGTCGTACAAACGCACATCTTTGCCATCTTACTTTGTTTTTATATGTCGCGAACCTTGCATATTAAACCGATGGTTGACCAAAACTTTTACATGCCCCATTGACGATCAACCGAAAATATACTAAACTATTAAGGCAATCAAATCATCGATTCAAACAAAGGAGGCGATCTTTATGATAAAAACTTATATTCATCGGATGTCATATATATCGCCCGCAGTATGTCGAATGCAATGTTGATATAGTTTGTAATACACATCCGATCTCGGGTGTGTTTTTTGTTCAGCCTAAAACTCTATGCACCCGCAGGGGTGCTTTTTGTTTTTCGTGGAAAGCCCTCGAATATGAGCCAAACGGAAAATTCGGCAAAACCGAAAGGAGAATTGTTTATAATGAATACAATTACAGCATTTTTGAAAAATGAAAGAAGGTATGACTATCATGAAGAGATTAAAAAACAAAATATTATCTATGGAGCCTAACGCGACATCATACAAGGAGATGTATGAGGGCAGTATGACCGTAATCGATCCCGCACATCCGACGATGGAATCTTACGTCGATTACAACGCGACTTATTACAATGGAAGTATCGGCTTTGAAATATCTCACACCCACAAATTGGCGCAGGATAAGCCGACAGTGGTGATCGGGATTCCTTGCGAAACGCTCGGAATTGATATCCCGGACAAATCTGTTGAGAATGCGGGAGCGGATTTTTTCCTCCGCGCTTTTAAGAAATATATTGATGAACTAAATGCGGAATTATATAACCGCAGCCGCACCGATAACGAAAACGGCAAATATTACTTGTGTACTCCGGGCGGTGAAATTATAAAAAGGAACGCAGCATATTTTGCGCCGCGTCCGCAGAAAGATTATACAAACGGTTCGGGATCAACGGTGTATCTTTTAAACGACGGCAGATCACGTCCGCCGCTGATGTGTCTATGTATCCGAATTCAAGTGCAACTTCCAGCAAAAAAACTTCGCAAGGCACTGCAAATGATGTGCCGTGATCTTCCGGACGCGGTTGATCGCTTCGTCGCGGATTTCGATATCAATGGACTGAAAAAAGCGACCGAGCTTGCGAAAAAGCAATCGGCTATCAGGAAATGGCTGAAAAACAGTGTCTATTGCGCCTTTGTGGCAAACGGAAGTATCCTGCCACGTGCCAAAGGAACCGATCAACCGATGCCGAATGCGATTCCGTTCAGATCCACACCCAATGATGAAATCGAGATTTGCGGTGTGCGCGGTATGGGAATCAAAAAGGGCGTTACCGTTATCACAGGCGGCGGATATTCGGGTAAATCCACAATGCTCAATGCAATTTCCGCAGGTATCTATGACCACACACTCGGCGACGGGCGCGAGCTGTGCATAACAGATGACAGTGCCGTAACCATCTCCGCGGAGGACGGCAGAAGTGTGAAGCACGTCAATATTTCTCCGTTTATTCAGTGGCTCCCCAACGGTGACGCGAGCGATTTTTCCACCGATCGCGCATCCGGCTCAACCTCGCAAGCGGCAAATATTATGGAGGCAATAGACTGTAATGCCAAGCTATTGCTAATTGACGAGGACAGAAGCGCCACCAATTTTATGATCCGCGACCGTATGATGAAGGAGCTGATTGAAAAAGAGCCGATCACACCGTTTACCGATAGAGTTAACGAGCTGTACAAAAGACTTGGTGTTTCTACCATTCTCGTTATCGGCGGAAGCGGTGAATATCTTTCCGTTGCCGATAAGATCTACATGATGGAGGATTATCTGATTCACGATATATCCGAAAAATCCAAAAACATTTGCAATTCATACAATGTGACCACGGCATTTCCGCCATCTGCAAATTGGCAGCAGTGCAGAACTCTTTATTCCGATCGCTTTTCATCTTACCCCGAAGGCATCGGCACTGAAAAGCTTGAGGTATCTGATATGGGGTTTATCATTATCGGTGACGAAATGATAGACTTGCGCGGACTTCACGACATTATTACTCCCCATCAGCTTGATGCACTGGGTTTTATGCTACGTTATTTGGAGATATCAAACAACGACAGAAAAATCAATGTTGAAAGGAAGATCCAAAATCTCTACGCGCAGATCGATGATGAGGGGATGGATTTTCTTTATTCTTCTTTCTTTACAACTTGTAAAAGATTTCTCGATCTGCCTCGCCGTCAGGAGTTGACAATGCTTATCAATCGCATGCGCAAGATCAAAATGGTAAAGAGAGACGATTAATATGAGTAAAATCTTCTATCGAATAACGATTGCGGACAAAATCAAGGCGTACCGCAACGAGAACGATCTCTCGCTAAAAGAATTCGGCAAGTTACTCGACGTATCTGCGCAAGCGGTTTGTAAATGGGAGCAGAATACCTGTTATCCGGATATAACACTGCTCCCTTATCTTGCAAAAATACTCAATTGCTCAACGGACGACTTTTTTGAAATACGTACAACCGGTGCCTCAGCGCAAATCACAGTCGGGTAATAGAGCTTTACTCGCTTGTATCCCGATTGGGCGAGACCGACAAATTCATGAAAATGAACTCAACACCGTTACCCGCATAATTCTTTGCATTTCAATCAATTTATAAGCGCAATCGTTATGTCGGTCGCTGTTGTACTCATACACTGCTCACTATCGTCGCAACAGTTGGGCGTTATTTTATACGTCACAGATTTTCACTCTCCTGAAACTTAAAAAATCCGTCGGTATCAAAGATATGATCAAGCTCATCGTTATTGACAGCTCTTGATACCTTATCTCTGACCGCGCTCATAGACATATCAAGTCGCTTGAATCTGTTTCTGCCCAAAATATCCTTTGACATACGAATAAGCTGAATTCTTCCCACTCCCGGATTTTGACGAGCGTATTCCGCCATTCCTTTGGCTCTGCCGAGATTATCGATATAATCCGGATTGTGAGGCTCCAAAATGTCTATAACATAACCCGCCGCATCATCTCTGCGAACGATGATAAAATCGGGATACGCAGGTTTTGTTTCGTTATCCGTCTCATACGGAATACAAAGCGACCAAGATTTTCTCGGCGGGTTACGCAACCAGCAAACAAAATCCGGGTTCTTTTCTTCCTCTGCAATAACTCCGGCTTAACGATACAATCAAACTACAATGATTTTTAATAAGTCATAATTTCCACG
>CAZISZ010000071.1:0-7905 GCA_964542035.1 uncultured Ruminococcus sp. | reverse complement strand
TCTTGCGGCTTACAGATACGGTGCGGCAACCGCAGCCACACCCGCCGTAGATACGATAAAAACAGCAGATAAAAAAGGCTTTATTGAATCCACCGTTGAGCGTGAAACCGCATGGCAGGCCTCCACTCCGCAAGTTTTTGGGGCAAATCTATATCGCGCCGCCGCATACACGGCGCAAAAAGAGGGCGTTACCGCCACAGATGACAATTCGCTTGTCGAACGGATCGGTCGTCGCGTAAAACTTGTTGATTGCGGACGGGAGAACCTCAAAATCACAACCACAGGGGATATTTCCATCGCCGCGGCAATAATAGCGAAACGCCGCGGCAAGGAAAGTTCGGAAAGTTACAACGATTACGCTCACGAACGCAACGGAGGCGTTATAGAATGAGAATAGGGCACGGTTATGACGTACACCGCCTCGTAAAAGGACGCGAACTTATCATCGGCGGTGTAAAAATAGAATATCACCTCGGTCTTCTCGGGCACTCGGATGCGGATGTGCTCACCCATGCCGTGATGGATGCGTTGCTCGGCGCGGCGGCACTCGGAGACATCGGACAGCACTTTCCCGATACCGACCCACAATACTCGGGCTCCGACAGCATAAGTCTTTCCTCGGAAGTGGCAAAAATTCTTGACGCTGGCGGTTGGCGAATAGAAAACATAGATGCCACCGTACTTGCGCAAAAACCCGAACTTGCACCGCATATTTTCGAAATGAGGAAAAACCTTGCCGCAGCGTTGGGAATCGACATAAATCGCGTAAGCGTCAAGGCGACCACCGAGGAGGGGCTGGGGTTTACGGGAAGCGGCGACGGAATTGCCGCGCATGCGGTTTGCCTTATCGAAAAGCTCTGATTTTTCAAATTCCTCATAAGCTCGCACAATACGCGATAAAAACATGTCGGCGGGCGGCAATGTTTCGTCGCCCGCCGTAAGAAAAGCGATGTGCCGACGGATGATATAACCCCACTTCCCCGGCGAGCGGTTGTTTTACATCCTTTCCGCCGGCCGCACCGCATCATCTCACAAAAAGCATATTCAATCGTCGGCATACTTGACACCAATCTGCACCGCCGGATCTATCACACAAAAAGTCGAAAATATAAAGGAAGCCCTCGATAAGCGAGGCTCTTGGTAATCAATATGATAACACAAAAAAAGTTTTACATTTCCCCCTCCCTCCTTGCCGCCGACTATGCCGATCTCGGAGCCTCTGTACGTCGCATAGAGGAGGCGGGTGCAGATTTTCTGCATTTGGACATTATGGATGGGCACTTTGTGCCAAATATAAGCTTCGGTCCGGATCTTGCCGCCTCACTGCGCCCGCACAGCAAGCTTATATTCGATCTGCACCTGATGATAAGCGATCCGGCAAAATATCTTGACAGATTTATAGTCGCGGGTGCCGATGTTATCACTTTTCACCGTGAAGCGGTAGATGATCCGCTGCCACTTATATATCGCATAAAGGACGCAAATGTACATGCCTCCATGGCAATATCGCCCGACACACCGGCAGAAGCGGTATACCCCTATCTTTCAAAACTCGACATGGTATTGGTGATGACGGTATACCCCGGTTTCGGCGGTCAAAAACTCATTCCCAAAACATTGGAGAAAGTACGCATGTTGCGGCAAAAGGTAGAAGAAGCGGGACTTGACACCGATATTGAGGTGGACGGCGGCATTACCGTCGACAATACCGCAAGTGCATGCGCCGCAGGTGCCAATGTTATAGTTGCGGGCTCAGCTATATTCGGCTCTCAACGTCCGCGGCAAGTGATACTTTCCATGCGCGCTGCGGCGAAGGATGCCCCGTACATAGGTTAATGCGAGCCGAAAAAGTTCTCAAGAACTCTTTAATTAGGTAGAACAAAAAACGAACAAAGCATCGTCAAGCTCGGTACTACATACAGTAAAAATGATTTTGCGGAACATGCATAACTTCGACCATGCATGTTCCGCATTTATTTTCCCAACTAAAAGCCCGGGATCAAAGCAATCCCTAATCCAACAACATTACACTCTTCCGTTATCATTTTAACTTACGTTAAACATACAAACATAATAAAACGTTGACTTTCTTACGCATTAATGATATAATATATTGTGGATGAAAATAATGAAAGGCGGCATTAATGTGGAGAGCGCAAATATATTTCCCGGAATAGTCGGCAATCGTGCGCTTTGCAAGCGGCTGTGGAACGATATAAGTTCCGACAGAGTTGCCCACGCATATATAATCGAGGGGAAACACGGCAGCGGACGCAAGACGCTTGCAAAAAATATTGCCGCGGCAATATCATGCGAACATTTTGCATCCGATGACAACACAACGCGGATACAGATACAACCGCGCACGTCTAACCTAGCATCAACGTCGGAATTCGCATTTCCATGCGGGGAGTGCGCGACATGCCGCAAAATATTTTCCGACATTTCTCCGGACGTAATCACGATATCCCGCGAGGACGGCAAAGCAAGTATCGGCGTTGATGCGATACGTGAGCTTCGCTCCGATGTGCATATAATTCCCAACGAGTTGGAGCACAAAATATATATCATAGATGATGCCGATAAGATGACAGCACAAGCGCAAAATGCCCTGCTTTTAACGCTTGAAGAACCTCCTGCCTATGCAATGTTTTTGCTTATTGCCGAAAGTTCGCGCAACATGCTTGAAACCATTCGTTCACGCGCACCGTCACTGAGAACTCAGCCGCTCTCCCCCGCTGACATTATCGAGATCGTGCGAAAGAGTTCCAAAGAAGCCGCACAACTATACGAAAACGACCGCGGTGCGTTTTTAAGTCTTGTTATGGCGGCGGACGGCAGCGCGGGGTGTGCGATAGAACTCATAGGAGGACGAGAGCGTGACAAAGTGATTTTGCGCCGACAAACGGCAGAGGCATTTTGCCAAAATGTCACATCATCGAGCAAAGTCGCAGAGCTTATCTCCCTGCTCTCCCCATATTCCGGAGGCAAACGCGATGAGGCGGTACGCCTTGCGGATGATATATCGCTCGCACTGCGCGATTTGGCGCTGAAGAAAAAAAGTGAAAATGTACCTCTGCGTTTTTTTCCGGACCAAGACCGCGCCGAAGAACTTTGCGGGCAGTTTACCCTTTCAAGACTTATAGCACTTTATGATGCCGTGGAAACAGCCAGAGCGGCACTGGCACAAAACGCAAATACCAGACTGACGATATTTGAACTTATAAATGCGGCATGTGACCGCCGCCGATAAAAGCAAACCACATAATAAAAAATTATTTATTTCACCAATGATATTCGGTGTGCGGAACACTGAATATTCACAGAACGGATAAAAGATGGACGAACAAAATGTCAATATAACTCAAGTCTCCGCCGGCACGTCTGCCTCGGAGCATAAAAACCAAACAAGGCATACGCGCCGCGGCGGAAAGCCACAGCGCCATCACGGCGGAAATACAAGATCCGAAAAAAAGAAAATCGGCACGGAGACCGTGGTGCAGGATGCGGCACAAACACCGCCGACAAACGACGGGCGTCCCAAAAACGCCAACTCCACGGAAAGTCTCAATAACGTTAAAAACGACCGCCGCCACGGCAACGGCACCAAGCAACATCGCCGATCTGTAAACGCAAACGATAACGGCGCAACCAAAAACGATGACGGCAATGTAGGAAACAGCAAACAGGATATTAAAAAGGAAAACGAAGACACACCCAACGCCAGAATACGCCGTCAAAAACAATCCTCACACTGTCGCGAACACATTGATACCGGCGATAACCGCATCCGCCGCAATATACCCACAGCAGATCCGTTGGGAGACAGTTTTGCGGATATCTCACTCTCCGGCAATTCCCGCCAACCGATAGTCGTTGGTGCGGAGGAAGACGACTACAGTGATATTGCAGCCACGCCGAATGCGTTTAAGATTCCGGATGAGGATATACTTCCGGAGTGCATTCTGCCCACAACACAAGAAGTTGCCGCCGCTCCCGCGCACACACGCAACGAAGGCACTACCGAAGTTGTCGGGGTTAAATTTGAAAGCACGGGAAAATCATATTACTTTGCCCCCGGCGCGGACAAGTTTTGCCGCGGAGACCACGCAATAGTCGAAACCACGCGCGGCGTGGAATACGGCGAGATAAGCATGGGCAACACATTTGTGCCAAACGAGAGTATAGTTCAGCCCCTGCGCGCCATAGGACGGCGCGCGACAAAAGAAGACGCCCGCCACGATGAAGAAAACCACATTCGCGAGCGCGAAGCTCTCGTTATATGTACAGAAAAGATAGCCGCGCGCGGGCTTGATATGAAGCTTGTTGATGCAAGTTATACTTTTGATAACTCCAAACTTATTTTTTACTTTACCGCCGCGGGACGTATTGATTTCCGCGAACTGGTAAAGGATCTTGCCGCAATCTTCCGGACACGCATAGAGCTGAGACAGATAGGTATACGCGATGAAGCAAAAATGTTGGGCGGCTGCGGTGTTTGCGGGCGCAAACTCTGTTGTTCCAGTTTTTTACCCAACTTCAACCAAGTATCTATAAGAATGGCAAAAGAACAGGGACTGTCACTCAGTTCTTCCAAGATTTCCGGCTGCTGCGGCAGACTTATGTGCTGTTTGCGATTTGAGCATGAAACTTACGAACGCGAGATACGCATAACGCCTCCGGTTGAATCAATAGTCGAAACCGAAGATGGCCGCGGAGTGGTTACGGAAACCACCCCGATAGCAGGCATGGTAAAGGTAAAGCTTGATGAAAAGCCCGGCGACCCGCCGAGAGTTTACCATCGCGACAACGTAAGGGTAATCACTCGCGGACAGCGTCGCATAGACGCCGCGGATACGGCAGATGAAGCGGATGTGATTCCCGAGGATTGAAGCTACAAACTGCATTTTGCAATATAAAACAGACTTTTTCAAAGATTCACATTATTTTTTCAAAAAAACACTTGCATATCTCTGCATTTGTGATACAATATATATATTATATTTTATGGAGGTAATCTGCTATGGCATACAAGATCAGCGACGATTGCATCAGCTGCGGCTCCTGCGCCGCCGAGTGCCCCGTTGAAGCAATCAGCGAGGGCGACGGCAAGTACGTAATCGATCCCGAAAAGTGCATTGAATGCGGCGCATGCGCCGATGCATGTCCTGTACAGGCTCCCAAAGCCGACTAAGACATCAGGGCTGACGCGCCTTGGCGCGTCAGCCCTGCTTTTATTTTAACTTAATTAATTAATTCGGATCTCGGTTATTATGAAAAACATCAACTGCAATGACGTTTTAAACGAATTTAATAACGATAAAATAAGAAATACCGCCAAACTATGCCGCGAGGACGAGAGCGTTTGCCGCGTGGGAGAACGTATATTCCTCATGCAAAAGAATCGTGGACTTCGTTGGGGAACGGATTCCTATCTTTTGGCATCCTATCTTCGCCCATCCCCCGGACGCGCCTGCGAACTCGGGTGCGGAAGCGGTATAATTTCACTGCTTGCGGCAGCACACGAAAAATTCCCCGAAATTCGCGCAATAGAAATACAAGAAGAACACGCAGAGCTTGCCGCAAGGAACGCCTCTCTAAACGGGCTTGACGGCATCTTTAAACCGCAATCGGGAGACGTTAGGACTATCCGCCCGGAAGAACTCGGCGGGCGCTTTGACGTTGTTTTTTCAAACCCGCCTTATATGCGCACAAATATGGGACATTGCTCCGATATAAAGGAACGTCTTATCGCAAGGCATGAGGTGTGCGGCAACATAGGCGATTTTTGCGCCGCCGCAGCAAAACTTTTGAATTTTGGCGGAATATTCGTTTGTGTTTTTCATCCGTCGCGACTTGCCGATCTGTTTTGGGCGCTGCGCACCGTATCGCTTGAGCCGAAGCGCATGACAATGATACACCCCGATGAGTTTTCCCCACCATCGGCAGTGATAGTTGAATCCAAACTCGGCGGATCTCCGATGCTGGATATCTCACGCCCGCTTATAATGTACAAAGCGCGGCAAGCGGGAGACACCTCACGAGTTATGACAGAAACAGCCGCACACATTTATTCAAACTGCTCGTTTGACGATTTTTCGACAAACGGATCTCCAAAGCAAAAAGAAAAAACTTAAACAATTAAAAAAACTAAGGACAATTCATATGACCTCAAAGCTTCGCTACCCCTGCCTTGTGCTTGATCATGACGACACCACGGTGCTTTCCACCCCACAGGTAAACTATCCCGCATTTCTCGACACCATGTCAAAACTGAGACCGGATGCGCCGCACTATGACTACGAAACATTTATAGATTACTGTTTCGACCCCGGATTTGAGCCATTTTTCAGACAGATACTCGGTTTTTCAGACGATGAAATGCGCTTTGAATTTTCCAACTGGCAAAGTTTTGTCAAAAAAACCATACCGGAGGCGGTTCCAGGGCTTTTGAATATAATAAAAAAGCACCGTGCAGCGGGCGGAACGGTATTTGTTGCGTCACATTCATACACCAACAACATCCTACGCGATTGGCGGCATAATTTTGATATGTTGCCGGACGGCGTTTACGCATGGGAACTCGGCGAGGGACGTCGTAAACCGGATCCCTACCCTTTGCTTGATATAATAAAAAAAACCGGTTACAGGGCAAACGAGCTTTTAATGGTGGACGATCTGAAACCGGGACTTGATATGGCTCGCGCCGCAGGCGTTTGCTTTGCCGCCGCGGGTTGGGCATGCCAAAGCCACGGTATTGAACGCTTCATGCGGCAAGAGAGCGACCGCTATCTTAACAGTGTATTTGAGCTTGAGGAGATGTTATTTATAAAATGAGCGACACCAAAAGGATACTCAGTTATGTTCGTCGCGCATGCGAAGATTACAACATGATAGAGGACGGAGACAAAATAGCCGTCGGAATATCCGGCGGCAAGGATTCCATGACCCTGTTGACGGCGCTGGCAGAAATGCGACGTTTTTATCCTCACCGCTATGAACTTTGCGGAATAAGCATAGACATGGGCTTTGACGGAATGGATTTTTCTCCGATCGCCGAATATTGCAGGCACCTCGGCGTGGAATATCACCTGATACCATCGGACATTGCGCAGGTGGTTTTTGAATACCGCCGAGAGCATAACCCCTGTTCGCTTTGCGCAAAAATGCGGCGCGGCGCGGTAAACAACGCTGCCGCCAAACTCGGTTGCAACAAGGTAGCGTTGGGACATCATTTTGACGATGTGGTTGAGACCTTTATGCTTAATCTTTTCTACGAGGGGCGCATAGGCGTTTTCAGCCCCGTCACCTACCTTTCCCGCACCGATATTACCGTGATTCGCCCGATGATATACATGCCGGAAAAGGACGTACGCTATTTTGCGAAAAAAGAATCGTTACCGATAGTTACGTCCACCTGCCCTGCCGACAAAAACACCGAGCGCGAGGAAATGAAACAATTTCTTGCACGTCTTGATCGCGACAATCGCGGATTGAAATATCGCATATACGGCGCGATACAACGCCGCGAGATAGATGGCTTTAAGGACACGGGCAGAAGAATGTCCGGAATAAAAATATATTCGGACGACGCGGAACAAACAAATGAATAAAAAAACTGCCGAGCTGTCAACGATACGATAAATTCAATCGTTGACAGCCCGGTTTAACTATTCAAAAATCAAAGCAGGTATATGCCCGCATTCTCGCACGCCGTAATCTCGGAGGCGGGCCAGCACGATGCCTGCACCTCGCCGATATGCGCCTTGCGCAAAAAGAACATACATATCCGCGATTGCCCGATACCGCCGCCGATCGAATATGGCAGTTCGCCCGCCAGCAGCGCGCTGTGAAAAGGGAGTGAGGCACGTTCGGGGCAACCTGCCGACGCAAGTTGACGGCGCA
>CAZISZ010000070.1:0-7910 GCA_964542035.1 uncultured Ruminococcus sp. | reverse complement strand
AATATCATCCGGCATATAAAGCTCGCCGAGGCGCACAGCCATGCGTTCAACGCCAAGCGTATGCGCGGCACGTTTTTTGGAAAGTATAAACGGCAATTCCGCACGCAAAAGATCAAGCGCTTCATAATCGATCTCGGCAGGTACCGCTATAGGTTCCGTTTTTTGATTTTGATTTGTTTTTCCCATGATCGTCTCACTCCTGGATGGTCTGTGCCGTCTGCGGAGCACCGTATAGTCCGCGGAATCGAATATAAGTTTCTACCGACGGAGGCACCATACCGGCAAGGCTCTCCCCCAACGCCGCGGCGCGTCGCACGGCGGTGGAAGATATCTCTATCGGCGGCATTACTATCCGCCGTACCACCCTATCGTACTTACGTCGGTATTCCGCAAGCTTGGCAACTATTCGCGAATCAAGCGACTCATCACTCTCTCGCCTGATATATATCGGGTAGCAGAGTCTGAATATCTCATCGGCATCATGCCATGTATCAAGTGTCAGCATCATATCGGTGCCACAAAGGAGAAAAAGCCTTGTATTCGGAGCGGTAAGTTCACGCAACGTATCCACGGTATAGCTCTGCCCGCCGCGCCTCTGTTCGGTATCGCTGACAATAACTCCCTCAATACTTCCGAACGCCAACTCGCACATGCGCATTCGGTCCGCAGGGTCATCCATAAAATCAAGTCTTTTGTGCGGTGGCAAAAATGCCGGAATAACATAAAGATAGTCAAGACGCATTTGCGACAAAAAAGCCTGTGCCGCCGCCACATGACCGTTGTGCGGCGGTGCAAACGTACCTCCGTATATCCCGATCCGCCTCATCCCGAATGGATTGGCTACCGTCATTGAGTCGTTCATAGTTCTATCGTTTTTTTGGTTTTCGACTCGCGGTAAAGAATCAGTTTTCTGCCTATTGTTGCAACAACGACGGCTCCCGTAGCGGAGGCTAACGCCTCGGCCGCGGAACGCGGAGTCTCGCCGCAGTTATCAAGCACCGAAAGCTTTATAAGCTCGCGTGCTTCAAGCGCATCGGATACGGTTTTGATAAGATTCTCCCCCACGCCGTCCTTGCCTATTTGCATTATTGTGGGAATATCCGCAGCAAGTGAGCGTAGATATGCCCTTTGTTTTGATGTTATTTTCATTGTTCAACCACAGCCTCCTCACACTTGAAGGCATTCCGATTTCAATTTTTCTTCTTAATTATTCACTCTCGCCGATACGTTTGGCAATAGCTTGGCATAATATCTCGGCGGCACGTCCGCGATGACTTACTGTATTTTTTTGCTCTGTAGTGAGTTCGGCAAAGGTTACGCCGTACTCGGAACAGAAAAATAGCGGATCGTAACCAAAACCGCCGTCTCCGTGCGGAGAGTATGTTATTTCGCCCTCGCACCTTCCGCTGACCTCTATAGGCTCGCTGTCTATACAGCAACCTTTTGGAAATACGCACGCCATACTGCAAACAAAAGCTGCGCCTCTCTTTCCCTCGCCGTAACAGGCAAGTTCATCAAGTAACTTTGCATTATTGGCTGCGTCATCGTGCTCGCCGGCATATCTTGCGGATCGAACACCAGGAGCGCCGCCGAGTGCCTCGACACACAATCCCGAGTCGTCTCCTATGGATATCATACCGGATGCATCGGCTACCGTTTTGGCTTTTATCATCGCATTTTCGGCAAAAGTATCGCCATACTCGTCTATATCTTCCGAAAATCCGATATCATCCAGCGTTAAAAGTTCAATATCGACACCGTTGATATTCGAAAGCAAGCGACCCAACTCATGTATCTTTCCACGATTGCGAGTTGCAACGACTATTTTTATTTTTTTAGAATTCATTTTTCGGCTCTCACATTAACGGCATTATTGCTCGGGAAACAATGCGTCTATGAACTCGTCGGAATCAAACGGTTGCATATCGTCTATCTTTTCTCCGACACCGATAAATTTTACAGGCAGCCCCAATTCGCGACGGATCGAAAGAACGATTCCTCCCTTGGCGGTGCCGTCCAATTTGTTAAGCACAAGTCCCGTAATGTTTGCCGCCTCGCCGAATTCCTTGGCTTGTATTATGGCATTCTGACCGGTTGTGGCATCAAGAACCAAAAGATTTTCACGCGCCGCACCGGGCAACTCACGATCGATAACACGGTTTATCTTTGCCAGCTCATTCATAAGATTCTTTTTATTATGCAATCTGCCCGCGGTGTCTACGATAAGAACATCCGCGTGTTTGTTGCGCGCAAAGTTTGCCGCATCGTATACCACTGCGGCGGGATCGGAACCTTCGCTTTGCTTTACAAGTTCAACGCCCGAGCGATCGCACCAAACGGAAAGCTGATCTATAGCAGCGGCGCGAAAGGTATCTGCCGCGGCAACAACAACTTTTTTGCCATCGGCCTTAAGTCTTGCCGATATTTTACCTACAGATGTGGTCTTTCCGGCTCCGTTAACGCCGATAACCAAAATAACAGATGGAGAGGAATCGAGTTTCAGCGGCTCGCTCTCCCCTATCATACCGGCAATAATTTCACGCAACGCTTGCATTGTATCGTCCTTGGTTTTTATGCGATCGTCGCGAATCCGCTCTCTGAGTTCTTCTATTATATCCTCCGAGGCTCCCACTCCGACGTCGGATGTGATAAGTATTTCTTCAAGTTCCTCCAAAAACTCCTCATCTATCTTCACAAACGAGCGCATCACCGATTCGATTCCGCCCATAAGCGCATTGCGTGTCTTACCGAGACCCTCGCGAAGTTTACTCAAAAAGCCCATCCCATTTACTTCCTTTCTGTTTTGTCAACTCATCCACATCAAGCTCAAACACGTTGGAGATACCGTGTTCCGGCATGGTTATACCGTAAATACGGTCGGCGGCATTCATGGTACCGCGACGGTGAGTTATCATTATAAACTGTGTTTCGGCAGAATATCTCTTGATATACTCGGCAAGGCGTTCAACGTTAACCTCGTCCAGCGCCGCCTCTATTTCATCAAGTATACAAAACGGCGTCGGATTCACCTTAAGTATTGCAAAAAACAGTGCTATTGCCACAAAAGCCTGCTCACCGCCCGAAAGTTGCATAAGCGATTTTATAATTTTACCGGGAGGTGCTGCCTTTATCTCAATGCCGCTTTCAAGCACGTTATCGGGATCCGTCAACAACAGCTGAGCCGAACCGCCGCCGAAAAGTTCGGTAAAGGTTTTACCGAAATTTTCGTTTATCCTGTCAAACGACTCGGAAAACGCATGCTTCATTTCGACCTCAAGCTTTTGAATTATTCCCTCAAGTTCGTTTTTGGCGCGTGTAAGATCTGCCATTTGCGCACTTAGGTCGTCATATCTCGCCCTGACCTCATTGTATTCGTCAAGGGCTCCGGTATTAACCGACCCGATATTACGTATTTTGTTACGGTACTCTGTTTGCGTAGCAGCTACCGCCGGGCGTTCTGCCTCGGTAATAGCGGGATATCCCAGTGCTATCGCCTCACTGCGCGTAAGTTCATGCTCGTCCCATAACTTAGTTGAAAGAGCCTGCATGTCCGCGCGGCGGCGTTCGAGAGAACCCTCGCATTTTAATTTATTTGCCGTTGCGCTGTCGCGAAGTTCCTGTTTATCGCGAATAAGGCGGCGCAATTCGTTTATCTTGCGTTCGAATTCAAATCCCGAATCCTCGGCGCTCGCACGTTCACGATTGAGACGCTCAAGTTCTACTTCGCCCACCGACAGGCGTGTTGCCGCTTCCGTCTTTCGATCGGTGAGATTTTTTATTTCCGCGCGCGCCTGTTCAGCCGCAGCAACGCTTGCCGAGGCATTTTCGCACAGTGATGCATATTTTCCCTCTGCCAACTCGGCGAGAGCGTTTGCGGTCTCAATATCCTTGCGCGTCTCGGAAAGTTTTACGGCAAGTTCGTTTGCCTCGCGTTGTTTTGCATCACGCACATTAAGCATTTGCCCACGTTCGGCATCGCGATCTGCACGATACGCTCCCAGCTCGCTTATCTTCTCCGCAAGTTTGCGGCGCTCGGCAAGGAGACTTTCTATCTCCTCATCACACCTTTCCGCCTCGCCTTCGATTCCGGAAAGATCGGCGCGCAAGCGATCAATAAGCGTCATATCCGCATCAAGCCCCGCGCGTTGTTTTTCAAGGCGCGCCGTCTCGGCGGTTCTGAGCGTTCCGATAAGTCTGATTTGGTCGTTGCCGGCGGCAAGTTTGCTCTCTCGTTCCGAGATCGACTCGTTGATCCTGCCGAGTTCTTCCGCTGCACGCTCGCTTTCTCGCCGCTTTGCATCAAGTTCGGCAGTAAGCTTTTTTATCTCATCGGCACGGGTAAGAATACCGCTGCCGGTACGCACGGAACCTCCGGTAAATGTTCCGCCACGGTTTATCTGTTGCCCATCAAGCGTGACGGCACGCACGGTATATCCAAGCGCACGGCTCATGGCGATGGCATGATCGAGATTATCAAATACAGCCGTTCTGCCAAGCAGCGAGGATATTACATTTTTAAATTTATCGTCACAACTCACAAGTTCGGAGGCAACACCCACATATCCGGCATAGCTCGCCGCAGCCTGCATCTCTCGCGTTAACTGCAAACCGTAGCCGCGAACCGCCGAGACCGGACAAAAAGTTGCTCTGCCCGCGCGGTCGCGCTTTAGGCATTCGATCGCCGCTTTTACGGTATCCTCATCGTCAACGACTATATTTTGTATAGCAGCGCCGAGTGCGGTCTCAATAGCGGTAACATATTCGCCGCCAACCTCTATCAGTTTTGAAACGGGACCGTATATACGCCCGCAGCCGCCCGCGGAGGAAAGTCTGCCATCGGCACTGCACTGCATAACGTGACGCACGCTGTTGTTGTAGCCCTCAAAATGCTCTTCCATTCGGCGCAGTGTTTCGGCTTGGCGAGTCAACGCATCGCATTCGGCGCGAAGCTCCGAGTGCACCGCCATTCCTTTTTCGGCTTTTGCCTTGAGAGCTGTCAGTTCCCTGCCGATAGCCTCTGCCGCAGTCTCAAGCTTTGCGCACTCGGCGTCATACCCGGCAACGGTGCGCTCGGTACTTGCGCACTCTGCGGAGAGCGCCGCGGCAGCGCGCTCATATTCGGCTATCTCACGAGCCGCGGCATCCTTTCTGCCCGCCCCCTCGCTTTTCGAACGCCCTATAAGCTCAAGCCTTGCCGCCGCATCGGCGTCATCGGATTGAGCCTTAACTATCTCATCAAATGCAATGGCAATGGCAAGATCAAGTTCACTCGCCTGTTTTTCGGCCTCATCGGCGGCGGCTCTTGCCGCCTTTTCCGCATTTGTAAGTTCTATAAGCCTTCCGGCATGCTCCATTGCCGCGGCACGATGTCCCTCGGCTGTCTTTTTCTCCGTCTCCGCCTGCTCAAGGTGGCGTTTTTCCGCTACGGAGGCGGCAGAAAGCGCCGCCTCCGCATGTGCAAGATCGCGGTCTGCTACTTTTATTTCGCTCTCAAGCGAAAAGTTTTCACGCGTACGCTCGCGGATCTCTTGCAAAAGCTTTTCTGATTCCGATTTGCTTGATCTTGAAAGTTCACCAAGGCGTTCGTTTTGATTTTCAAGTGTTTGGAGCGTCTCATTGACGCGCTCCAACTCATGTTCCGCCAAACGAAGCGCATCCTCGTTCTCCGCAATTGTACGGCGAAGCTCATCCGTATCGTAAAGCCACAGTTGAACGTCCGCACGTTTTTTTATCTCCGTGTACTCGATATATCGTTTCGCCTTTACACACTCACGCTCAAGCGGACCAAGACGCGAACCTATCTCGTCGATGATATCCTGCGCACGCTCCATATTGTCGCGCGTGGCGGCAAGACGTCTTTCCGCTTCATTCTTTTTGTGACGGTACTTGGCAATTCCCGCCGCATCCTCAAAAATACCGCGCCGTTCGTCGCTCTTGCGCGAAACTATATCCGCAATACGTCCCTGACCGATGATAGAATATCCGTCGCGTCCTACGCCGGTATTGAGAAACATCTCGTAAACGTCGCGCAATCGTACTTCTTTGCGGTTTATAAAATATTCGCTCTCACCGTTACGGTAGTAACGCCTTGTTACAGTTATCTCGTCATAGGGACAGTCTATTTTACCGAGTTCGGCTGTGTTATCAAAGGTTACCGAAACCTCCGCATATCCCATGGGCTTACGGCTGTCGGCACCGCCGAAGATTATATCCTCCATTTTGGTACCGCGCAGACTTTTTGATGATATCTCACCAAGTACCCAACGCATTGCATCGGCTATATTTGATTTTCCGCTTCCGTTTGGTCCCACTATGACCGTCGCGCCGCCTTCAAAGGTCAGCTTTGTACGGTCGGGAAAGGATTTAAAGCCCTGAAGTTCCAGTTGCTTAAGATACAAAAGACGCCTCCGTTGTTGTTTTTTTCGCCAAGCATCGTATAGATCATATCACCGTTTATTGATATTCATATCGTTTCGCGCGTTACCGGGCTCACCATCTCGTCGTCGATGCTTATTCTTATATTATATCCGAAAAGGTCGCAACTTTCAAGCACTATAATGTGATTTATTTCCGCAGTGCGTGAATATTTATCCAAAAGTCGGTCTATGTTGCGCCTCTTTTGTCCGATAGCGGGGGATTTTGCCCCCCGTCTTACATAAATCGTCATACATCTGCCGCTCCCTTTTGCTCCGCCAACGCCTTTATTGACTGCCGGAACTTCGGCAACAACCCTATCCACCGCCTCGGTAATACGCCTGAAAAACAGCTCGCCCATCGCAAGCTCGCCCATCGCGGGATGATTTGCGCCGCCCGCCACCGACTGCGAAGATGTGAGTCCCTCACCGGCACACAGTCCGACACGTATAACCGGCAATTGTGCTCTATCAAACACATCAAGGACTGATGCGCATCTTGCCGCCGCCGTATCGTAATCAAGCGGAATATATCCGCCGTTACACGCCATGTCCGCAAGTTCTGTATCGCGAAAAACAACAGTGGGATAGACACGTGCGGCGTCAGCTCCGAACGACACTATATCACGCGCCGTTTGCACCTCACTTGCCTCGTCGGCGCCGGGTAACCCCACCATCATTTGACCTACAAGTTTCATGCCCGCAGCTTTAACCGCCGCGCATGCTCGGCGCGAATCCGCTGAATTGTGACCGCGACGGCAGGCGGTAAGTACAGCATCATCGGTACTTTGTATACCGAGTTCCACCGTCGTCATGTGATATTCGGCGAGAGTCGAAAGGATCTCTTCATTTATGTAATCAGGGCGGGTGGAACACCTGAGCGATCGAACTCTGCCGCTTTCGATATATTCACCAGCCGTTTGCAACAACCTTATCATGAGATCGCGATCGATACCGGTAAAGGATCCGCCGAAAAAGGCTATCTCGACGTCGCTTTCCTCGGGGATGGTGGCGAGTGATGAATCTATCAGCCCGCGAACATCATCTTCGCAAAATTCCAAGGTTCCGGATATCCTGCGCTGATTGCAAAAAACACAATTGTTGGGACAACCCAAATGCGGTATAAATACAGGTATATTTATATGTCTTACTTCGTTTTTCATTTTTCAGATCTGTTATTGTTTGTTTTCAGTACTCAGTTCTCTCAATGCGGCATCCATCGCAGAATTTTCCCGTCGTTCACGTTCAAGCGTTGTTTCTTCACCATGCCCCGGCAATACCCGTGCATCAAACGGCAGAGTTGCCAAACGTGCAAGGCTCGCTTTCATACTCTTTACGGATCCGCCGGCAAGATCGGTTCTTCCGCAAGCGGAACGGAACAATGTGTCACCCGTAAACAAAAGTTCATCACAGCTATAACAAACAGATCCGCGGCTGTGACCCGGAGCGGCAAGAACGGAAAAGCAAACATCACCGACGGTCAAGCGGTCACCGTCC
>CAZISZ010000069.1:0-7919 GCA_964542035.1 uncultured Ruminococcus sp. | reverse complement strand
GGCAGATCTCGTTTCGGCGGTAGGGAAAGCACCCGCCGTCTGTTGCATAACGCAATCCCGGTGTCGATAAGTTCGTATGTCAGGTCGGGGTTTACCACTCTTGAACACATCCTCATTCCTCGCGGTCTTGAAATATTCGGTGCGGGGCGCGGCGAGGCGTTGGCAGCATACGGAATGCTGAATGCCATGGTAATGCCTGTGGTTATGTTCCCGTATGCAATTATCAATTCGGTAACGGGAATGCTGTTGCCGGAGATGAGCTCCGCTTCGGCGCTCGGTCAGCGGCGCAGGATAAGTTATATCTCCGCCAGAGTGTGGCGGCTTACGCTTATTTTCGGTATAGGCGCGGCAGGGGTCTTTATTTGTTTTGCCGATGAACTCGGACAGGTGCTGTACGGCTCAGCCGAGGCGTCAAGACTTATTTGGAGTTTAGGACCGCTGATGCCGGTAATGTATCTCGATACCGTGACCGATTCAATGCTTAAGGGGTTGGGTGAGCAGGTATATACTATGAACGTTAATATCGCGGATGCGGCACTGTCGGCGGGGTTGGTATCGCTGCTTGTGCCGGCGTTTGGAATCTACGGATACATAGCGGTACTTTATATCAGCGAGCTTGTTAATTTCGGGCTCAGCGCCGCAAGGCTGCTTCGCATTTGCGGTATGCGTCCGCGCATATACCGTTGGGTGGTTGCGCCGCTTTTGTCGGTGATAGGAGCCACCGCTACCGCAACACTGCTTTTCGGCGCGCTCTCGGATTTTTTGCCGAGCGTATTTTGGCGGATGGCGGTTCCGTCGGCGCTTAAACTTGCTTTTCATATTGTTGTGGCGCTGCTGTTGTTTTTTGCTTTTTTATGCGCTACCGGTGGGATGGATACGGAGCTTTGTATGTGGCTTCTGAGTCGGATATTCGGGCATGACGGAAAAGGAAACGGCGGAGACTCAAAATAAAATCACCGTCCGAGCGAGAAAACGATGATTCTGCACTCGGGCGATGACTTTTCCGGTATGTAAGTTTTAAAACAGCTTATATTTCAATCGCAAATTATCGGCTATCATGGCGATGAATTCGGAATTGGTCGGTTTACCGCGATCGTTTTGTATTGTATATCCGAAATATGAATTCAGCGTTTCAACATCGCCGCGATCCCACGCCACTTCAATAGCGTGACGTATGGCGCGTTCTACTCTTGACGTGGTGGTTTGATATTTTTCCGCAACGGTAGGGTAAAGTACCTTGGTGACAGAGTTTATTACCTCGCTGTCCCTCACGGTCATAAGTATGGCGGTTCGCAGGTACTGATATCCCTTTATGTGTGCGGGAACGCCTATTTGGTGGATTATTTTTGTCACCTGTGTTTCAATGTCGGGAGTCCTATCGATATTCACTGTGCCATCTTTCGCCGCTCCGGAACGCGTGTGCAGAATGCTTTTTATATGGTCGGCAAGGCTGTCGCTGTCTATCGGTTTTATAAGGCAAAGATCCGCGCCGGCGTTCATTGCTTCAATAAATATATTTTGGTTCGATATTGCGGACATTACTATAAATGCGGGCGGTGTGTTATCTTCAAACCCAAGGCTTGCGGCGCTCCTTACAACACCGATGCCGTCAAGTTTTGAAAGCCAAATATCAACAATCGCTATCGCGGGATGAATGCGGGATATCAGTTCTGTTGCTTCCTCGCCGTCGGATGCCTCAAATATGGCTGAAAAGCCCGCACGGCGTAAGCCGTCCGCCAATGTTTTGCGCATTTGCACGTTTTCATCGGCTATTACTATTTTTGTCGTGTTATCCATTCTCTTTCCTCCGTTATTTACCGGTTTTTGACACCTATATTATACCAAATATTTCCAAAAAATGCAACATGAAAATGATAAAAATCTGCACAAAAAAGATGCTCGATAATTGTAATAAATTACCAAAAATTTCCAGTAAAAACGCAAGATATGGCGATAATATAAAATATACGACGCAATATGTTGAAATACGGCGAAAGCAGCGCTCCGCTTTGTCATCGCGCGCGGAGCGCTTTTTCATTCTTGCGTACACGTCAATTCATTATGTGTTCACAAAGATGGCTTATAATATGAGTATCGTACCCGCAGGGGCGATTTGAAAGGAAAATAAATATGTCAAAAAAAGATAAAAGATCGCAGGCGGCGATCAAAACTTCTATCGGAGGGCAGGCGCTCATTGAAGGGATAATGATGCGCGGTCCCAAAACCACAGCTATGGCGGTGCGCCGTCCGGACGGTACCGTTTGCCTTGAGGAAAAGAAAAACAAAGAGAACACTCGCCCCGGAATCACCAAATGGCCCGTAATTCGCGGAGTTTTTAATTTTGTTGATTCAATGGTTGACGGATATCGTTCGCTTATGCGTTCGGCGGAGATAGCGGGTTTTGAAGATACGGTGGCGGACGACGATATCTCCGATGATGACGCGCACGCCGAAAAGTCGGCGGCGGTAACCGGCAAAGAGGTCAAGGATGAAAAAGCTCGGGGCGACGGCGAGATCTCGCAGGGGCTTATGAACACGCTTATGATATGTTCTACCGTTATAGGACTTGTGTTGGCGTTGCTGCTTTTCAAGATCATACCCGAAACGCTTTATGAACTTCTTACCCGAGCCGTGCCGTCACTCGGCGGTTCCGGTTACGGATATTCGCTCATACGTGCCGCGTTTACCGGCGTTGTCAAAATAATAATACTTGTGGCGTATATGGCGCTTATATCTTTGATGAAAGATATAAAGCGCACGTTTATGTACCACGGTGCGGAGCACAAGACTATCTTTTGCTATGAAAAGGGACTTGAACTTACCGTGGCAAACGTTCGCGCACAGCGCCGTTTTCATCCGCGTTGCGGCACATCGTTTTTGATACTTATGTTGCTGGTTTCAATGCTTGTTACAATGTTTATCCCCGCTACATTGGTTGAAAGCCGCGTTTTGAATGTTCTTTTGCGCACGCTTATAAGCCTTGCACTTTTGCCGCTTATAATGGGTATAGGCTACGAACTTTTAAAGCTTGCGGGCAGATACGATAATTTGTTTACACGCATAATATCAGCGCCCGGTGTGTGGCTTCAGCACATAACCACTCGCGAGCCGGATGACGATATGATAGAATGCGCCATTGCGGCACTGCAGAGCGTTATTCCCAATGACGGAAGCGATAAATGGTGAGCGGGTAAAAGCTTGAAATAATTAAAACGAAAAATAAAACCACACCGGTCACCCTGTGAGGCGACCGGTGTGGTTTTTATGTGATTATTCGGTTGGAAATAGCTGCCGAGTTCGAATCAAGCGTAGGCTCTTACTTCATAAACGGTTATGCCGGGGGCGCCGTTTGTGGCATATACGCAGATCTTTATCTCGTCGCAACCGGTGGGATTGACGGCTACCGTGTTGTGGCGTTGATAGTTTCCGCGTACCTCGGTGCGCGAGACCTCGCAACCGTCAAGCATGCATATAATATCATAGTCACGCACAAGCTCCGGGGCTACTCCAATGCGCTGTTGCGCCTGTCTGTTTGCGGACATGGTAACGCGAATCGGATAGGCAAAGTTTGAATCAAAGTCCAGCGATACTTCTTTGACAACATATTTGCCGTCAAGTTTAAGGGAGAGGGTTTCGCCGCTCTCGGAGATGCTGTCGGTGATCCATGCGTTGCTTGCCTCGCCTATCTTTCTCGATATACCGTTTATGACATTCTCGGGTTCGCCGCCGGCTATGCTTGAGGACGCCGTTACGGTTGCGCGCAGTGCAAGATCTTCTTCATCGGTGTTTTTGACGTTGGGCAGATATCCTCCGTCACGAAGGATCATCTGTTGCAGTTCTCCTACATGCGGAGCCAGCGCCCGCGGTTCGCAACCGTATTTGCGGCAAAGCGCGGCGGCTTTACCGACTGCCTCGCCGCCGAGGGCGCAACAGCCGATTATACGAGTGGATGCAAGACCGAGTTTGGACGTGCTTATATCGCGACCCGCCATGTAGAGGTTCTTTATGTTCTTTGAGTAGTAGCAACGGTAGGGAATAGTGTAAACGCCGAGGAAGTGATGGCAATCGGAAGGAAGCAGATCAAAATCAAGCAGACCGTGTGCGGCGTGAAGGTCAACGCACCAACCGCCGTAGCAAATGGCGTCGTCAAACATACGATGCTCAAGGATATCGCTTTCCGTCAATACATAGTCGCCCATTAAGCGTCGACTTTCGCGCATTCCGGGCAAAGCACCGACCCATTGAAGGGCATAGTTGTCCGCACCGTGATCGCCTCCGTTTTTAATGTGATCCCAAAGACCGTAGGCATAGGCGTAAAGGTCGTCGCGAATCTTTTCGTAATCGAGGATGATATCGTCGCCGTCACCCATAAGCTCAAGCCACCAGTATCCGTAATCAACCGCGGCGCAGCTGCAAGCGGAGAGACGCAACCATTCCTCGGGGTCGGGTGCCATGCTGGCGTCCACTTTCATGGTTTTTGAGTGTACGCGGTAGCGCAACTGATGCTCACTCAGCGTTTTTGCAAACTTAGGCGGAGTGTAACTTACCGGGTGACCCATGTTTACCGCTTTCATGAGTATGGTGTTGCCCATGCGTTCGTTATTGGGTTCTTCGGGAGCGTGGGGCTCGCCGTATTCGTATTTTGATTCGCTGCCCTGCTTGTATTCCGCGCCGGCAAAGTAACCGAGGGTTCCGTTACCGGTACAATCGGCAAATATCGGCGCGGATATGCGGTAGCGCATCTCCGTGGTTTCTTGAAAACAACGTATCGCGATTATTCTGTCATCATCGGTCTCAACATCGTACATTGCGGTGTTAAAGTAAACGTCAAGCAGCGGTTCCGCTTTTGCCTTTTCAAAAAGAACAGTGTCCCAAAATGAATAGTTAAAGGTATCGTTGTGAGCTTTGTTTTCGGACATCAGCTCGTAAACGAGCCCGCCCTCGGCATAATCGGGTTGCTTAAGGCTTTGGTCGGCACCCGAAATGTGTATTCTTATTTCGCTGGATGCGTTGCCTCCGAGTACGGGGCGTGCATGGATGAGTGCGGTGCGTGTGCCGTGCCTTGCGGCTGTTATGGCGGCGCAAAGGCCGGACATACCGCCGCCGACCACAACAAACTCGTACTGCTTTTCTTCGTACCGTGTCATTTTTTGATCCTTTCGTGTTATACGCTCCGGCTCGTAAAATGCCGCCGAAGCATTATTTATAATATTTATACATATTATATTATCTCACATTTGAAAGACAAAGTCAATAGTTTTCGTTTTTTTCTTTGTGCGGTTATTGACAAACCGGGTATGCAATGCTAAAATACTTGTGGGAAGCAAGAACTTTGCTGCCCCGAGATCAAAAACATAGAACAATCAGCAAAGCACAAAAACACAAACGGAGGTCCGACCTTATGAAAATCAAAAGATCGTTGTTTTTAATGCTTGCCGTAATTATATTTGCGGCTGCGACGTTTGCGTTTACATCATGCCGAGGTAACACCGATGATCCGACAGGCGATTCTAATGTGCCGGATACTACCGCCGATCTTTCAAAATTGCTCGGTACGATCGTTAATATTAATTCCGATGAACTCTGTACCACGCCGCACTCGGCGGTGAGCGCCGATCCCGCGGTCGTAGAGGCGCATGTTACGGACGGTGAGGTCGTACTTACCGCAACCGGTGCGGGTAGTGCCGATGTTACGGTTAAAAATACATACGGCGAAAATTTTATCATCCATGTCGTGTGCGATCCCGAGGTTGGCGTATTGTACAACGGCTTGTATACCCGCCCAGAAAATTCAATAAATATCAAGGAGCTTAACCTGCCGAGCAGTACGAGCGACTCATACGTTATTCAAAGGGCGATAGATTCACTGCCTAACGGCGGTACGGTGTACATTCCGCGCGGAGTTTATCTTGTAAGCCTTATACAACTGCGAGAGGGAGTTGACCTTCGCCTTGAGGGAGTGCTTAACGATTATACTGAGGATTATGTTTCCTCCGGCGCACAAAACGCCGTAAACAGCGGTTCCCTTGCCATATTGCGCACCGATGGCGGCGGGGATATGTTTATCAATCATGCGGAACATGAATACGGACGCAACGGGTGTTCAAACTTTGAGATAACCGGCGGAATGCTTGATATGCAGGGCAAAAACCGTTGCTTTATATGGTGTTGTGCGGATAACGTTTTGCTTAAAAACGTAATTCTCAAGGATTGCCCCAACAATCACGCCATACAGGTCACGGGATGTACCAACGTTACCATAACCGAGTGCATTTTCGCAGGCTATAACTACGGGAAGAACAACACCACGGCAGAGGTAATTCAAATAGAGCAGACTCATCCCGGCGCGATAGGCAGCGGAAGTAATCCCATGTCCAAGTTTGATGCGGGCGAGTATTATACCTCGGCAAATATTGAGGTCAGCTATTGTTATTTCGGCCGCAGTGATAAATACGATGCGCCCACATACGCCGTCGGTCATCATGGTCAGATACATAAATCGGCAGTGACGGGATGCAAAATAGTCGGCAACGTGTTTGATAACTGTCGGTGCTCGGCAATAAGATATCCCGCTTACAGCGGCGTTGAGATAAGCGGAAACCGCTTTATATCCAACCGAGATAACTGCGTATCTTCCGATGCTATGCCCGCAGTTATATCGCTGATACTTAAAGACGCAGATATAAAGATAGATTCAAAAACCGCGGGCGGAGCAGCGGTTACGGCATATTATGCGCAAAGATTCGCCTGTATAGGATCTATCGGTACTGTTATAGAGAATAACGAATTTGAATTCGGCGCGGCATCTGCCATGCGATATGCGGTGTCGGCGGTATCAAACAATTATGCTTTTGATGCCACATATGACAGCGGACACATATATACGGATTGGTATACCGAGTCGGCAAGCTATTACCGAGGCTATATCGTTACCTCAAACAGGATAGAGGATCTTACCGTTCGCGGTAACAAGATCACGGTTGCCGACGGCTTTGGCGGTAAGGGTACGTATTTTGCGTTTAATTATGTTGTGGGACTTTTGTGTGAGGATAATACCGTAGAGGGCGGCGCGGCGGCATCCGGGACTACCGTTGACGGTGTGTATATTCCCAATGCCAGAGCCGTGGCATGTACACACATGAACAACTATAAACGCAAGTATACCGTTACGGTTTCACGCACCTGCCCCGCAAATGTTGTGCTCGGCGGTGAGGGCGGCATGACGCTTAAATATATCGGTACGTCCGACGGTACATTAAAGCTTGTCGCCGACGGCGGTATACTTGAAATGACGGTAAATGACAGCGGGGATCTTGTGTTTACACCAATACCCGACGAAGGCAAGATATTTACGGGATATGAGGTCACGTCGGGTGATCTTACCGAAAAAAGCGGAAAATGCGAGTATTCCGTCGCCCTTACCGTGACGGCGAAATTCAATTAAAAATAAAACAGGGCGGCTGTCTCAAATGTTTAAATCGCATGCGAGACAGCCGTGTTTTGTCAATAATGCGAGACTACCGAAAAAGTGAAAAAACAACGAGTACGGGTAAACGTTTGGGATTCGGAAAGAGGTGCGCGGCAGTCCCTTTGTTTGTTGACAAGCACACGCTTTTATAGTATAATATAATAAATAAGTGTACTCTGTTATTGGCGGAGGCGGTGCAAAGGTGAATGAAGCGTCACAAAAAAATGCATATAAAAAACTCCGTTGCTCCACGAGTCACACAGCATCCGAGCGCGTGGGGGTCACTATGCTTTTGCACACAGTCGTATTGCATGGTGCCGGAGCGGTGGGACGTTGGTTAAACTTGCGTATCCAAGAATCTCCCGATATCGGTGAGAGTGCGACTGTCATTATTTGCGGTGCCATAAGCGCCGCTGTGTATATTTTGGCATTCATTTTGCCCGCTGTTTTT
>CAZISZ010000068.1:0-7966 GCA_964542035.1 uncultured Ruminococcus sp. | reverse complement strand
GCAGAAAACCCTTGAAAATGCTTATAAAACACGGATTTTATAAGCATTTTTTAAGCGAATTATGAAATGGTAATTTTATAATTCAAATTGCCCCTAAAATTAAAAAATGTGTTGCTCCGAAACACCATGAGGCTGCCGCTAAAGCGGCAGCCTCGGCAAATTTTTTAAACTAAGATTTCGGCTTTCCGCCGGTAATGCAAGCTGCGATAAAACCGAATATCAGTGCCGCGGAAGTTCCTCCCGCTGCCGCGGTAAACGCGCCTGTTAAAACACCAAGCAGCCCCCTCTCATCCACCGCGCGGCGTATCCCCTTTGATATCAAAAAACCAAAACCCGTAAGCGGAGTTGTGGCCCCGGCACCCGCAAATTCCGCAAACGGAGCGTAAATTCCCAACATGCCAAGCACTACCCCCGCCACAACATAGGCAACAAGTATACGTGCGGGAGTAAGTTTTGTTTTATCCAGTAGGACCTGTGCGATAACGCACAGCGCCCCGCCGATCGTAAACGCCCAAAATATATCATAAAGCAAACTCATCACTTTGCATCCGTCCCCGCATTTGAAAGTTTACACAAACGGCAGATATCCTTATCACCGTCGTCTTGCTTTGAGATAAGATGCACAAGATGTGCCACAGCCGGAATAGATTCTCCTTGCTTTGTACTTGACGGACTCATCATTGCTCCGGTACCGACAAACAAAACGTCCGAAAGTTCCCCGGCCGCCATCCGTGGCAAAATATAAGACGCAATAACCACGGCAGAGCACCCGCACCCCGATCCGCCGGAATGCACATCCTGAGCATCTTTCGAATATATCAGCCGACCGCAATCATCAAAATTTCTCATGTCGGCACACCGTACACCATCCGACTCCAGCAACTCGCAAAGAATAGAATGCCCCTCAAAGCCGAGATCACCTGTCAATATCATATCAAAATCACTCGGGGCTCGCCCGGATGACTTAAAATATCTTTGCAGGGTATTTGCCGCTGCCGGAGCCATTGCCGCTCCCATGTTGGCGGTATCCGTAATGCCGCGATCGATTACGATACCCGGCATAATATCAACAATGTCCGCCATATGCGAAACAATGCAGCCGCTTTTACTGTTGTCGCCACCGCGTGCCGTACCGATAATAAACGCGCCCGCGCCAGTTACAGTCCATTGCGCCGTAGGCGGGCGTTGACCGCCATACTCAAGCGGGGTGCGATATTGCCGCTCTGCGGCTGCATTGTGAGAAGAAGTAACAGCCGCCGCGTAACGGCAAAAACCGCCGCTAACCGACATTGCGGCGAGTACCAATCCCTCCGCCGCGGTAGAGCATGCACCGTAAAGTCCGAAATACGGTATATCAAAATCTAAAAGACCGTACGCCGAACCCACGCATTGGTTTAAAAGATCACCCGCAAAAAGCGCGTCTATTTCTTGTTCCGCAAGCCCCGCGCGCTCTACGGCAAGAGACAACGCCATTCTTTGCATCTCGCTTTCCGATCGCTCCCATGTTTTACCTCCGAATCTGTCACCGATATCAAACAGATCAAAATACTCACCCAAAGGTCCGTGGTGTTCCTTTTTTCCCACGACACTGGTCGCGGTAAGTATCGCCGCGCCCGGAGTTTTTATTATTCTATCGCGCATACTGCTCACGCCATCACACTCCCCATTACCGGTTAATTTGCATTTACGGGAATATTTTTTGCCTTTATCTCTTGATTTATACCGATCATAATGGTAAAATGATATAGTCCGATACCAAGGATACCGAAAAGAGGAACACTATATGTCGTACAACACAAAATACTTCGGGCAAAGTAGTATTACAATAGAAAACGAGCGACTCCGCCTTGAGATAGCGGAACTTGGGGCAGAACCCGTTTCGCTGTCACTAAAGAACCGAAACGGCGGCGCAACCGAGTTTTTATGGCAGGGAGATGCGCGCTATTGGGCGCGCCGTGCACCGCTGCTTTTTCCGATAGTGGGGCGGCTTCGCGGCGGCGTATATCTTCACAAAGGTCGAGAATATCGGCTCGAATGCCACGGCTTTGCCGCCAATCTACCGCACCGATTGAACAAGATAAGCGAAAATCGCGCCACCGCACACCTGAGTTCCGGTGCCGAAACTTTAGCGGAATATCCGTTTGGATTTCGACTTGACCAGGACTTTTCCCTTGACGGCAACACACTGCATATAAAAACAAAGGCCACCGCCGTCAATGAGCTTTGGTGTGCCTTTGGCGGTCACCCCGGTTTTGTTTTGCCCACCGAAGACGGCAGCGCAACCGAATTTGACAGCCTTTATATAAAAATAAACGATATCGGCGGCATGGCTGTTGCCGGGCGCACGCCGCGCCGACAGCTTCTCTCCCCTGATCGCTTCATAGCCGCCGAATGCGCGGATTTTCCGCTTGATGCCAACGGCTGTTTTGCGCTCCGTCACGATTTATTTGACGATGATGCCGTGATTCTTTGCGATGTTCATTCGGCAACGCTCGCTTCACGTACAACTCCGCACCGTGTTACGGTAAGCTGCTCGGATGCCATACATTTCGGCTTTTGGCAGACATACCACAGCGACGCACCGTTTTTGTGCATGGAACCGTGGCAGGGACTGCCGGCCGATGCGAGCGACTCTCAAAAGCCGGACATGCTTTGCGAACGGCGCTTTATGCACCATCTTCTCCCCGGCGAAAGCGCCTCATTTTCATTTGATATAACACTGGAGTGACAGCATCCGTCTGCCACCCGTGGCACATCATTTTGCGCAAAGCATGGTTATGATCTCCGATATAAACACAACTCCGCAGCAAGAGACTGCCACCGGAAAAAGCCCGAGTCCAAACCATGCGGCAACACATCCGACTATGAGCGCCGCACCTCCGGCAAGCGGCGTTCCCGCCGCGTCGATGATAGCGGGAAACGTCATGACTGACAGCGTAACATACGGCACATAGTAAAGGAACGAGCGCAAAAAGATATTATTTATTTTACGGCGAAGAAGCGTTAACGGCAACACGCGCACGGCGCAGGTTACCGCAGCCATTATAAATATGTATATGTAGATATTACGTTCCATCTGTGCTGTCCCCCGTAATATTTATTTTACCGTGATCGGCAATTCCATCGGCACCGTCATTATCCTCATCACGACGCGGACATATTATTGCAGCCGCCGATGCAATGATAACGGTAAGAATAACAGTACGCGTTCCCTCCGATATCTCGCACACGCGCGGCATGCGCGACATCGCATACGATGACGCAAAAGATACCGCCACAATGGCGCCTATTATACGCTCGCGTCTTGACGGCGGAATTATAATTGCCAAAAACATTCCGTAAAGGGCAAGCCCGAGAGCTGTAACTATAAATTCGGGCAAAATGCTTCCCGCAGCCGCACCGAGCGCCGTTCCCGCAGCCCACATGGGCATTGATACAATCATGGCACCGTAAGCATAAGCGGGCTCAATATAACCGGGACGCGCCATAATTATGGCAAACAGCTCATCTGTCATATCAAACCCCACTGCAATTCGATGAAAAAAACCGCACCGAGGTGAAAATCGTTGGCTCATTGAGCATCCCATAAGAATATATCTGGCATTTGCTATAAGAGTTATTGGGATCATCTCAAAATAAGATACGCCGGCAGCTATTATAGTAAAACCCGCATACTCACCAGCCGAGGCGTTGCAAAGCAGACTTGCGAGTGCCGCTTGAATAACATTAAGACCCGCGGCACGCGCCGCAATACCGAGTGAAAAAGCCACGGCAAAATAACCGAATCCAATCGGCATTCCGTGGCGTAATCCGACATAAAACAGTTCTTTGGTTTCTTTTTTACTTTTTTTCATGATAACATCTTTATAATATCCTTGCCAAGACCATAGAATGCTCTTTACATCCGGAGAACCGGAATCCCTCTTGGCATGGTATTATTATAGCACACACGCGCACGGTTGTAAATCGTTATATTTTAACGAAAAGCAGCGATACGAACGATCTTTTAATAGATTTTTTGCCTTTTAAAAAGCCTCGGCATCTCACCGCCATATGCTGCGCAACAATTTTAAAAATATAAAATTCAACTTTAAATTTCAAAAACACATATGCCGCTGATCTGCGGCAGAACGGAGATATAAAATGGACCCCAAAAACATAAACACCAAATTATTTGATTTTATCGCTCACTGCCCAACGGCTTATCAGACCACCGCACACGCGGCGGATATATTAAAGCTTGAGGGGTACACCGAGTTGTGCGAGAGCCGCGAATGGAACCTTGAACGCGGTCACGGCTATTTTGTAACACGTAACGGATCATCGATAATAGCGTTCAGAATACCGGCGGAAAACAGCGTAGGCTTTATGATCACGGCAGCGCACGGAGACAGTCCCGCGTTTAAAATAAAGGAAAACGCCACGCTGTCCGGCGGAGAATATATTCGTCTTTCCACCGAAAAATACGGTGGTATGCTATGTTCAAGTTGGATGGACCGCACGCTCTCAATAGCCGGAAGAGTTACGCTGCGCGCGGAGAGCGGCATTAAAATAAAAAACGTTGATCTCGAAGATATAACCGCCATCATCCCCAATGTTGCCATACATATGAACAGAAACGCCAACGACAGTGCCTCCTTTAATGCCGCGCGAGATATGCTGCCCCTTTACGCAATATGCGCCAAGAGCGCATCCGACAACGAATTTACCGTTGCCTCCCTGCGCGAACGTATAGCGGTAAAACTCGGCGTAACCGCCGAGGATATACTCACCACCGATCTTTCGCTATACAATCCGGCTGCGGGAGTAGAATGGAACGGCATAATATCCGCGCCACGGCTTGATGACCTACAGTGCGCCTTCGCCTCACTTTACGCGTTTATAGAATCAGGCAAAACCGCAACCTTGCCCGCATCCGTACCGGTGTGCTGTATATTTGACAATGAGGAAGTCGGCAGTCAAACCAAGCAGGGAGCGGCGTCAACTTTCCTCCCCGACGTAATTGAACGCATAAGCGCTGCATCCGACCTTACTCCCTCCGAACATCGTCGCCGTGTGGCATCAAGTTTTCTTGTATCCTGCGACAATGCCCATGCCGTACACCCCAACCACCCGGAATACGCCGATCCCAATCATTCCGTATATATGAACCGAGGCATAGTTATAAAATACAACGCCAGCCAACGCTACACGTCCGATGCCGTGTCGGCGGCGATATTTAAACTTGTGTGTGAATCCTGCGGTGTCCCCACTCAATATTACGCCAACCGTGCCGACATGCCCGGCGGCTCAACTCTCGGCAACATTGCCAACACGCAGGTATCCCTCAACACGGTAGATATAGGCCTTGCGCAACTTGCAATGCATTCCGCATATGAAACAGCCGGCGCGCGCGATACCGAGTACATGCTTTGCGCACTGCAAAACTTTTTTGAAAGATCTCTTTATTGCGAAAGCAACGGCAACTACCGCCTGCACTGACGCAGCACATACCGCAACCGGGGCAGCGACAAAAGTCGCTGCCCCGGTTGCGGTATTATTATGAACTGTTTACGCATCTGAGCATAAATCAAGCGTAGAAATCATGATTACCGATAGTAACGATGAGTTCACACCCGGCACTCATCCATTCCGGCAATACATCCGCACTGTTTATAAAGTAAATTATATTGTCGGATATTGAATATCCCTCAAGACAGATCTTGGCGGCACGCACCGATGATTCCGTTGGCTCGTTGTAAACACTGCCGCTATATGCGGGAGAAAACTGAATGCCGTACTTGCGATCAAATATAACGTCATATACACTGCCAAGGTAATCCAACCCACGAAGTCTGTTAAGCACCACGCAACCGACAGCTATCTGTCCTTCCAACGGCTCACCGCGCGACTCGGCGGAAATGATATGAGAGAGCCAATAAAGGCTTTCGGCATCATAAACCTCGTCCGCAGTTTTGGAATTCGGCACCCCCGATATCACGGCATGACTTTCCGATATCTCGTATTCAAGTCCCAAAGCTCGGCATATCGGCTCAATTGGTAAGATCACCGTGGATCCGTCAAAACATTTGACCTCTCCGCCGCTACCGCACCAAAGTATTCGTCCCAAGGATGTGACATATGTTTCTCCCACCACAGCGGAAATATCTATCCCGTTTCCGCTTATCCTGTATACACCGTCATTGTCATATCCACCGCTGACGGCGGTATTCGCCAACAGTTCGCAAAGATCGACAGCAGGCGCGTAAGCAACACCATCGATCACCGCCGCCAATCCCCGCGGCAGATCATTGTCATTTACTGTCAACGAAAGATCCTCGGCATTATTCGGATATTCGGGTGTAGCATATTGTTTTTTCGGCAGTTCGGTTTCGGTTGTTTCGTTATCCGGCGATTCCGTTTCGGGATATGTTTCAAAATCATCGACGGTTTCTGTGGAATCGGCTTGATCCTCGCCATTGCTCTCGGGTTCGGTATCGTCAATAACTCGTTGTCGCTCCTCCCCGCTATCCTCCGTCGCCACTTCTGCCATACCGCTGTCATTCGGCAGATCGTTTACTATTGATGCCGATGATACGCCGACCGCCGTTATTATTACCGACAGCACAGCCGATATCACAGCTGCCGCAAGTGTCCTTTTCAATTAAGCTCACCTTGCCTTTCTTATCCTTGATCTATTATATTTGGTCTCAGCCGCGAAGCGGCTCGAACCAATCAATATAAAGCTCGTTGTTTTCGAAAAAAATGCATTTCGGGAACTCGCTTACCGAGTCCAACACTATCAAGCCACCGTCCGAAAGTGCGACCTCCGTCACATTATCTCCGTCACGCTCACTTTGGGTAAGCGACAAAATATTTACATCCGCATCGGGAAAGAACGCCGCACACGGCAACAGCATTGCCGAAAGTTCATCTCCCGCCATCGAAAGATCACCGCTCACGATAGTTATAACTCCATTCGAACGCTCAATGCAAAATCCCGCAACCGCAGTGGGTGATGTATATTCAACGCGCATTCGGCAATCTTCCCGCTCCCCTACATAGGCATGGATAAGAGATGAAAACTCAACTCCGTTCAAAACTCCATGCACTTCACAGTTAAATCCCGTGTTGCGATAGGCAAGCGGATCTGTCATTGTATCTACCGCGCGACCACACCCTGCCGTGCATATAATGCTCAGAAAAAATATCGCCGCACCGATACTGTATATCAAACGTTTCATCTTTCGGCGCCGCCTTTCATAGATATGGTATCATCATTCGTTCAATCTCCGTTTTTTTACGGACGAATGTAACTATCACCGATAGATTATATTGAAAAGAAAAGAAAAATATGATATAATATTTACAGTGGAAGCGTGTTTTTTGCCGATGAACAATCCAAGCAATAAACCGCCGCATATTATACTCTCAATTTGAGATCAATGCAAATTTTATTCCACACATTTCCATTATTGACTTTTTAATCGATAATTATTTAGTGTGTTACTGTGTGCGTTTGAATTTATTTGAATTTTTGTAATCTTTACCATGCCGATGCGGGCATTAACCGCTGAAAGGATAATAAAGTGACTCACTCATATAAGCTTTATTCATCCCTGCCCGACCTTACAACTCATAAGATCTGGGCGGAGATAGATCTCGGCGCTTTGCGCGCGAATTACCGTGCTTTGACCCAAACAATAAAAGCTTCCTCCCCTCACTGCCGTCCGATGTGCGTTGTAAAAGCGGATGCATACGGACACGGTATAGACGCCTGTGTTGACGCGCTGATAGCAGAGGGCTGTGATTTTTTTGCTGTATCCAGCATAGAGGAAGCGTTGGCAGTGCGGCAGGTGTGCCGCTCACACAACTCCGATGCCGATATACTCATACTCGGTTACACCCCGGCTGATGAAGCCCCCACCCTTTCGCGCTGTTCGATAACGCAAACGGTATTCTCGTTGGAATACGCGCGTGAACTTTC
>CAZISZ010000067.1:0-8020 GCA_964542035.1 uncultured Ruminococcus sp. | reverse complement strand
ATGAGCAGCGACACAACGCACCCGATATAGGCATCGATATTAAAATTCCACGCCTAAAGAACGACCTGTCCCGCCAAACCTCCGCAGGTTGCCGCGGCATCCGAGAGGCTGTCGGCGGCGGTGGCGCGCATTACGGATGAATCTATCCTGCGTCCCACGCTGCGGTTGAGACCGGCAAGCATAAGTTTTACAAGCATAGAGGCGGCAAGTACGATAACGGAAAGGCAGGACGCCTCCGCCGCCTCGCCCGAGCGGATCCTGCCTATCGACTCGCGAAACAGATCAAAGCCGATAATTACCACCATAAACGCCACGACCATGGAAGCAAGGTATTCTATTCTTGCGTGACCGTACGGATGCTTGCGATCGGCGGGCTTGGCGGAGAGCCTGAAGCTGACAAGCGAGATAAGCTGCGAACCGGCATCCGAAAGGTTGTTGACAGCGTCGGCGGTAAGAGAGACGGCGCCAAGCAAGCTGCCGAGAGTGAATTTACCGACAAAAAGCAGAATATTGCAAATAATGCCGATAACGGAAACGAGCGTTCCCCACGCGCGCCGTACCGCAGGCGAGCCGACGTTGTTGTGATCGCGAATAAATATTCGCCCCAAGAATTCTGTCATTTTATATATTTCCTTTTTGTTAAATATGGTATATCACACCGCCGCACGGCGAAAAAAACACCGCCGGACCGCTATATTTCACACCGACACAAACAGCCTGCGCTCACGCACGCGGAGCGTGGATTTTATCTTGCGCTGCGACAACATGAGCCGCGGGTGTGGCTCCTATCGGCGGGAATGACGCGGCTTCGGCACCGTCGCCGCTTGCACGACGATATTCCACGGGAGAGAGACCGCGAAATCTCGCAAAAGCGCGATTAAATGTGCGCTGTGTGTTAAAACCCACGATATCGGATATCTCGGTAACAGGCAACGAAGTCTCCCGCAGGAGCCTGCACGCGTGAGACACGCGCAGGGAATTGACATAATCGTTAAATCTTATTCCCAGTTTGCTTGAAAACAGGTGCGAAATATAGTATTTATTCAGGTGCAGGGTACGCTCAAGCACCTCAAGAGAAAGATCGCCGGTGTAATTTTGAGAGCAAAAGCTTACCACTTCGCGTACGGCGCGGGAATCGCCGAGCCTTACCTCATCCAGCGGCATTTGCGGCAAAAGCAAACCGAAAAAAGCCGTTATATATCCCTTTTGCACCTCGGCGGTATACTTGGCCGGATCTGCCGCCGAAACCGCGGAAAGTCCGTCTATTATCCCCAAAAGTCGCGTGTCGGAGCATATTCCCTTTACTATCGGCGAGTGCGGCAGCGTTAAATTAAACACAGCGGCAAAATCGGGCACAAGATCGGGGCTTACGATAAACAACTTGTATTTTTCGCACCCGCCCACCTCGCTGCGAAACCGGTGCAACTGATTGGGAAAGACCATAACAAGATCACCCGCCTCGGCAGTGTAGACAACCGAATCAACCCAAACCGTAACACGCCCCTCGCAGAGATAAAAGCATTCGATATGATAATGCAGATGCGCGCGGCAGGTGAGCGGCGTACGTCGCTCACCTTCCGAGCGATAATAAAAATCGGTGCTTCTCGACTCGTATTTTATCGCGGGACGCACCGCACGTTCCTCTTTTTTTCCCTTACCGTTTTTCATTTGTTTTCATCCCCAGTATTTTCTGTCAAGCGAGCGGAGTTGTATCGCCTCGGCAATATGATCCGCCTCTATATCATCGGACTCGGCAAGGTCTGCGGCTGTACGCGCCATGCGTATCACTCTGTCGTATCCGCGCGCCGAAAGCCCCATGCGTTCGTATGCGGCACGCAAAAGCTCGTTCGCCTCACGCCCGAGATGCGCGGTACGGCGCAGATCTCCCGCGTCAAGCTGCGAATTGCAATGCACGCCGTCAATGCCGTCCCGCACCATACGCTCTCTTGCAAATTCACGGGCGCGGGTAACACGGCGGCGGATCACGGCTGAGGATTCGGCAGGGACAGTATCATCCGACAACTCATCAAAACTGAGAGACGGAAGTTCCACCTCTATGTCTATACGGTCAAGCAACGGACCGCTGATTTTGGATATGTAACGCTTTACATCTGCCGAAGAGCAGGTGCATGGGTGGGTGGGATGACCGTAATATCCGCAACGACACGGGTTCATTGCCGCCACAAGCATAAAAAAACAGGGGTAGGTAACACGTCCGCTTGCGCGGGTGATGGTAACATGCCTATCTTCAAGCGGCTGACGGAGCGAATCCGTCACAAGCTTCGGAAACTCCGGCAATTCGTCCAAAAACAACACGCCGTTATGCGCCAGCGATATCTCACCCGGCATGGGATTTGTACCGCCGCCCACCAACGCCACCGCCGACATGGTATGGTGCGGCGCACGGAACGGACGTGCAGTCAAAAGCGATACCCCCTCGGGAAGCACACCCGAAACGGAATGTATTTTGGTTGAAACGATAGCCTCGTCAAAGGTCATTGGCGGCAAAATGCCGGGCAGGCGTTTGGCAAGCATCGATTTACCGGTACCGGGAGGACCTATAAGCAGTATGTTGTGACCGCCGGCCGCAGCTATTTCCATTGCGCGTTTTGCCATATGCTGACCGCGAACATCGGCAAAATCAAGCCCTGACGATATGCCGGTATCGTCAAGGACGGTCACATCCCCCACCGTCGGCAAAATCGGCGCCGTACCGTTTAGGTGATCCACAAGTTCGCGCATGGAACGAACGGCAAAAACACGAATACCTGACACAGCCGCGGCTTCACGCGCATTGGCTGCGGGAACGAAAAAATCGGTCTTGCCCGCGCCTTTTGCGGCGGCGCACATGCAAAGAGCCCCGCGCACGGGGCGAACGTCTCCCGAAAGCGACAACTCGCCGGCAAACACACACCCCGAAAGATCAACCGCTCTGTTTATTACGCCCGCACAGCGCAAGATCCCAACCAAAATGGCAACATCAAAGCCCGAACCCTCCTTGCGACGGTCGGCGGGGGCAAGATTTACCGTAAGCCCCAACTCGGGAAAGCGAAAACCGCTGTTGCAGCAGGCGGTACGCACGCGCTCCTTTGCCTCTTTTACCGCCGCGTCGGGCAGACCTACAAGCTCAAAATACGGCATTACGGGCGCACCGTCAACCTCAACGGTAACTATAAAGCTGTCAATACCGGAAAGTCCGGCGCTGTATATCTCGGATAGCATGATGAACTCCTTTGTTTTCGGGATATCTCCCGATCGTTTACCGTGATAACGGAAACAGCAAATTTACATTTTTGTCGGTCCTGCCGCAGTTATCTTCATTTCTTATAGTATATCACATTCGCCGCGCAAAATAAAGCCCGAAAATGAAAAAAGCGCCGCTCGGGCAAAAAATTCGATTTACCGCGGAAGGTATACAGCTATTTTACAAGTCGAGACTTGAATCGACATATACTATATGCTATAATATATTCGGTTAATGATCGGTTGCGGGATGGATCTCGGCGCAAGTGAAATTCTTTCGCCGTCTCTGTTCGCATCCCGCAACATCGCTTTATTATTATATACAATTTTGTAATTTCGGAGGTATCCGGCATTGTCAGATCATGATAACGGTTCGGGCAGAATATACGTAACCGGCGGCAAGCGTGATTCGGAATCGCGGCGTGATTCGGAGACACATCAAGGCTCGGGTGCGCACGCGCAAATGCGTGCCGCGCCGTCAAATTCAAGCGGCACCGCCGCGCTTTTCGGTGAACGTTGGCAAAACCTTTTGCTTTTATTTGCCGTTATACTTTTCGGCATTTTGCTTATAACTTTTATTTCGGTCTTTGTAATGTCGGCGGGCGGCAAATCGGTGTACAACGATGATATCCAATCCGAATCATCGGGCGTTGTCGGCGGTGAGACATCCGCGCCCCCAGAAACAACGACCGTCGCTTCGAATACCGAAACCGAGCAGACAACAGCTGCCTCCACGACTTCAATTGCGGCAACGGTGACTATTGACGGTATTAATTCCAAATACGCCGCGCTGGCAGACGCCGAGGACGGTCACCTTATCGCCGCCCTGCGAGCTGACGAACGACTTTACCCGGCTTCACTTACTAAGCTTATGACCCTTATAGTCGCACGCGAGCGGATAGCGGATCTCGATTCTACCGTTACGTTTACCCGCGGCATGCTTTATTCGCTTGAAGCGGACGCCATGAAAGTAGGATACGCGATCGGCGAGAGTGCATCCGCACTCGATCTTATGTACGGCGCCATGTTGCGCTCCGGCTGTGACGCAACGGTGGGACTTGCATATCTTTGCGCCGACACCGAGGATGCGTTTGCCGAACTTATGACCGCGCGGGCGATATCAATGGGACTGAAGAAAACCCACTTCGCAAATTCATCCGGACTTTATGACCCGGCAAATTACTCCACGGCGCGAGAGTTGGCGGAGATAATGCGCACGGCTCTTGCAGATGATCTGATGCGCGAGATAATATTTGCCGAAAGCTATAAAACTGCGGGAGACGGCTCGGATCCCGCAACGGTGCGCCGCCTGCGCGATCGACTTGCCATTAACATGGAAGACTATGCCGAATCATGGGGAGCCGTAACTCTCGATGGTTTTCGTATGCTCGGAGGAAAAACCGGATACATAGACGAATCGGGAAGTTGTCTTGCGGCGTATGCCGAAGATGACAACGGCCACGGATACATAATTGTCACCTGCGGTGCGCATAATATGCATGAGGTACTTGAGGATCATTACAATATCCTCATGCGGTACGCGAACTGAAAGGTGAGGTGTTTTGATGGCAAACAAATATTCGGGAACCGAAACCGAAAAAAATCTGCGCACGGCTTTTTCCGGCGAATCGGAGGCGCGAAACAAGTACACGTTTTTCGCCGACGAGGCTCGGCGAGCGGGATACGAACAAATAGCGGGTATTTTTTTAAAGACCGCCGAAAACGAGCGCGAACATGCGGAACTTTGGTTTTCCGAGCTCGGCGGCATTGGCAATATCGCCGATGATCTTATTTCCGCCGCCCGCGGCGAGCACTACGAATGGGCTGAGATGTACGCAGGATTTGCCGAAACCGCGGAGCGCGAGGGATTCGGAGATCTTGCGGCAAGAATGCGGCTTGTTGCGGCAATAGAAAAGACGCACGAGGAAAGGTATCTTACCCTGTTGCAAAACATCGAACACGGCGAAGTGTTTGAGAAAAAAGATACCGTAACATGGGAGTGCCGCGCCTGCGGGCATATAGTCGTTGCCACGCACGCGCCGAAGATCTGCCCCGTATGTATGCACAAGCAAGCGTATTTTGAACTCAGAGCCAAAAATTATTAAAGTCGGGCGGATCGAAAAGATCCGCCCCTTTAAATTAACCTTGAAAAAAACGGCGGCATGTGATAAAATAAAAACAGGAAGAAATAAGTAAGCCGATTGTAAAACGCAGATTTACAATCGGCTGAAGAAATAAGATATTCGGAGGTCTGAATGTTCCGTATATTGGTCGTTGACGACGACAAAAACACGCGCCTTTATTTTCGTGCGGTGCTTGAGGGGGCAGGCTACACAGTTACCACAGCAGAGGACGGAGAAGCGGCGCTCCTTGCCATGGCAGATGAGCACATCGATCTTATTCTGCTTGATCTTATGATGCCGAGAATGGACGGCTACGAGTTTACAAAACGCCTGCGCGAATCCAATACCGAGCTGCCTGTGTTGATGGTGACCGCCAAGCAATTGCCGGCGGACAAGCACCGCGGCTTTGCCGTGGGAACAGACGATTACATAACCAAACCGGTGGATGACGAGGAGATGCTGCTGCGCATAAAGGCTCTGCTTCGCCGAGCGCGCATTGCCAGCGAACGGCGAATAGTTATCGGTGACGCGGTACTCGATTACGATTCTATGACCGTCAGCCGTCCGGGAGAAACCGTGGAATTGCCGCAAAAGGAATTTATGTTGATATACATGCTGCTCTCCTACCCCGGAAAAATATTCACCCGCATACAACTGATGGACGAGATATGGGGAGCCGACAGCGAAACCGGTTGGGAGACCGTAACCGTTCACATAGGGCGATTGCGACGACGTTTTGCCGATTGGGATGAGTTTGAAATAGTATCCGTTAGGGGACTCGGATACAAAGCGATAAAAAAAGTCGCGGGAGGCAACCATGAGCGGTAAAGTAAAGGAAAAAGTAAAAGATCAACTGGTGCCGGGGCTTAAAAAAATAAAGGAAAGCGCCAACCGTACATCGCTCACCCTGGTACTTGCGGTATTTGTATTTGTGATACTGCTTTGCGCCATAATACTTGCCGCGCTCGGAATATGGGCGCTTGCGAAATTCGGCGTTTTGGTAGAAGAAAACGGCGAAGTACACCTCGGCGCGGCTATAATAATTATGGCTGTAATAAGCCTGTTTATCGGTGCGGTGCTGTTGTTTTTCAGCAGTCGCATACCGCTGCGCCCGATAAACGAACTTATAAACAAAATGAACCGCTTGGCTGCGGGCGATTTTGCCGCGCGACTCGAATTCGGATCCTCCCTTGCCTCTCACCCCGCGTTTGGAGAGATAGTGCAAAGTTTTAACACGATGGCTGAGGAGTTGCAAAACACCGAACTTTTGCGATCGGATTTTATAAACAACTTTTCGCACGAGTTTAAAACGCCAATCGTTTCCATCATGGGTCTGGCGGGAGTGCTCTCCCGCGGCGGGCTGGGAGAAGCGGAACGCGAACAATACGCGCTGGCGATAGAAGAAGAATCGCGGCGGCTGTCGGTGATGGCTTCAAACGTACTTATGCTGTCGCGAGTGGAAAATCAGCGTATACTGACGGATATTACCCGCTATAATCTCGCCGAGCAACTGCGCGGAGCGATACTTTTGCTTGAGGGCAAGTGGAGCGCCAAAGAGATCGAACTTGAGCTTGAACTTTGCGAGTATACCGTAGAAGCCAACGAGGAACTTATGCGGCAGGTATGGATAAACATTCTCGATAACGCCGTGAAATTTGCTCCGCAAGGGGCGAAGATCGCCGTTTCGAACGACCGTGCGGACGGTCGAACCCGTGTGCGGATAACCAACACCGGCAGCGAGATACCGGCAGATAAGCTCGATAAAATATTCGGTAAATTTTATCAGGCGGATGAATCTCACGCCGCGCAGGGCAACGGGATCGGTCTTGCCATCGCACACAGGATCGTTGAACTTCACGGCGGCAGCATAACCGCCACAAGCGCCGACAACGAAACGACATTTGAGATCGTTTTTTAAACCTCGGGCGACGTTTGCGAGGTCGATCGCCTTTATACCGCGATGGTAAGAGAACCGAAGATTCGTATCTTTCATAATTAACATAGTTGACATTCGGTTTCTTCAGCCCTCGGGCGGCATTTGAGGAATCCCAAAACTTTCTCTGCAATATTACAACCGTGCCGTTTCGCATGCGAAACGGCACGGTTGTGTTTTTATCAATCCACCTCAAGCGGGAACCACGTTACCAGTTCGGTGGAAGGATTGAATTCGTATATTCCGATCGGGGAAGCGCAATATATCCGCTCGCGCCATTCAAGCAGAGAGATCGATTCCACCGCGCCGATGACACTGTCTTCGGACAGGACCGTTATCTTGCCCTCCGTTGTCATGCGCAGCAGCGCCGTACTTTCGGCTGTAGCAACGGCAAGCATTCCTTCCCCGTCTGCGGTCGGCGCGGCGGCGGCAGCGTAACCGTAACGCGACGCCGCGACAGTGATATACGGCGCGCCCCCATCTGTCGGCGAAGCGATAAGCAAAAGCTTTGTCATCCCTCCCGCCGAGGTCAGCGCCATACACCCGCCGTCACGCCGATAAAGACAGAGGCAAGCCTCGTTTGTAAGCGGCAAAAGCTCCCCGTCGATCGGCAGATAGGATATGCCGTCCGCAGTACCTATAAACATACCGTTGCCGCAATCCACGCTCATAACATCACCGCCGAGCGGATCTGCCGCGGTGATGAGCAGGCGGTCGTCCC
>CAZISZ010000066.1:0-8040 GCA_964542035.1 uncultured Ruminococcus sp. | reverse complement strand
GAAAGACGACTCTTGTTTCAAGGCTGGCGCGGCATTTTGAGGGAGAAGTATCGGTAATATGCCATGATTGGTATTATCGCGCACAGGATGACATGCCGCCCGAAGAACGCGCAAAACAAAACTACGACTGCCCCGAGGCTTTTGAAACCGAGCGATTGGTGCGTGATCTGAGCGCACTTTGCCGCGGCGAGGCTGTGGAATGCCCGCAATACGACTACAAACGGCATACGCGGTCGGATAAGACTTTGCGCGTTGAACCTGCGCGTGTGCTGATCGTAGAGGGTATACTGCTGTTTACCGACGCGGAACTCAGGCAGATGCTGGATATTCGCATTTTTGTGGACACGGACGCCGATATTCGCATACTGCGCCGCTTACGGCGAGATGTATTGGAGCGCGGGAGAAGCATTGAATCTGTCATATCGCAATATACCGAAACGGTAAAACCAATGCACGAAGCGTATGTGGAGCCATCCAAAAAGCACGCACATCTTATAGTTCCCGAGGGCGGAGAAAACACCGTGGCGCTGGATATGATACTCGGTCGTATTGAGCGGCAACTGAATTACCGAAAGTGAGCAGAATAGAATAATGAAAAAAATCTTGATATACCTAAAATATCTTATGCCGCTTTTGGCGGTGCTTGCGTTTTCGCTGTATCTTATGACCCGTTCGGTCTTTTTCATAAACGGCGATGAAGTAAAACAGCGGCAATCCTTTAAAACACTTGCCGCCTCCACCTATTCCGCGGCAGAATCAAGGCTTGAAAAACTTGAAAAGGAGGATGAGCCGGACGAAACCGACCTCGCCTTTGCAAAACGCGCCCGCGCGTATGTTACGGTTTGCCGCATATGCCTCGGTGTGGCATTCTTTTTTGCGATATACGCCGCAGCCGTGTCGGTTTTGGCAATAAGCCTGCCGCCGCGAACCGAAACCGCGCTCAATTGCAAGTTTTTGCTGAGGCTTGTATTGCCAAAGTCATGGCTGATACCGTGCATTCCGCTGTTTTGTTTGCCCTACGCTTGCCTTGCGCGCTATGTTTGCAAACTTTACGACCGTTTTTACCTTTACGATGTTTCGATAGGATACCACGGTCCCTCTCCCGCCCTTTTGCTGGCGATGCTGACCGCGGCCTGCTTTTTGCTGTATTTTTCCGCAAAAGGCTTTGAAAACGACCTTAAAATGAACCCCTACAGACGTACCTGATCTTATCGCAATAAAAAAAGACGGCGGGCGCAAGCCCGCCGCTTTTTGCGCGAAAACCCGGCGCGGGGTATTTCAATAGTTCCCCACGGTGATGGTATCCGATATTATTCTGAAATCGGTGGAAAGTCGGCGGCGGTGATCCATACCGAAATAAATATACCCAAGTCCTCCGCTGCCCGAAAGCTCGTACGTAGGATCGCAAAAGCTTTCGTTTCCGCCGAGTGTCAGTTGCACCCACGCGTGCCCCGTGACCTCGCCGCGCATATCGCAACAGCAAAACTCGCATTCGATCCCCGCCTGCGTCATCATTTGCACGCAAATGCGGGCAAATGTTGAGCATATACCGAGGTGCCCCTCCGCATATGCGGTGTAGCTCGGAATATACCTCGGCGTGTAGTTGCTGTCGTACATGCCGTAATCATACTTACAGACGCGGGTAATATTGTTGTAAACCGTTCGCGCGCGGCTCTCCTCATCGAGAGTTGTCACAACACCCGAAAGAAATACGTTTGCCGCCTCGGTAAATCCATCCGCCAGCGCGTCATGCTCGGATCGCGATGCCGTGTTGTAACTCCAAGTAAAGCTTCCCGCATCCGCGTCATAGGCGGTCAGAATATCATACTCAACCTCCGCGCCGAACAGCGGGAACTCTCGCTCAAGCAACTGCGGTAACCAATACGCGCAATAAGCTGAGCGGCACGGTATCGTCGTTTCATAGTCAAGATAGGCGTCGATAAACGCTATGTAGGTTCGCACAAGCTCGGCACCGCCGAGCGCCGCCGCGTCGGAGGACAACCTGTAAGGCGAATACACATACACGCCGCCGGATGTTGCGGGGGCTGTTTTTTGCGCTTCCGCCTCCGTTAAAACACCGCCTTCAAAATCGTTTTTTTGCGGAATCTCAACCTCGTAAAGTCCCGGCGTTTCGGTGCGCTCGCCATAGTATATCGCATAGCAAAAAAGACTTGCCGCGCCGGACGCATCAACATTTATTCGCCCCACAACGGTAACTACGCTGCAAATATATTCGTATTTCGGTATGCCGTCGTCGGCGGCGTCGGAAAGGACCAGACGATCGAGAGCGGCGTCCCCGAGTGCCGCGGGAGATGACAACTCAAGATAAAACTCACCGTTTTTATCGGTGTTTTTTTCGTTTTTGGTAAGCCCACCCACCAATACCGCGCCGCGACCGTCAAGCGCGGCTATATCCTCCGCACCGGCGGTATCCGTACCGCACGCGGAATCATTATCCGTCTCCGAGTGCATGGTGACGGAGGTGGCGGAGATATCGCCGCCGACGGTCGAGTCATTACTTTGCCAATCGTGATAAACACACCCCGCAAGCAAAAAAGCGCAGATAAGGATTGTAACGAAAACGTTTGCCCGGATTTTTTTGTGTGACATGGTTTCAACCTCAAGCCCCGCACGGGGAGACCGAAAATATATAATAAATTATAACACATATTTTCGGTCTTGTAAAGCCGTCATTCGTCTCCGCGCCCCAGCAATTCACACAGCTCGCTTTTTATTACCGAAACCTGCGGCCCGTACACCACCTGCACGCCGTCGCCGCGCCGTATCACTCCTGCCGCGCCGCTTTGCTTCAGCAGTTCATCGCTTACATCCCCGCCGCGCCTAACACTCACCCGCAAGCGGGTTGCGCAGGCGTCAACGCTTATAATATTCTCCTCACCGCCCAGCCCTCGCAGTATAATCGCCGCGGGCGATTCTCCCGCGCCTTTCGAGCCGTCGGAAGTCTTCTCCGACGATGCGCTTCGCCGCCGTTTGATGTCTTCTCGCGAATAGAGTCGCACCTCGCCGCCGTCGGCTTCTCTCCCGGGGGTGGGAAGATCGAACTTTTTAATCATCATCCCGAAAAGCAGATAGTATATCGCAAAATATGCCGCGCCTACCGGCAGTATCATAAGCCAGTTGGTTTTTTGCTGTCCCTGTATCACGCCGAAAAGGAAAAGATCTATAATTCCGCCCGAAAAGGTCATTCCCACGCCGACTCGCAGAATGTGCATAAGCATATATGACAGCCCGGATAGGACGGAATGTATGAGATATATCGACGGCGCAACAAACAAAAAGGTAAACTCAAGCGGCTCGGTGATTCCGGTGATCATCGATGTGAGTGCGGCGGATAGCAAAAGTCCGCCCGCGGCGCGGCGGCGATCGGGTCGCGCCTGCCGCCAAATGGCAAGCGCAAGCCCAGGCAGACCGAATATCATCACGGGAAACTTGCCGGACATAAATCTTGTGGCGCTGACCGAAAACACCTCGGTGGACGCCGAGGCAAGCTCGGCAAAAAAGATATTTTGCGCGCCGCTGACAAGAGTACCGTCTATAATCGCCGTACCGCCGAGTCCTGTTTGCCAAAACGGCAGATAAAACACATGGTGGAGTCCGAAGGGGATAAGCAAGCGCTCGATAAGACCGTATATCAAAGTACCGACATACCCCGAGCCGAGCACAAGCGAACCCAGCGCATGTATTCCGCTTTGAATATACGGCCAAACCGCAAACATCACACCGCCCACAACGGTATACGCCACGGTGGATATTATAGGTACAAAACGCGTGCCGCCGAAAAACGATATAACTCCGGGCAGACGTATTTTGGCGGTCTTATTATGCAGTGCGGCAACGCCGAGTCCGACGATAATACCGCCGAAAACGCCCATTTCAAGCGATTGAATACCGCACACGTCCCCAACCGCGCCCTCCGGGAGCGAACCGTCGGTAAGTTTGCCGCTGAGAGACAGCAAACTGCCGATCGTGGCGTGCATAACAAAAAAGGAAATTGCCGCGGAAAGTACAGCCGTGGCTTTTTCGTATTCCGCCATTCCCAACGCCACGCCCATGGCAAAAAGGATGGGGAGATTATCAAAAACGATAGACCCCACCGCCGACATTACACCGAGCGCCGCGCCCGCCACAGTGCCCTCTCCGAGCACCGAGGCAAGCCCGAGGGAGGAAAGCGTGGCTGGGTTTGTAAGCGACGAGCCGACGCCGAGGAAAAGCCCCGCTATCGGCAACAAAGCTATGGGGAGCATAAAAGAACGCCCTACGCGTTGCAGTATTCCGAACAAACGCCCCTCTCGCGTCTCTACCGCGCTCATCTTTTTCGACTCCTTGCAGGCACGGCGTATGTCATGGCAACGTCATGCCCGCCGCGAGCGGCGCCCTCATATACGCGCGGACGAGTTATATGCTCGCTATCCGTTATAAGCACAGCCACGGATGCGTCAAGCCCCGCCTCGCGCAGGACGGCAAGATCCGCACGCGCCATAATATCCCCCGCCGCAAGTTTGTCACCCACCGCCGCTTGCGGAGAAAAGCCGCGCCCGCCGAGCGACACGGTGTCTATACCTATGTGCACGAGCAGCTCCAACCCGTCCGCGGTCTTGAGCGTATATGCGTGCAGCGCCTCGCTGATCGATATAAGAGTGCCGTCCGCGGGGCAGTATACCTCGCCGCCGGTAGGTCGCACGGCATAACCCGCGCCGAGCATACCCGAGGCAAACGCTTCGTCCGGCACCTCGGAGAGAGGTATTACCCTCCCGTTGGCGGCGGCAAGTAAACGCCCGCCGCTTTGTTTGAATATTGACATGTGTACCCCCAATTTACATGGCAAGCCATGCGATCGTGTGTTTTTCGGCGCCTATTCCATCTCTCTTATCAGCGCTTTTATCTCGGGTATGACGGGTGGCGGAAGCGACAGCTCATCTGCGCCGAGGCGAATAAGTTCGGCACAAAGCGTGCAATCTGCCGCCATCTCTCCGCAAACGCCCACACGGCGCACCCGTCCCTCGCCGCCGTCGCGCATCCGACGCACCGCGTCGCACACCGCGCCTATCAACCGCAGCACGGCGGGCTCGCCATCCCGCCGCACCTCTTCGAGTTCCGCCGATTGCCTGTCAGCCGCCAGTGTATACTGACAAAGGTCGTTGGTACCGATAGAAAAGAAATCCGCACACCTGCAAAACTCATCCGCCATAAGCGCGGCGGCGGGAGTTTCTATCATAATACCAAGCGGCATTTCGGGGTCGAACTTCGCATTTTCAAAGCGCAACTCGTTTTGCACATCTCGCAAAATCTCTCGCACACGTTCCACCTCCCGCGGTGTTGTGACCATCGGGATCATCACCTCCAACCTCCCATACGCCGACGCGCGGCAAAGCGCGCGAAGTTGAGTGCGAAAGACCTCCGTGTGTTCGGGCAGCAGACATCTGCGAATGCCCCGCACACCGAGGGCGGGATTCGCCTCCACGCCGGCGGCAACCGTGTGATCGTCCTGTTTATCCGCGCCTATATCGAGAGTGCGAATGACAACATGCCCGCGCGGAACCGCGGCAAGCACACTTTTGTATACCGCAAGTTGTTCCTCCTCGCTCGGCGGCTCCGAACGTCCGAGGTACAAAAATTCGCTTCTGAAAAGTCCTATTCCCTCCGCGCCGAGTTCCGCTGCGCCTTCGGCTTCGACAGGTGTACCGATGTTTGCCGCAACAGCCACACGCCTGCCGGACCGGGTTACGGCAGGCAGAGTTGCCGCCGCGGCAAGAGCGGATCGCATCTTGCGCTCTCCCGCAAATCGTTTTGCAAGTTCTTCGAGTTCCGGCAGGGTAGGTTCTATTACCACTCTGCCGCCGACGCCGTCCATCAACACTTCCCGCCCCTCAAAATCGGAAAACTCATCCTCCGAAATACCATCAAGACGCACTACTGCGGGTATACCGAGCTGTCTTGCCAATATGGCGGTATGCGAAGCGGGCGAACCGCCGAGGGTGATAAATCCGCGCACGCGCGAAGTATCTATCGCGGCGGTATCCCCGGGAGCAAGGTCGCGTGCAAGTATTACCGAACCCTCGGGGATCTTTGCCTCCGTCCCGACATCGCCGGACGCGTGGCGGGCTATTCTCTGCGCCACGTCCGCAACATCCGCGGCGCGCGCGCCGAGGTATTCGTCCCCAAGCCCCGAAAGCGCGGCGGCGATCTTATCCCCCGCCGTGAGTATTGCCGATTCCGCCGCGGCTCCCGCGGCAATTTCGCGATCCGCCGCCTCCAAAAGATCGTCGTCTTCCGTAAGCATTAGGTGCACCTCCAATATCTCCGCCGCGCCGCTCGCGCGGGCGCGAAGATCGCCGATCATATCGTCCAATTCCTTACGCGCCGCAAGACATGCCTCCGCAAGTTTTCGGCGTTCTTTATCGGGATCGGCGGAGGTATACGATACGTCTTTCGGCAGTGCGCCGAAAGTCATGCAAAATATTCTCCCCTGAGCCTCGCCGCGGGATGCTCCGATACCGAAAAACTCACGCCGCCCGCGAGATGATATCGCCATGTCACTCATCACGCTCGGAGGCGAAAGCGGAATCAAGCGCCTCTATCACCGCGGTGAGCGCCTCAGCCTCGTCATCACCCGCCGCCGTTATTTTAAGTTCGTCACCCGCATGTGCGCCGAGGGTCATGAGTGATATCAACCGCTTGCCGTCAGCCTCGCGCTCGCCGAGGCTGACGTAGATCTCCGCACCGTACCGCTTGGCGGCATTTACAAACGCACCCGCGGGCCGCGCATGCAGACCGTGTTTGCCCGATATCCTGTATACCGCAGTTTTCATTTTATTCTACCGCAAAATTTCCTTTTCTTCACTTTTTGTGCTTCGTCCGCCGCACTGACTTTATTATCTGCCGCATTTTGCGCGTCTATTCTTTTTTCCGATTTTTCATTTAAATAAAGAATGCTCCGATAAATTATATTCCCAGTCCGCAATGCGACGCGGCAGCCGACAAATGATATGGGATGTTTTTGATCCCGCAAAAACTCTCCCTCATTTTACCGCGCGGCACATACTGACATATTTTGCCTTGGCAGTGATGTATAATTTAAAAAAACTATTTTGTTTTTGAAAGGACAGGACGAAAAAATGAACGGAAGATGGGAAAAAGACAGGTTGGCGGGCGGCGCGCCGTCACGCGGACAGACCGGCAAACTCACCTCTTTTCGAATTCGTGTGCGCACGGTGTTTGCACGTTGGAGCGCAACTTTGCCGCGCGGATTGGCGTTGGGCGGGCTATCGTTTATACTCAGCCGCGCCACGATAATGGGAAGTGCGCCGTTCGGCTTGGCGTTTTTATCCGCCGCGCCCTGCGGTGTAGGCGCGATAACGGCGGGGGTGCTGATATCCGCGCTTACCGCCGGCGGCGTACCCATGGCGGTAACAGCCGTAGCCGCGGTGGCTTTACGCCTTTTGGTAAGGGCGATGATAGACCCGCCGCGGCGCGGTGAAGATTTGCGCCGCGCCGCATTTGGCGAAAATATTTTTTTACGAATGGCAACGGCGTCGGTTGCCGCATTTGCGGCGGGACTCTGGAAGCTGATATCCGGCGGTTTTTACTTTTACGATCTGCGCGCGGCAATAGTTTCGATGGTACTCTCACCGGTGGCGGCGGGAATATTCGAACCTATATTCGATCCCGCGGGAAGCTCGACGCTCGGGCTGAACATTCCGTCCGCAATTCCTCGAAGCGCCGGATATGCGCGCGGACGGCGAAAATTCGATTTACGTCGCCTTGACCCGAACCTGATTATCACACCCGATAGGCGGCGGGATGCGGCGGCGCTCGCCGTGGCGTTTTGTGCGGTCATGGCTTTGCGCGGAGAAATGATATCGGGAATATCGCCCGCCGTTGCCGCCGCGCTTACGATAACGCTTGCGGTATCGCGCGGTGGGAAAGGCTCCGCGATATCTGCGGCGCGATTCTCGGGTCCCCCCCCGGCGCGGCGACAGCCGCGGCATTTGCGGCGGCGGGTGCGGCATCGGCTCTCAC
>CAZISZ010000065.1:0-8314 GCA_964542035.1 uncultured Ruminococcus sp. | reverse complement strand
AAGGCAAAGCGTGTAAACGTTATCATGCCTATGCTTTACGAGGGCAGACAGCACAAGCGCGCCACACGTGAGTCTCTTGATTGTGCAATGATGTTGCGTGAGCTTGAAACCATCGGCGTGCGCAATCTTATCACCTTTGATGCACATGATGACCGTGTGCAGAATGCCGTACCGTTTATGGGATTTGATACCTATCGCCCCACTTACCAGATGGTAAAGGCGATGGTGCACGAGATACCGGACATAGAATTTGAAAAGGATAAGGTTATCATTATCTCTCCCGATGAGGGCGCTATGGGCAGATGCATGTATTTCTCTTCGGTGCTCGGATTGGATGTCGGTATGTTCTATAAGCGCCGTGATTATTCTCGCGTTGTTGGTGGCAGAAACCCGATAGTTGCGCATGAATATCTCGGTCGTGATCTTACCGGTATGGATGTTATTATCGTTGACGATATGATTTCCTCCGGCGAATCTTTCTTTGATGTTGCTCGCCAAATTAAGAGCAGAGGCGCAAAGCGCATATTCAACTTTGCCACATTCGGGCTGTTTACCGGCGGACTTGAAAGATTTGACCGTGCGTATGAGGAAGGTTTGTTTGATAAGATATTCACTACCAACCTTATTTATACGGATCCTGATATCAAGACCAGATCTTGGCATGTCGAGGTTAATATGAGTAAGTATGTTTCCTATATCATAGATACGCTCAACCATGATGAATCCATAAGCCTCATCCTCGATCCTGTTAAGAAGATCCACACACTTATGGATAAGCATAAAGCGGAGCTTAAGGCAAAGCAGCTCAATATTTTTGAGAACTGATCATCTCTGTAACTACCATCGGCGGTATTGGTGATCTGAAAACAGCAAAAGGGGTAAATGTCGGAATTGTCCGAAAATTTGCCCCTTTTTTATTTTACATTGCCTGCACGGTGTTGAAAAAATCGCAAATGTGTGATATTATAGTAATGTAAATAATACGGTTAAATATAAAATGCGGTTTTGTAATCGACCGATGTAACGATAAGATAAATGATTGGGGAGATGGATATGTCGCGTATAGCACTTATGGCAAACGCAAAGATAAATCTTTTTTTGGAGGTCGGCGCCCGTCGTACCGACGGATATCATGAGGTCACAAGCGTTATGCAATCGGTGTCTCTTGCCGATCGTGTGACGGTAACGGTGGGGGAGAGTGCCGCAGGTGGCATATCGTTGCGTTGCGGAGAACTTCCCGGTGATCGTCAAAATATCGCCTATCGCGCTGCCGAACTGTTTTACGCGGAATGCGGAGTGGCGCCTCGGGTTGATATACTGATCGATAAGCATATCCCGGTGGCTGCCGGGCTTGCGGGCGGCAGTGCAGACGGAGCGGCGGTGCTGTTGGCGCTAAACGCACTTGAGGGTGAACCCTTCGGGTGTGAGGCGCTGCGCCTTATGGCGGCTTGCCTTGGGGCGGATGTGCCTTTTTGTCTTTGCGGAGGTACGATGTTGGCAGAGGGGATCGGAGATAAACTTACCCCATTGTCGCCAATGCCGGATTGCACTATACTTATAATCAAACGCCATGATGGTGTTTCAACGCCCATTGCATTTTCGGAACTTGACCGTGTTCGCTCGGAAACGAGCGGAGTGTATATACGCCGCACAGCAGAGGCGATAACAACCGCTCTCGACGATGGTGATGTTCTTGCCGTGGGACGCGAGCTGTACAACGCATTTTCAGAATTGCCGTATGCGAAGCTGCTCGGAACTTCCGATATTGCCGATATCTGCTGCGCACATGGAGGCGCGGCACGCCTCAGCGGTACCGGACCTTCGGTGTTTTCGCTCTATTCCGCTGAAGTCACGGCAGCTGTTGCCGCAGACGATGTGCGAGACGTATACCGCGATGCCGCGGCTTTTATCTGCCGCCCCGCTCGCGAAGGATTGCGCGTGTTAAGGTGAAAATCAGAATAACAGGTGTAATGGAGGATTAATAACATGTCTGACGAGAAAAACGAGATATACAGTGGTCGCGGAAATGCGGAAATGTATGATGACTATATGGATTTTATCAACTATGTTTTCGGATTTAACGGCAACACAAGCGATTTTAAAAAACTGTTGCCCAAACTTTACGGTCCCGAAGATGATCCTGCGAGCAATTCATATGTTGTCACCGAGGGCGGCAAAATCAAGGCGGCTGTGGGCGCGTTCGATCTTGACGAATCGGTGTGCGGCGAGGTGTTGCACACGCGCGGGATAGGCAACGTGGCAGTACACCCTTATGCGCGATCGCAAGGATATATGCGACGGTTGATGAACCATGCCGTGGAGGATATGATCCGCGACGGTATCGATTATTCCACGCTCGGCGGCAGGCGCCAACGGTACAATTATTTTTCATACGATAAAATCGGCAGTAAACTAAATTTCACTTTCACTTCGGATAACATGCGGCACACATTCGGCTATCCGCGCGAGCACATAATAAAGTTAAAAAAACTAACGGCTTCGGATGGGGCGGCGCTTGATTCCATAGCGTCGCTTTACGAATCGCAACCGCTGCATGCCGTAAGAGATCGTTTTCGCTTGTTTGATATACTTTCATCATGGTCGTCATCTGTTTGGTGCGGATATGACGGCGATACATTTGCGGGTTATGCCGTGGTTGCCGGTGACAGCGTATCGGAACTTTTCGTGACCGATGAGGCGCGGCTTTGCGAGTTCGTTGCGGCGGTGTTTGATGCGCAGGGGCGAGGAAAACTCAGCATTTCTCTTCCGACGTTTATGCCGAGTTATACGGAAAAGCTTTACAGAATCGCCGAAAACTACAGCACGGATCCCGATAAATCATTTTCGGTATTCAATTATGAGCGCACAGTTCGCGCTTTCATGAATCTTAAGGCACAATGTGGGGGAAGCCTTCCGGATGGTGAACTTACGCTTCGCATCCACGGTCGCGGCGGGGAAGAGAACATCACTCTGTCTGTAGTTGACGGTCATGCGGACGTTCGCGCAACAAACCAAGTCCCGGACGGTGAATATTCTCATCTCGATGCCATGAACTTGCTGTTTGCGCCGATTTGCCCCGCGCGAGAATATTTACCGTTGTTTGCGAGGTTGTGGTTCCCCTTGCCGATTTTTATTCATTATGTAGACGCGGTATAAAAACATCCCCCGGGCATATGTCCAGCGCTACAGATGCCCGGGGAATAAAAATAACCGACCTCAATACTTCGAAGTCGGTTTTATATGGGGTGAGTGATGGGATTTGAACCCACTGCCTTCAGGGCCACAACCTGACGCTCTAGCCGATTGAGCTACACCCACCATATGGCGCGTCTTAAGGGACTCGAACCCCCGACCTACTGCTTAGAAGGCAGTTGCTCTATCCAGCTGAGCTAAAGACGCATGACCCGCTCTGCGGGGGCTTCCTTATTAGGAAAATGGAGCGGGTGATGGGAATCGAACCCACGCGGCCAGCTTGGAAGGCTGGAATTCTACCATTGAACTACACCCGCAAAAACGTGTAATCAAAACTGCCTTAATATAATACCACGAAAAATGAGTTTTGTCAACCCCTAAAACGAAAAAAATGAAATTTTTTTTGACTTTTTCGCATTTCACTTGATATGGAATTCGAATTGTGATAGAATATACATGTTATAAAGATCGATATGTGCGCAAGGAGTTGCGATGAAAGAAAACAACGGTAATAAAAGTGTAAAAAAATACGGACGGCGAACGCTTGTTCCAGATTATATGTTTGAGCGTTTTGATGATGTGAGTGTTGAATTTTTGCATAGCGAGGGTATCGGAGCGCTTTTGATAGATATCGATAACACGCTGGCACCGTATGAAGTAAGCGAGCCGGACGAGCGTATACGCGGTTGGTTTGATGCTTTGGGGGCGGCGGGGATACGCGCGGCACTGGTATCAAACAATGAGCGTGAGCGCGTCGAACGATTCAATCGCACGCTCTCCTTACCCGCATATCACGATTGCAAAAAACCTTCGCGTAAAAAACTGCTTACTGCAATGAAGACCATCAATGCCGAGCATGGTGCGACATTGTTTTTGGGGGATCAGATATTCACCGATGTGGCGTCTGCTCGTCGTCTCGGTGTGCGTGCGGCAATAGTCCCGCCGATAAAGGATAAAAAAACATTGTTTTTTAAATTCAAACGAATGCTTGAACGTCCGATCATAAGAAAATACAAAAAGAGGAGCCGAAAGCTTGCCGTACGGCAGGTAAATGAAAATAATTAATGAGTGAAATACAATATACGGCGGCGCCGAAGTTCGGGCCCGGCGGCAACAGCGAGTCATTTTATGCGGATGGCAAAAAAAGTACTGTCGAAGCGCCCGCATGGGTAGCGGCAAGAGGACTTGACGCATATGAGTTGCAAGGCGGTAACGGTTTGCGCGGCAGCGACGCAACCTTTGCCAAAATAGGAGAAGCGGCGCGCGAAGCGGGTGTGGCTATGTCTCTGCATGCACCTTATTTTATATCGCTATCCGGTATCGAAACCGAAAAAAGGCTTAAAAGTATCGAGTATATAAAGCAGTCGCTTCATGTGGCTGAACTCATAGGTGCGGATACGATCGTTATCCACTCTGGCAGCGCGGCAAAAATAAGCCGCGATGAGGCAATGGATCTGGCACGCGATACTCTCGGCCGCGTAATGGAGGTGGTGGGGAATACGAATATCAGACTCGGCCTTGAGACTATGGGAAAGCGCAACCAACTCGGTACGCTTGAGGAGGTTATAGAGTTTTGTCGTATTGATCCGCATTATTACCCTGTTGTTGACTTCGGGCATCTCAACGCTCGTTGTTGCGGCGGCGCGTTTCCCGATAAGGATGCATACCTGCGTGTGTTTTACGCCATAGGCGAAACACTCGGGGATGCTTATGCTCGCACATTGCACTGCCATTTTTCGAAAATAGAATACACCGCAGCGGGTGAAAAAAAGCATCTTACATTTGCCGATAACGTTTACGGTCCCGAATTTGAGCCGCTTGCCGAGGCGATCGTTACCGAGGGGCTCTCACCGCGTATTATATGCGAGTCGGCAGGTACTATGGCTGAAGATGCGCTTGCCATGCGCCGCATATTCGACGTGGCTGTATTGGGAACGCCAACGTGACATAAAATACAAGAAATACAACCAGAAAGGAATATAAAAATGACACATCTTCAAAGACTTAAAAATGAAATGAAAAAGCGGGGTATAGACGCTGTCGTCGTCACTTCCGAGATAAATCAACGCTACCTTACCGGTTTTAATTATACCGATGGGCTTGTGGTTGTAACCGCCGAGCGCGCGGCACTGCTTACAGACTTCAGATATATCGAAGCGGCAAATGCATCTCCGGCTGTGGCGGAATTTGAGATACTTATGCCCGAAAAGCGCATGAGTGCGGCTGCGCTTGATATTATAGGCGGTTCCGCTTGCGTGGCTGTGGAGGAGGCAACCCTCTCGCTTTCAGCCTACGAGAGTTTTGTGAGCGCTTTTGAGGGCATTGAGGTCAAGGGCGGAGCTTCCGAGATACTTGACGGATTGCGCGAGTTTAAAGATGCCGAGGAAATAGAAAAAATGCGCCGCGCACAGGCTATAACGGATGCCGCATTTGCTCACATTATCGAATTTATACGTCCCGATATGACCGAGCGCGAGGTTGCGCTTGAGCTTGAATTCTTTATGCGTTCCAAGGGCGCCGAGAGCGTTGCGTTTGAAACCATAGCCGTCTCGGGCAGTGCGTCCTCGATGCCTCACGGTGTGCCCCGTGATGTAAAACTTGAGCGTGGTTTTCTTACCATGGACTTCGGCGCTCGCTTCGACGGCTATTGCTCGGATATGACGCGTACCGTGGTTATAGGCAAAGCCGATGCCGATATACGTCGTCTTTATGAGACGGTTCTTCGCGCTCAGACAGAAGCCATTGCCGCTGCGGCACCGGGTGCGGGTTGCGCGCAAATGGATAAGATTGCGCGCGATATAATCGACGGTGCGGGATATGTGGGTACGTTCGGTCATTCGCTCGGTCACGGTGTGGGAATGTACATACACGAGGAGCCGCGCCTGTCGGCACGTGTTCCTGCCGATAAGGTGCTCACCCCCGGTCAGGTCGTGACATTCGAACCCGGTATTTACCTTTCCGGAAAATACGGTTGCCGCATCGAGGATATGGTTGCCATTACCGAGAACGGTATCATGGATTTTACACAGTCACCGAAAGAACTCATTGAAATATGCTGAATTGTCGGGTGGGTCGTTATATGACCTGCCCGGTTTTTTATATATTGTGGAATAAGCTGAGAAATCCACAATAATCAATCAAAAAAATGTTGACAATACCAATGTTTTTGTGTATAATGAAATTGCAAATAAATGACCGCCGCGGTGCGGTCGGCAATTTATCGGATGCGTATCCGAATGTCGATAACCACTTTCATCGCGACCATGAAAATATTAAAAACCGTAAGATATCCGCTCCTCTTTCGTTACGTAGCCCTCGCACATCGGGGGCAAAAAACGAAAGTCAATAAGTTTTGAGAATAACACTGAAAGGGAGCAAACTATGAAAAAGTACAGTAATTATATATTTAGGACGATTGCTTGTGTTGTCGTTTTTGCATTGACTATCGGGATGTCGGTTCCGGTCGGTTTTTCGGCCGATGCCGCCAGCGGTGAATGTTTATTGTCAAGCGATGAAAATGTTCCGATAACGGAAGTGCCATGGCAGCACGAACTGCTTGCGGGTGACCTTCCGCTTGATAAACTTGCCGATGCATACTTGGATGATAAAGATCTGCCGCAAATAATCGGTAGGGATCTTGCCAATGCACGCGGGCATGTAAATCGCTTGTACGAGCAAGAACCTGATTGTTATACGATCATGTTCCAAAATCGAGATGGAAGTAAAACAGCTTACTTTTTTTCAATTCCGGTGAAAGAATCCTCGGGTCTTGTTGCTGCGAGTGCATCGGTTGCAATGGTAACCCAAACAGCAACAGGCGCAAATATTTCTGCTTCCGACAATGCTTTTTGGAGTAGTTTGGGAAATTCGCTTTCGGAGCATCCCCTGTTTGATTATAATATAGGTCATTGCGAGGTCATAATGCTCGGCGATACCGCACTCGATACCGATTCGATTGAAGTTGCGACAGATATAACCGCATCTGCCAAAGAGTGGGGACGTCCGATTGAGGGGACAAGAAGTGTTTTGGCGCTGACCACGGCTGATGCAAGCCGATTCGGGACTACCATTGCGAGCAGTAACACAAACAATGATAACGTTTGCGTGTCTGTGACATATTCGGAGTTAGCCGGCGAATATGCATTAAAACATGATACCGCAAACAAATATCTGACAAATGTAGGCGATGCGCTCGTAATGTCATCTTCGCTCACCGCACCTGCCGGAAAATGGTTGTTTGAATATCAATCAAACGGCTCGTATACAATACGCTCGCAATCAAATCAAGGGTATTATCTTGTGTCGATAAACAATGCAAGCGTTGCACTGCGCGAGGAAGATTACGGACCTACCGAATGGTATTATGATACGTCGGACGGTTGTTTGTCTCCGAATAATGATCACACCAAAGCTATAAGTTCATCACTTAGTATTTGTGATGTAGCTTCGTCGGGTTCGTGGTCACTTACCAACCAAGTTACATATGTTGATATTGTAAATGTTGTGATAAGACAAAGCGGTACAACGCGCGAGTTGTGCTCGGTTTTTGGAAGAGTTGGTGAAACGGTTGGTATGCAAGTTTTGTATCTGCCGTCCAACGCGACATATAAAGCGGTGTCGTATAACATGCCCGATGCGGTGGAAGTTGATGATTCTGACAGCGAATTTTCATTGGTTTCCGCACACACAGGCAGCCTTACTATAAGTTACAAGTATAACCCGGAGGAGTATTCGTGCGTATTGCCTGTTATAATTGCACCAAGCGGATCTTCCGAACGGATAGGTGGAATGATATTTGATCTTGCACAAAATTCCGGAGGGCAAAAATATCTTGCGCTTGATTCGGTAGGTACAGGACTGACATTTGCTGCAAGCACAGGGCATTCAAGCACCAATACAACGCTTAGCATTAAGCGCCCGGATGATTATGCTACGCAGTTTTATTTTACTGCCGCAGCAGGCGTAACGGATGGGTTTAATATCTGCTCGGTAAAAAGCGGAAAATATCTTACATGCGGCGCTAAAAACGGTTCATTGAGTTTGTCGTCCACAACATCAAACAACACTGTGTGGAAAGTGCTTGAACTTGCCGATGGGCGTACGGGCATATGCACTGTATACT
>CAZISZ010000064.1:0-8446 GCA_964542035.1 uncultured Ruminococcus sp. | reverse complement strand
CATACCGATAAATACGAATATCGCGAAAATAATCCATATATAATCGACGAAGTTGTAACTGTTCCCACAGGCAGCGTGATAGAACAAACGGTATCAACTCACTACACATCGGGAACTATGACAACCCTGCGCCAAAACGGTTATATTGTAACGGCAGATCAAAACATTGCCGTTGTACGCGCGTCCGTAAAATACATGATAACGGATCCAGTGGCATATGCTCTGCGTGTGGCAGATGTTACGAATCTTATAGACGCGACCGTCAGCACATCAATGGTAAGCACCGCTGCGGGGATGTCCGTTGACGATCTTCTGACCTCGGGTAAGGACGAATTTTCAAGATCTGTGTTGGCATCGGCGCAAGCAAAGCTTTCCGCAGCCGGCGCCGGCATAACATTGGGAACGATAGAACTCACGGATGTGGGAATGCCCACAGAAGTGCGCGACACATATGACGAGGTAAACTCCGCTACGGTTCGCGCCGCAACGATGCTCGAAGAAGCCCAAAAATACCGCGAAACGCTGATCCCCCAAGCCGAAGCTACGGCGGCAAAGCTTAAAAGCAATGCAAGTTCCGCATATTCCTCCGCCATTGCAACTGCAAACAATGAACTTTCCGAGTTTCGCGGCATTCTCGATGAGTACAAACAAAATCCCGAACTTGTAAAAATACGGATTTACAACTCAAAACTCAGCGAAGCTGTGAGCAAGATAGGTAAGGTAAGAGTTGTTGGCGAAGGAGAATCAAAAATATTCATCTTCGGTGAATAATGCTAAACGCATCCGAACGGCACAACTGAGGTTTATAAGATGGAAAATATAGATAATATGGCAGAGCGAAGTCTGGAAGCTCTTTCGCGCGATAATTTAACCGATGAAAGCAAAAAAAGACTACGCCGAGAACTTATTTGCGGTGCGGCGGCGGTTGTTTGCATGGCAGCCGGGCTGATATATTCGATGGTATTCCCTGCCCGAACGACCATTCCCGCCATGATATACACCGTGGGCTTTTTAATTGAAGCCACACCGATATTTATCGCCTCCGTAAAAGGGATAATATCAAAAAACATGACCAACGCCATGGAACTGTTGGTGGCGATAGCGATCATTGCGTGTTATTTCAGCGGCGAACTTATACTGTCCATTCTCATCCCACTTATACTGAACATAGCGCACTTTCTTGAAGAACGCAGTATAATGGGAGGGCGTGATGTGATCGACGGTCTGCGGCGGATGCAGCAAAGCACTGCAACCTTGATAGACGGAGACAGTGAGATAATCGTCGAGACAGACTCATTGTCAATCGGACAACATATAGTGGTGCGTCCCGGAGACGGAATTCCGATAGACGGTGTTATAATCAGCGGCGAGGGACATATAGACCAAAAATCGCTGACCGGCGAACCGCTGCCCTTTCACGCAAAGGCAGGTGACAGTGTTTACGCCGGCACGATAAATATAGACGGTTGCTTGGTAATTGAAGTAAAAAAAGAATTTGTTGATACGTCATTTTCGCAAATACTCGCTCTGCTTGAAAAATCGGAAACGATATCCGCACCGGAATCACGAATAATAGACAAATTCATGGCATATTACATTCCGTTTGTTTTAGCTGTGTCGGCAGCAGTGGCGCTGCTCACACGCTCACCCGACAAGGCAATAGCAATACTTGTGGTATCCTGCCCCTGCGGGCAAATGTTGGTAAGCTCGGCACCGATGATAGCCGCGCTCTCCGCCGCAACACGGCGCGGCATCCTTATAAAAAACTCCAAATTCATTGAGGAGATGACCGAGCTTGATACCGTTGTGTTTGATAAAACGGGCACGATAACCCGCGGCGAATTGTCGCTGACAGAGATATGTCCCGCAAATGGCTTTACCGAAGATGAGCTGATATCCGCTGCTGCCGGCATCGCATCTGCCTCGAATCATCCGGTCTCACGCGCACTGACAGCTGCCGCACGCCAACGCGAAACCGAATCTGCCGCTTACGGTAACGCCTCCGCGGCGGAACACGGAAATTCATACAAGCCCACACAGGTAAAGGAGATATCCGGGCTCGGCGTTGAAGGTGTAACTGCCGACGGCAGTGTAATACGATTCGGCAAGCGTGAATGGATTGCCGGAACCGATGAGCTTCCCGAGCCGCCCGACGGTCATATCGGCAGTATAAGCTACGTTGAGGCGGGAGGGCGATGCCTCGGTTACCTTGTGTTCGGCGACACACTGCGTGACGGAGCGGCAGAATGCATTGCCGAGCTTGCGGCTGTGGGAATAGACACATCGGTCATGCTTACAGGCGACCGTCACGCCCCGGCAGAGGCAATATGCGCCGCCGTGGGTATAGGAACCCTGCATGCCGATCTTTTACCCGAGGACAAATACAGGCATCTCAGAGAGCTTAAACGCGAGCACCGTGTGCTTGCCGTGGGCGACGGCATAAACGACGCTCCCGCACTGCGAGAAGCGGATGTTGGCATTGCCATGGGAGCTATGGGGTCGGATCTTGCGATAATGTCATCCGACATTGCACTTATGAACAACGATCTTAAAAACATTCCGTATGCTGCACGTTTGGCAAAGAAAACGCGACGTACGATATATCAAAATCTTGCACTGTCTATAGGTATCAGCGCCTGTATGATAGGACTTTCCGCTTTCGGCGTGATAAGCGCTTTGGCGGGTTCGATACTTCACAACTGCGGCGCGTTTGCCGTGCTGATAAACAGTTCGAGAATATTGAGAACCAAATAACAACGCGTGGCTGTTGAAAATGCAACAGCCACGTTTGATTTTTATACATCAACTGACAACGTTTTTATTCGGCAACAAGAACGTCGTAAAACTTTATCAAATGGGTAAGATAATCTCCGATGAAGCTACGCTGATTCGGCTCTGCTGCACGAAATTCCCTATATACGACTATGTTTAATTTATGAAATATACAAAAATTCGGTGTCCAAGCTCATCCAACGAGATCGGACACCGAATTATTATGTTTTGCATAATATCATCGGATTACATCATTCACGTAATGCAAAATGGTTTTCGCAATGCGTCGATGCCCCGCGGCATTCGGATGCAAGCGGTCGCGCTCGGTATTTACGAAAAACTCGGCAGCATTTAAGTCGGACAGCGGAAACAGTCCGCTTTCACGGTAAAGATCTATCAGCTGGACCGACCAAACATCCGCTGCGTGTCGCACTGCGGTAATATAATCCTCAAAAAAAGCCCCCAACGAGTTAGCGTATAACTCGCTGTATTGTATGTTTTTCGGTCCGAATGTTGCAAACGCCCGATGTATCGGAGTCATAATGAATATTTTCGTCCGCGGGTAATGTTCTTTTAAAAAGCCAAGCACAGTGTTGAGCCTGCCGCAAACGGTCGATATATCAAATATCGGACGGCGTACACGGCGGTCTTCGCGCTGAATTTCGTTTCCGTCCGCATCGCGCGCGCACACCACACTCTCTGTATCCTCGGTGAAAAATTCGCCTATCGGCACATTACCGTAAAAATCATTTGTACCCGCAAACACAAATACGGCATCTATCTCCTGTCCAAACTCAGCATACATGCGTTCCGCCTGCTTTGCAACAGCCGAAAGCTGTGCGCCGTTTTTGCCGTAACCTACCGTCTCGGCTTTCATATACACACCCAAAAGATCAAAGTATCTTTCGCCCGCTTTAACACCAACGCCCTCTGTCATTGAATCGCCGAGAAAACAAAAACGTTTGAGAGAGCCGGCTTTCACCTCGTTGCTCATGCCTCAACGGGCAGTTCAAACGCCACCCTGTGCTCTCCGTTTTTAAGATAAATGACTCCGCAACGGGTAAATCCGGTACGCTCGGCCATGCGAATCATTGGGTAATTGCCGTGGTGTGTATCAACACGTAAACTCGCGATTGCATTTTCCGCACAATAACCCTTAAGATACTCGATTATATCATCGCTAACTCCGTGACCGCGGTAATCCTTGGCAACGCAAAAACGGTGCAGCGCGATATACGGACCTTTAGTCAGCCACGCACCCTCAAATATCTCATCATAGTTTGGGTCACCCTGCGATATTGCAGCAAAGGTGCCGCAAAGTTTGCCTGTTTCGGCATCGCGCACGGTATAGGATATTCCCGCCTCAATATCACGCAACACCACATCCCGATTGGGATATCCGTATTGCCACTGGTCAATGCCCAACCGTCCTATACTGTCACGCGCTTCCTCGATAACTACCATGATATCATCGGTATCAAGCAATGTTGCACGACTTATAACGATATTGTTTTTCATTTATTTTCCGCCCCCTTAGCGCAAACCGAACAGGCGCGTTGCTTTCCCGCCGCCTCGGCTTCATCAATATTTCCTGAATTTATATTTGTTGATCTTTTAAGCGATGAGCATTCGCCACTTATGTGCCACACCTTGCCCGAAGATGTCCAAAACAAAACCGCCTCTCCGCTATCATCGGTAACGGGAGTATATTTTTCGCTCTCCTCTGCTTCGCGTTCGGATATAGCAATCCAAATAGATTCCACGACCTCCGGTGTCAACGTATCTCCTGTGTAAAATCCAGCGGTTCCGGATGAATACGAGGAACATGCGGCAAGCATCGTAAACAAAAGAAGCAGAATAAACACCGACACGATAGTCTTTTGCATGAGCATCATCACCTCAAAAACTTTTCAAGCAAACCGAGCTTATCACTTGAATATTCGTAAGCTCCGCGAAAGTCTGACATTGCGCTGCAACATATTTCAAGATCGGCAAAGATAAAATACATTATCGGTGCCGCCACCTCTGTCTCCCCCGTCAGAAGCGAGCGAAGCTCTGTGTAACCTTCATGATAATTTTTGCGTTCTATCGCCAATTTAGCCCTGATATGAGCGGCGTACTGTTGTTCGTCATTTCCGACATGCGCAAAATAAGTGCGTGCAAGCATTTCCCCGTCCGCGTCTCCTATTGCACGCAGGACGGAATAATATCTGCAAAACGGATCGGATAACGCCGCGGGAGACACACCACCCATATCTACCGACATATCCGAATAGATAGACGGCGATATGTCATGCATACATGCAAGATAAACCGCTGATTTTTCTTCTATACCGTCAAGCGGGTAAAGTGTATCAGACTTTTTTGCTGTTGCTTCGTCAAACAGGCTCACGGCATTATTCAGACGCCCCTCGGCAAACTTTTCTCGTGCCAGACCGAAGGAGCAGAGGCATATCAATGCGTTTATTTCATCATCATCACCGCCGAGCGACATGCAGATATCGCGGCATATCTTATAATCGCCCGCAAGATATGCTCTTTTTATGTTCGGCATGGCATTCATTTTTTTATAATAGAATTCATCGCCTTCCTCTGCCAACAAAAAGCCCGCAGGAACACCCAATCTCGACGCAAGGTACATCACGGTCGGCAGCGAGGGGAGCGCGGCGCCGTTTTCAATACGCGAAAGCATATTTCGCGTGATTTCCGAACCGGCAAGCTCGCTTTGCGTCATCATTTTAGCCCCGCGCAGGGCGCGTATTTTCTCGCCTATATTCATTTTCTGCGTCCAAACCTAAACAATCCGTCATCGCGACGCTGTTTGGATGCAGCATGTTCGCGATCCTGCCCGCGTCGCACGCCCCTGCAAGTGGATTGATGGTTATTTGACTTCTGCTCCGATCCTGCGATACTCTTGACATTGCTTACAGCATCCGAAACAGCTCCAGCGCCTGTGTTACTATTTGAATTTTCGTTAACGTTCTCATTGGCGGATATTTTGACTTTATCGGACACGCTTTCGGTTTCGGCAATTTTTTGATCTATCAGCCGTTCTATCTCGGCGCGAAGTTTTTCTACGCGCACTACTGCGGTACGGTTTTTATCGTACAATTCCTCGCTCAGTCGCCCCACACCCGCCTCTGCGGAACGCATATTTGCCAAAATATCGTCAAGACTCTCTGCGGCAGTGCGATTTATGAGCTCATATATCTCACCCAACTCTCCGCTGACCTGACCCTTTATCTTCTCACAAGCATCGGCGCTGCTGCGGATGTGCGCCTCCTGTCTTATTCTTTCCGCTTCGTTGTATGCGGAACGTATCACATTGTCTGCTTCGGCTGCTGCGCCGGACTGCGGCACTGCCAACTTACGCGCATTAAGTTCGTCATACGCCGCCGCACGCCGTCGCAGATCCTCCAACTCCGCCGCTGAGGGAATATCGTTCGGCACCCCCGCAAGCATCCCGCGGAGTTCGGTGATCTCTCGCGCACGATCCGATGCCTCCATCTCTGCCTCTCGGCATTGTGTACGTAAATCTTCCAACTCGCGGCGAGTTTTTTCGAGGTTTTCCTCAAGTTCTTCCGCTTTGTTTTTCATCTCATTCAATTCACGGCAACGTTCTTCATCCGCAGTTCTGAGCGCGGCAAGCTCCGCTTCAAGTTTTCCCGCTCGCGCCGCTATCTCTTCGGTTTCAAACGCATGGCGAGCATCAACATCGGAAATGTATTTATTTACGTCCCTTTTATTATATCCTGCCATCGATGAGCGAAAGATAACTTTCTCCATATTCGATTCTCCCTTTCCGACATTATTAGACATTATTACAAGTTATTTGATATCATTTTCAGGATCATATTTCTTTCCTTGTACATTTTATCACAAAGCCGCCGAGTAATCAATCTCTTTTGCGATTTTTCCTCAAAAAAAGCAAAAAAAATTGTATTTACAATCTCAATGCGTGTAAAATCAGATTTTTTTCGCCACATCTATTTACCGACTCGCATTTTTGTAGTATAATATATTCAGAGGATATCTGCCACAGGATATTTCGATGATGATATTTCGCAAACATCCACAAGCAACCGGGAGGTAAACATGGAGCTTTTAAAGCAGATGATAAAAGATCAGGGCGAACTTCGCCCGGGCGGTGTAGTTATAGTATCAAACTTTTTAAACCACCGAATGAATACAGAATTGATAGATAAAATAGGCGAAGAATTTTACCGCATATTTGCAGAGCAAAAACCAACGCTTATCCTTACCGTTGAGGCATCCGGCATCGGCATTGCATGCCTTGCCGCACGTTACTTCGGCGTGGATGTGGTATTTGCAAAAAAATCGCAATCAAAAAACCTAAGCGGCGATACATACTCATCCCTTGTGCGATCCTTTACACGCGGTTCTGTTTTTGAAGTACGCGTAAATAAGGATTGCATAAAAAAAGGAGACAGAGTTTTGCTTATAGACGACTTTTTGGCAGACGGCGAGGCGCTTAAAGGGTTGATAGATATAGCAGGGCAAGCAGGCGCCGTGGTCGTAGGTGCGGGAATATGCATTGAAAAGGCATTCCAGCCCGGTGGAGACAGAATACGTGCCATGAACATAAACCTGCATTCATTGGCAAGGATAGGTCTTGACGAGAACGGCAATATGATATTGCTTGACGACTGATAAAAATCCATACAAATCGCCCAACAGGCAATCGAGCGCAAGTCCGCGGACTTGCGCTCGATTGCTTTTTATTTTTTGATAGATCAAATAATTGATCACAGACCGCGTTTTATGTACGTGGTATGAAGTACCTCGTGCGCTTTGTGACTGTTGGGTTCGACGAAATATTCTTCGTACAACTTCATAACAGCCGCGTTCTTTTGAGATTCACGGATATTGCATTCCTCATCGTCGCGGTAAAGGACTGCGGCGCGCAGTGCGCGAAGATCCTTGGTATTTCTGACCGATGCGGGCTGATACGGCTGACCGCCACCGTTTACGCATCCGCCGGGACATGCCATGATCTCGACAAACTGCACGTCCACATTTCCCGCCTTGATATCATCAAGCAGAACCTTTGCGTTTTTGGTTCCGGAGGCAACCGCTACATTTACCGTAGTCTCTCCAACCTTATATGATGCAGTGCGATAACCGTTATCGTCTCCATGGCGCCTGATCTCGGGAGTTTCAAGCGGCTTTTCAAGCGGCTTGCCGAGAATTATCTCCGCAGCGTAGCGAAGCGCCGCCTCCATAACGCCGCCGGTAGCGCCGAATATCGCACCCGCGCCCGATCCGATATCAAAAGGACGATCAAAAGGCTCGTCATCAAGCTCACGGAACTTGATACCGGCTTTTTCTATCATTCTGCCGACCTCGCGGGTTGTAATGGCAACATCAACATCCGGATAGCCCGATGCGGACTGATCGGGTCTGCCGACCTCAAACTTCTTTGCCGTACAGGGAATCGCGGATACAAAGAAGATGTCGCGGGGATCGTAGCCCATTTTTTCGGCAAAGTATGTCTTCATAAGTGCGCCGAACATTTGCTGAGGCGACTTGCAGCTTGAAAGATTTTCGGTGAATTCGGGATAGTAATGCTCGCAATATTTAACCCATCCGGGAGAGCAGGAGGTGATCATAGGCAGTTTACCGCCGTTTTGAATACGACCGATAAGTTCGTTTG
>CAZISZ010000063.1:0-8544 GCA_964542035.1 uncultured Ruminococcus sp. | reverse complement strand
GGCGGCGGGACTTGCGCCCAAGTATATGGCGGCACATACACTTTACGAAAATGCCGATATCGTTGTAGTTGTCGGCGGTGACGGCTCTGTTCTTGAGGCGGCGCGGCGCTGTGCCGTGCGTTCCACACCCGTGCTCGGTATCAATAAAGGGCGACTCGGTTTTTTGTGCGAGCTTGAGGCGGATGAGTTGGAGCTTATAGACGGTCTGTACAGCGGGAAATATTCGATAGAGCGGCATACCATGCTGAATGTTGAGGTAATGAGTCGTCAGGATGAAAACGGAGATCGGCGGCGCAATTATACAGCGCGCGCACTCAATGATGCGGTTGTATCAAACGGTTCGGTGGCGCGTATGGTGGATATCGAACTTCGCGAGTGCGGTAAAACAGTGGCTGTATATCGTGCCGACGGTATTATTGTCGCCACCCCCACCGGATCGACTGCATATTCGATGTCCGCGGGCGGTCCGGTGCTTGATCCGCGTCTTGGCGGTATATGCGTAACTCCGATATGCGCACATTCGTTTTTTTCCAAACCTATAGTGTTCCCCGACAGTTCAAAACTTGAGATAGTAAACGTTTGTCGTCGCGAACCGGCGCTGTTTCTTACGGTTGACGGTAGAGTTAATATAAAGCTTGCGCGCGGAGAGGCTGTTAGGATAACACGGTCTGATAAACATGCGGGAATATTGAGGCTTAAAGAGGACGTATTCTACGAGATCTTTAAGCACAAAATGAGCGGCATTTGATTTTCAAAAATAATAATATGATTTTGCGGTGTGCGGATTGAAAGGATCGGTTGGTTATATAATGAAAAGCGGACGACAGGAAAAGATCATAAGTCTTATCGAACACTGTGATGTTGAAACGCAGGAGGAGTTGATAGGGTTGTTGCTTCGTGAGGGATATCGCGTAACGCAAGCAACGGTTTCACGCGATATAAAGGAATTAAAGCTTTCAAAGGTTCCTACCGGGCGTGGTACGTACAAATATACGCTCCCACGTTCGGAAGAGGGTGGCAGTAACATAAAATTCAACACGGCGCTTATCGAATCGATAAAAAAGGTGGATTATTCGGGTAATATAATAGTCCTCTCCACTTATCCCGGGCTTGCAAATGCGGTTGCCGCGGGGCTTGATGCCATAGACAGCGACGAAATACTCGGCAGTGTTGCCGGAGACGATACCATATTTATCGTAACAAGAGGTCTTGACTCCTCAAAAACGCTCAGTGAAAAGATAAAAATACTCTTGCGCTCTGTGTGATACAATTGCAAAAAGGCTGTAAGGAGGGGATTTTGGAATGTTGAGATCACTTCATATAGAGAATATAGCGGTAATAAAAACGCTTGATCTCGAAATTGCCGATGGTTTTACGGCAATGACCGGCGAGACGGGCGCGGGTAAATCCATAATTGTAGACAGCATTAATTTTTTACTTTGCAATCGTACGGGGCGAGAACTTGTGCGTATCGGGCAAAGTCGCGCCGAGGTCTCGGCGGTGTTTGACGGTATCGGCGGCGTTATCGCCGAAGAACTTTCCGTTCTCGGAATAGAGTGCGAAGACGGAGAACTGTCGCTCGGTCGCACGCTTAGTGCAGACGGTCGGTCGAACTGTCGTATAAACGGTAAGGGCGTAACACAAGCGATTTTGCGTCGAGCGGGTAGTCTTTTGGTGTCAATACACGGTCAAAACGAAAACCTCAAGCTTACAGATCCCGCTGAACAGCTGAGATTGCTTGATGCTGCCGCTCACTCGGATGAGATGCTTGCCGAATACGGTGTAATCTATTCCGAATTGATGGGTATACGGAGAGAAACAGAAGTGCTTTGCCGCGACGAAAAAGAACTGAATCAGCTTCGCGACATGCTTGAATATCAAATAAAAGATATCGCCGCTTTAAAGTTGAAAGTCGGAGAGGAAGAACGGTTGCTTGTCGAAAAAAAACGACTTTTAAGCCTTGAAACCATAAAAAAACAATCCGATATAGCGCTTCGCGCAATACACGGTAATGAGCGCGGTATAACAGCGTCCTATCTGCTTGCCAAGGCAGCCGATGCGCTGCGAAGAATATCCGATGTTTATCCTGAATACCGCGAATATGCCGAACGACTTGAGACTTGCCGATATGAGGCGGACGATATTGCCGCCGAGGTTATGAGTAGGAGCGGTGCCGCTGATGCGGATGATGCCGATCCGACAGCGCGACTTGATGCAATAGAGGCTCGTCTCGATGCCATATCAAGGCTTAAGAAAAAATACGGTTCAACGGTAGATGAGATAATCGAATTCAAAACGAATGCCGAGGCGCGGCTTGCTGCGCTTGAATCGAGCGACGACAGACTTGCTGATCTTAGACGCCGCGAGGGAGAGCTTGCCGAGTCGCTTGAAAAAACGGGAACGGCGCTCGGAGAACTGAGACGAGCTGCCGCTGCGAGTATAGAGGGGCGCGTTGCGGAATCTTTGGTTTTTCTGGATATGCCGAAAGTAAGATTTTGCATATCGGTGGAGCGGTTGGACGAGCCTACTTCGCACGGTTACGACCGTGTTGAATTGCGCGTAGCTCCCAACCCGGGCGAGCAGCCGCGTTCTTTGGCAAAAATAGCGTCGGGGGGCGAACTATCGAGAATAATGTTGTCGCTCAAAAGCGTGATGGCGGATCTTGACGGTGTGCCCACAGTAATATATGATGAGGTGGATGCGGGTATATCGGGCAAGACCTCGCGAAAGGTCGGTATAAAACTCCGCGAGGCGTCTGCCGCGTCGCAAGTACTTTGCGTTACTCACTCGGCACAAATAGCCTCACTTGCCGCAAATCATCTTTTAATTACTAAAACAGAGAGGGACGGCAGGAGCGAATCCGACGTTACATATCTTGATATGAACGGTAGAGTGGAAGAGACCGCAAGGATACTGGGAGGAATAAACATTACCGAAGCGCAGCGTGCTGCGGCACGAGAACTTATAGCCGACGGTATGATATGAAAGAGCACGGTTCAATTAAAATTTTAAAACTTATCCGGATTCAAAAACAAAAAAGGACGGGGATATAAAATGATAAATGTATTACTGCGCGTCTCTGCTCAAGAAGCGTCGAGCATGCTGTCGGTGTTGTCTCCCGTAACGGGAGATACCAGTCGACCATGGCTTTGGGCGGTCGTAGGCGGCGTTGCCGCGGTTCTTGTTGCTTTGCTGGCAATAACGGGTAAACGCGGCGGTCACGGTGATGATGACGACGGCGATAATAATTGACTTATAACGTAAAATTATAAAATAACATCGTATAACATTAATATCGATATAAACAGAAAGGCACAGTCCTATGACTAACGTAAAAAACGAAATCGCACAGGCGCTGAGGGAAAGAATTGAAATCATGACCCCCGGTGTCGCTCCGGGTGTTGAGGAACTTTCCGCAATGCTTGAATATCCGCCGGATGCTTCGATGGGAGATATTGCACTGCCGTGCTTTAAACTCAGTCGTACCATGCGACGTGCTCCCGCGCAGATATCCGATGCGCTTGCCGAAAATTTTAACATTCCCTCGGTCGCGTCGGTCGAGTCCTGTAAGGGTTATCTTAATTTTAAACTTGACGATGCCGAACTTGCCCGATCGGTTATCGGCGAAGTTCTTGCGCGCGGTGACCGTTACGGTTCATCGACCATAGGTGAGGGCAAGACCGTTGTGTTAGATTACTCCTCTCCAAATGTTGCAAAGCCGTTCCATATAGGTCATCTCGGCACTACCGTTATCGGTCACGCGCTTAAGCGTTTGCATGAGTTTGCAGGATATAAGTGTGTTGGGGTGAACCACCTCGGAGATTGGGGAACGCAGTTCGGAAAGCTCATAGTAGCTTACCGTAAATGGGGAAGTCGCGAGGAAGTGGAACGTCGTGAAATAGACGAGTTGGTGGCGCTTTATGTTAAATTTCACACCGAAGCGGAAGAACATCCGGAACTTAACGATGAGGCAAGAGCCGAGTTTACAAAGCTTGAACATCACGATCCCCAAAACACCGAGCTTTGGCGGTGGTTTATAGATATCTCGCTTCGCGAATATCAAAAAACATATGATCAGCTCGGTATCACATTTGACAGTTATAAGGGCGAAAGCTTTTACTATGATAAGGTTCCGGGTGTGGTTGAAAAACTGCGCGAGTGCGGTTTGCTCAAAAACGATGACGGCGCGGAAATCGTGGATCTTGAGGAGTTTGGTATGCCGCCGTGTCTGATACTGAAAAACGACGGCTCGTCGATCTATCCTTCCCGCGATATAGCCGCAGCGCTTTACAGAAAAGAAACCTATGATTTCTATAAATGCATATACGTGACCTCGGCTGGACAATCATTGCATTTTGCGCAGTGGTTTAAAGTCATCGAGCTTATGGGATATGATTGGTATGATAAACTCGTACATGTGCCCTACGGTACGGTGTCGATAAACGGAGCAAAACTTGCAACAAGGACGGGCAACGTTATACTCCTGCGCGATCTTTTTGCCGAATCTGTCGAAAGGGTGCGTGAGATCACACGCGAAAAAAACCCCGATATGTCGGAAAAGGAGTTGTGCGAAATATCCGAAAATGTCGGAGTCGGCGCTATCGTATTCTATTATCTTTCCAACAACCGCATAAAGGATATAAACTTTATGCTTGAGGATGCGCTGTCGTATGAAGGAAACACCGGACCATATGTTCAGTATACCTATGCACGCATTTCTTCGCTTCTCGCCCGCGCCAAAGAGGAGATAGGTATGCCGGATGGCGGCTATAAGCTCGGTACGGCGGAGGAGCATGATCTGCTTAAACTTTTGGCGATATTTCCCGATCGCGTATCGGCGGCGTTGAGAGATTACGAGCCGTCGGTGATAACCCGCTACATGATAGAACTGACCGCGTCATACAATCGTTTCTATCATAATTGCCAAATACTGTCCGCGGAGGATGTCGATGTGCGCCGTTCGAGACTTGCGCTTTCCGCGGCGGTGAAAACCGTGCTTGGAATATCTCTCGGTCTTATCTGCATGAAGAAGACCGAAAAGATTTGACGGCCGATCCGAAATTTACAATTTCATATAACTCAAAAAATAAAACTATATAAATAACAAAAGTGAGGAAATAAAAATGTCCGGACACAGCAAATGGAGCAACATCAAGCATAAAAAGGAAAAAACGGATGCCCAAAAGGCAAAGGTGTTTACCAAGATCGGCAAGGAGATCACAATAGCGGTAAAGGAGAGCGGCGGCGATCCCACCACTAACTCAAAATTGCGCGATCTTATTCAAAAGGCAAAATCTAACAACGTCCCCAACGATAACATCGAGCGCACCATAAAAAAGGCTCTCGGTTCAGCCGATGTTGCTTACGAGGAGATCACCTACGAGGGTTACGGTCCTTCCGGAGTTGCCGTTATAGTCGAAACCACCACCGATAACCGCAACCGCACCGCGGGTAACATACGCGCATATTTTTCCAAGTATCACGGTAATCTCGGTCAGAGCGGATGTGTGAGCTTTATGTTTACCGAAAAAGGCGTTATTGTGATAACCGATGAGTACGGTGAGATAGATGAGGATAAGCTTATGGAAACGGCGCTTGAAGCCGGTGCCGCTGATTTTAAGGCGGATGAAGGCGTTTATATCGTCTATACCGAGCCGGATGACGTTTATGCTATTTCCGATGAACTCAAGTCTGCGGGATATGAGGTGGAATCTGCGGAAAAAGAAAAAGTTGCGGATAACACAATTGACCTTGATGGTGAGGATGACCGCAAGTTTATGGGGTTGCTTATCGAAAAGCTTGAGGATGACGACGATGTTATGAACGTGTACCATAACTGGGGGAACTGCAACGAGGAGTAATCCTTGCGGCATGATGCCATGAACAAATATAAACGGCTTTTATCGAATACCGTTATATTGGCGGTAGGCACTTTTTCGTCAAAGGTATTGGTGTACCTGCTTTTGCCGCTTTATACGGCAATGCTATCGCCTGCCGAATACTCGGATGCCAATATCATATCTCAAATAGCAAATCTTATAATGCCTGTGGCGGCAATAGGCGTTTGCGACGGTCTTTTTCGCTTTGCTCTTGACGCGGGTGACAAAAAGAGAGAAGTATTCTCTTCGGGCGTGACTATTCTTACGTTCGGAACATTGTTGTTTTTGGCAATATCTCCATTGCTTTTTAAACTTGATATACTTACGGGATATGCATGGCTTGCGATAATATACGTGATAGCCGCCAATTATCAACTTGCGTGCGCCAACTATATCCGTGCGCTTGGGCGAACTACTGTTTTTGCGGTGCAGGGAATAATCAACACGGCACTTAATATCGTATTCAACATTTTGTTTCTGGTTGTTTTCAAAATGGGAGTGTACGGCTATGTTATGTCGGTCGTTGTGGCAAATGTCATAGTTACCGTTATAATGGTGATGTGGCAAAAACTTTACCGCGATCTTAACATTTCCTTGTTTGACCGTCGCATAGCGGTTGATATGCTCAAATACAGCGCGCCGATGATACCTACCTCCATTTTTTGGTGGCTCACAAGTGTTTCGGGACAGTTTTTGGTAAAATACATCTGCGGTAATGAGGCAAACGGAATATTTGCCGCATCATATAAGATCCCGACTGTACTCACCCTTATGACAACGATCTTTATCGAGGCGTGGCAGTACTCTGCCGTGGCTGATGCGGACGATGGTGACCGCGGAGAATTCTTTTCAAAAGTGTTCAGAACCTACTCGGGTCTTATATTTATGGCTGCATCGGCACTTGCTGCGTTGGCGAAGATATTTTCATCCTTTATGCTTGCCGATGATTATTACAGCGCATGGCAGTACATGCCTACGCTTGTTATAGCCACCACCTTCTCGGCTGTAACGACTTTTTTAGGTAGTATATACATGGTTAAAAAGAAGAGTGTGCTCTCCTTTCTGACTTCAATGTGCGGTGCGGTGCTTAATGTCGGTATATGCTTGGTGCTTGTGCCGAAATACGGCGCACAGGGGGCGGCAATAGCAGCGGCGATCAGCTATTTTGCGGTATTTGTAATAAGAGCTGTAAATACGCAAAAATATGTTCGTTTTGATATGCATCCCGCGGTGATAGCGCTTAACGCCGTAATACTTATCTTCCAGTGCGTTGTTATGGTGCTTGAAGTGCGGTATTGGATGATGATCGAGGCTGTGTGCTTCCTGCTTATATTCATCCTTAACGCAAAGCCCATAATAGACGGGGCTCTTATGCTCCTGCGTGGATTTTTGAACGCTGTACGCGAGCGCAAAAACGTTCGGGATGATATAAACGAGAATAAATAAAAATAATTTTCGCTTTTTGAGATTTTTTTGTCAAAAAGTATTGCAAAATTACCTAAAGTGTGATATAATACTCAAGTCCGGGTCATTCCGGAACGAGGCAGTCCGCTGCGGGCTCTGCATGAATGCTTCGATATCCTATTAAAAAAGGAGGGGCTGAAATGGATTACATTGCAGCTATGACCAACGAGCAGTTAAAGGAAACACTTCCGCAGTTTGAGGTTGGAGACAACGTTCGCGTTTCCTGCCGCATCAAGGAAGGAACCCGTGAAAGAATCCAGCTTTTCGAGGGAACCGTTATCGCCAAACGCGGCGGCGGTATATCCGAAACGTTCACCGTAAGACGTGTTGCTTACGGATGCGGTGTAGAAAAGACTTTCCCGATCCACTCTCCCAATGTTGCCGCTGTCGAGGTAACTCGTCATGGTAAGGTAAGACGTGCAAAACTGTTCTATCTTCGTGACAGAGTCGGCAAGGCTTCTAAGGTTAAAGAGAAGATCTGAGTTATCTGCCGACGGGAGCAATCCCGAAAAAATAAGCGATGTGCCGTTGCACATCGCTTATTTTTTTGTGCACATACACTGCCAACGTGCATATCAATGTAAAAATATACATCACCCTCATATCTGTATAAGTCATGATATGTTTGGAAAATAATCGATTAAACAGATATCGGGGGGATCTTTTATGTATTATAATAAAGTCGAGATCTGCGGCGTTAATACCTCAAAGCTGAAAACGCTGACAGATGAAGAAAAAAATGAGCTGTTGCGTCGTACAAAGGCAGGTGACAGTGCGGCGCGTGATGAGTTGATATACGGTAATCTCAGGTTGGTTTTAAGCGTTATACAGCGTTTTACCGGCAGACACGAGAGTATGGATGATCTTTTTCAGGTCGGATGCATAGGACTTATCAAAGCGGTGGATAACTTTAATATCGAACTCGGCGTTAAGTTTTCCACATACGCCGTGCCAATGATAATAGGTGAGATACGCCGTTATTTGCGAGATAACAATACGATAAGAGTAAGCCGATCGATGCGTGATCTTGCTTACCGTGCGCTGACCGTGAGAGAAGAACTTATAAGACAAAATCAGTGCGAGCCGTCGCCGCAGGAACTTGCGGATAAACTCGGAGAACGTCGTGAGGATGTTGTGGGAGCCATGGAGGCTATAATAGAGCCGCTTTCACTTTACGAGCCGGTATACAGCGAAAACGGAG
>CAZISZ010000062.1:0-8603 GCA_964542035.1 uncultured Ruminococcus sp. | reverse complement strand
GTTGGAATACGCGCGTGAACTTTCCGCAGCACTGGGAGACAGCGGACGTTTACTGCGCGTACATATGAAATTTGATACGGGCATGAATCGTTTGGGATTTCCCGCACATAGCGACGATGAGATAGAACGGTCGGCAGTGGAGGTAGCCGCCGCCGCGGCTTTGCCCGGCATAAAGGCAGAGGGTGCCTTTACACATTTTTCGCGCGCCGACGAGATTGGAGGCGAATCGCGCACACATCAGCAGAATCAAAGATACCTGCGTCTTCTGTCTCGTGCACGTGAGATGGGCGCGGAACTGCCGTTAGCACATGTGTGCAACAGTGCCGCCACTCTGCGCTTTCCCGAATATCACATGGACCTTTGCCGACTCGGAGTTTTGCTGTACGGTGCGGAACCATCGGACATTTTCGACCTGCCTGTGCGCCCCGTTATGCGACTTTGCGCACAGATATCTCAGATACACACACTGCGCGCGGGTGAGGCATTGAGTTACGGAGGCACATTTGTTGCCGAACATGACATGCAGATCGCAACTATACCGATCGGTTATGCCGACGGATTTATACGCGCATATTCCGGTGCCGACGCCGTGATTTACGGTAAAGGCAACACCGAATGCGACACTCCCCTCGGTCACGGTCGTGTGATAGGTCGCATATGTATGGATCAATGTATGCTTGATCTCGGCAATACCCCCGCTCAAGCGGGAGATACGGTTGTGCTTATAGGTATGCCCGGGCAACTTGAGGCGCTTGCAAAACTTGCCGGAACAATAAGCTATGAATGCCTTTGCCTTATCTCCGCACGCGTTCCGCGCGTGATACACGAAGGATGACATTCGCTCACAACAAACAAATTCGACCGGATCTCATAATATTAAATTTCAATTAAAAGGAAGGTACCGATGAGCAGGTCAAAACATCAAACAAGAACATCACCTCCGTCGGTAACGGCAACGACCGCCGCGCTGTTAATACTTACACTGCTTGCATCACTCCTCGGCGGGTGCGGAACCGAACCGACTCACGAAAACGATACACACCACTCAATAACCACACCGAGCGATCCCGCACAAACCGACAGCCCGCCGGGAACGGATGAAACTCCACCGAAGATCATATTCACTCCGTCGGCAGATACCTCTCTCGGCTCATACGACGGTTATACCTTTACCGTTATAGAAAAATCGGGTATGAGGGATACGCTCGCCGCTACCGACGAAGACGACATTCCCGCATCGGTAAAGCGCTTGGTTGGTGTCGATATAAATGTCAACGCCGTCAACGCTCCCACCTCCATAATAAAGCGAGCTCTGCAAAGCGGAGAGACAATATGCGACGCCATGAACCTACCGCTTTCCGATCTTACGGCACTTTGGAGAAGCGGGCACCTTGAAGATCTGGCAGGAATAGGGCTGTCCCCGTCAGCACCGGGCTTTTCACGCATTGCTGCCGAAAGCTTGGCTGTAAACGGAAAATATTATATTGCATTCGGAGACATCTCGCCGTCGGCAATTTCTTCGGTGTACACACTGCGTTGTAACCTTACCGCGGCGCTTTCAAATGAAATATACGCCATATTCGGCGCGGATATACGCGAAGCGACGTTAGACGGCAAACTGACTCTTGAACGCATTTTGCGCGTGATATCCGACAGCAGGCTTGTTGTTTCTTCCACATCATGCGACACGATACTGACCATAAGCAACGATGACCAAACAAACTCAATAAAGGCACTTATCACCGCGCTTGGCGGCAGTGTGTTCGATCTGGCTTCGGATACGGGCGCGGATGCCGCAATCACTCCCGACTTTGCATATATCTACGGTAATGTATCCGATATTTACAGCACATCCGAAGCGGACGGTGCGTCGGTATTTACCATAACAAAATTTTGCGGCGCAACAGATACAGAATGTCCTCTTCCCCTCCCCAAACTTAACGAAAATGCGGATTATCGTTGTCTTGCGGACACGGACGGCACGCTCGGCTGGGCGGTGCCGCGCGGCATTCCATACGGCAAACGAACAGCAGATATCAGCGCGGCAATATTCGGCGCGTCCTACGGCAAAACCGCAAAGTATTTCAACACGCTATCGACAAACGCCTCAGATACCGCCTCGGATCTTGCAAGACTTATATTTGACAGTCGCGCTTTTGACGCGGCATACATCTACGGTTGGGGCAATCTTGCCGAAACGCTCTGCCAAGGTATCATTGACGGTCGAACTCTATCGAACGTAATAAACGACAGTACTTACGCCCAAAAAACGGAGGCGGCAAAAATCGCAATTGAAATATTCAAATCTCGACTTGATTGATACTTTGCCGCCGACAAATAAAAAAACAACCAAACAGGAGGAAATTTTTATGAAAAAAACATATAAGACAGAGATAAGAATGTCGGAAGAACTTGCCCGCAAACTGCTCTACATAAGCGCTGCCGAGGGCAGAACACCAAACAATCAATTTTTGTTTATGCTTCGCGGCAACATCCAATATTTTGAGCGCACCAAGGGTAAAATACCACCGGATAAACTTGCCGCAGTGGATATATCTCAGTTTGACAACGACCGTCCCTCCGAAAACTTTGAAGATAATAAAACCTAACGCATAAAACAGCGGACAGATATATTCCCATCTGTCCGCTGTTTTATGCGTTAGGTTTTTGTATCAACCTCGGCGGCGTATCATATCCGCAAGTTCTTGCATGCGCGGGTATGAATATTCAAAAAAGCGACTGTATGCCGTACAAAATCTGTTCACTCCGCCGGGAAAATCAAAGCTTGCATAAGGAGACGGCTCTCCGCCCTGTCTGTTGCGTCTGCACCCGTTACGACAAAGTCCGCGCCAACGGCAATTGCGACATCGTTCCGGCAAAGTGCATGACGACTCGACAAACTTCAGCCTTTCACGCGCCGCATCTATATCTTCAAAGCTGTCGATTTTAAGGTTACCGAGGCAGTACTCGTCAAGCGCGTAAAAATCACAGGGATAAACCGAACCGTCAGATTCTATAAGATATTGCTCCGCGCAGACGCCGCACATACCGCACTCCTCGGGCTGTCTGCCCGCAAGTATTCCAACCCAGTTTTCGAAATCGCGATTATATACATAACTTCCTTCTCCGCGAAGTACTCCCGCATACCAAAGATCGAACATTTTGCAAAGGAAATCGCCGTACTCATCTGCCGTCAACTCGTACTTTTGTCCTTCAGCACTTCCGAGCGGAGCAATACAGGGAATATATTGCTGATAACGAAACCCCACACGCTCAAAAAAGCCGTAAAGCGCCTGTGCGTGAGCTGCGGAAGCGGATGTTACCACCGTAAGCGTATTAAAATCCACTCCTGCGCGCCGCATATTATCTGCGGCTCGCATAACTCGATTAAACACCGATTTCCCCTCGCGCGTTACTCTGCATTTGTCGTGATATTCTTTGGGACCGTCCACAGACAATCCCACCAAGAAACGGTGCTCGGCAAAAAATACGGCGCTTTCATAATCCATATGCGTTCCGTTTGTTTGCAAAAACCAATTCACACCCCCGACGCGCGGGAGTTTGGTCTCAACATGCTCACACACGTGCCTGAAAAAGTCAAGCCCCGCCAACAGAGGCTCACCGCCTTGGAAGCCAATGGATAACGGCTCCGGCGGTGTTTTACTCATACAACGCTCAATAGCCTTATCAAATATTATATCCGCGATTTCATAACTCATAACGCCGCGCACGGCATGGCTGCGGCAGGACATTTCATCGGAATAAAAACAATACCTGCACCCAAGGTCACAAGCTCCGGATGCCGGCTTTATCAGCAGATACATTTTGATTCTCCCTTTTATTACAGCTGTAGATCAACCACTTATCTTACACAGATATTTTATCATAAAATCGGTATTTTTTCAATATGATTATAACACAAGCGGAACAAAAAGGTCAAACGACTTGACCACGACAGCTTTTTATGATAGAATGATAGTATAATTACAGAAATAATCAGGAACAAATACAGAAATGACCGAACAACAAATAAAAAAACCGGAACTGCTGTCACCCGCGGGAGACAGCGAAAAACTTGCCGCAGCCGTACGCTACGGCGCAGATGCCGTATATCTTTCGGGCGAAGCGTTCGGAATGCGCGCCGCTTCCAGAAATTTCACTGTACACGAGATCTACAGTGCAGCGGAACTTTTACATTCGCTCGGCAAACGACTCTATATTACCGTAAACGTGTTGCCGCACAGCAGCGAATACCCGGCATTGCGCGAATTTTTACAAGCGGTGCGCGGCGCCCACCCGGACGCCTTTATAGTTGCCGACCTCGGCGTTATGGCACTGATAAGAGAGACGGTGCCGGAAGCCGATATTCACATATCCACCCAGACCAGCATAACTTCCCCCGCCGCCGCACTGGCTTATGCCTCCATGGGAGCATCTCGACTTGTGCTTGCACGCGAACTTACGCTGCGAGAGATCGGCGAGATACGCGCCGCACTGCCGCAGAATGTTGAAATAGAATGCTTTGTGCACGGCTCGATGTGTGTTTCATACAGCGGTCGCTGTTTGCTTTCAAACGCCATGGTAGGGAGAAATGCCAATCACGGGCAATGCGCTCAACCTTGCCGCTGGAACTACACACTCATGGAAGAAAAGCGCACCGATGAACGATACCCCATAGAAGAAACACCCGCCGGAACCTTTATTATGTCCTCACGTGACATATGCAGGATAGAGCACATCCCCGAGCTTATAGAGGCGGGTGTGGCATCCTTTAAACTTGAGGGACGGGTAAAATCAGCATATTATGCCGCAGTTGTCACAAACGCCTACCGCATGGCGATAGACGCATATATAGCCGACCCTGCGGGATACAAATTTGATTCGCGTTGGCTTGACGAACTGTGCTCGGTCTCTCACCGCGAATATGACACGGGGTTTTACTACGATAAACCGATGCGGGACCCCAAACTTTGCGGTGACAAAGGGTATATACGCGAAAAGGCTTACCTTGCAATTGCCCCCACCGCTGAACACGATTCGGAGGTAACCACTCCACTGCCGAGCGGACTTGAAGCACAAAATAACGAAGGGCGACTTTATCGCTTTACACAGCGCAACAAGCTATCCGTCGGTGACAGCGCGGAACTTCTCACTCCCGGTCATCCCGGTATACCTTTTACAGTGCGAGAAATGTACGACGCCGACGGTACGCCAATAACCTCGGCACCGCATCCGTCAATGACATTTTACCTACGTGTACCACTGAACGTGACTCCCGGTGATATAATAAGAGCAGGCATATAAAACCGCGGGACGTGCAATAATATCTATTCGTCATACGAGCGAAGTTAGAGGTTTGACATGGCTTTGTCTTTTTACGAATTTTTGCGCGCCCTGCTTTACGGAATCATTGAGGGAATTACCGAATGGCTTCCCGTAAGTTCAACGGGTCACCTCATAATCACCGAGGGAATTACCATTCTCTCAGTTGGCAGCTATCTGCCCGAACCTTTGCGCACCGAGTTTTGCGAGCTTTTTAATGTTGTGGTACAACTCGGCGCGATAATGGCGGTTGTATTGCGATGCCGCGGGAGGTTGTTTGGAGGTATTATCCCAAACCGACGCAGCGACTGCCACCAAGACCGAACGGAGATCTTAAAATTATGGTGCAAACTGGCCGCGGCTACGCTGCCAGCAGCCGTGCTCGGGATCTTGCTTAACACCGTTACGGAAATATTATTCGGGCGTGATGCCGACTCGCTTTTGTATACTCCGGAGATAGTTGCGGCAACACTGATAATTTACGGAGTGATCTTTATGATGATCGAGCACGGTAATCTGCTTACCGCGCCGCGTATATTCAATATATCCGATATCGGATTTCGCCGTGCGTTTATCATCGGCATCGCTCAAGCACTGTCGCTGATACCGGGGACCTCGCGTTCCGGATCCACCGTAATAGGCGCAAGACTTGCAGGCGTATCTCGCACCGCGGCAACGGAATTTTCATTTTTAATGGCTGTTCCCGCCATTGGCGGAGCATCTCTTTTAAAACTTGCAAAGTTTTTACACTTCATCCACTCATCCGAGGCGGCACTTCCACTCACCGCAATAATAACCTTGATAATTGCCGCGATTACGGCGTTTTTGGTATCGCGGCTTACGATAGATCTGCTTTTATCATTTGTTGCACGACACACATTTGTGGTATTCGGAATATACAGAATAGCGCTCGGCATTGCGGTGCTGTTACTTTGCATCCGATAGCGCAAAAACATAATATTGATCTTTGCAAAGCCCCAAGGAAATGAAACATAACGACATGAATGAAGAAAAACTGAAAATCCCATACCCGGTAATTGTGGAGGGAAAATACGATCGCCAAAAACTTATGTCGGTAATAGATGCAATGATCATTACCACCGAAGGTTTTGGCATCTTTCGCGACCGCGAACGAGCGGCGCTTGTTCGTGCGCTCGCAGAGCGATCGCCGATAATTGTGCTTACAGATCCAGATGGCGCAGGCAAGGTAATTCGCTCGCATCTTTCCGGGCTGATACCGCCGGATCGGCTGATACGGCTTTATGTGCCGCGCATCAGCGGCAAAGAGAAAAGAAAAAATACCCCCTCGGCCGAGGGCGTGCTCGGCGTGGAAGGAATGGAATGCGAACTATTGCGCGAGCTGTTTTCACCCTACCGCAACGATGAGACACTGACACAGGCGGCACAAAATCCGCTCTCCAAAACGGATTTTTTCATTGATGGGCTGTCCGGTGGCAACGACAGTTCGGCAAAACGAGACGAACTTGCCACACGGGTAGGTCTCCCGTGCGGCATGAGTTCAAACGCGCTGCTCGCCGCGCTTAAGCTGATAGTAAGCTATGATGAATATCTGAAGCTCGTCAAAAGGGATATCTAACGAATACGGCAAGGCTCACGCCTTGCCGTAAAACTTTTAATATTATTGTTCCGGTGATTTTATGCAGCCATATAATCAATAATTGATATCAAGATCTGGATATTGATTTTGAAAATCACGCACAAACTCATCCATAGCCTCTGTTATGACGGTTGAATTAACCGTAGTAAATATTATCACAAACAATGCAATCACCACACCGATAATACCGAGAATAAGCCCCGCCAATGCCATACCGTCAAGCTTCGATGCCTTATTTGAGTATATTATCGCAAAAACGATTGCAAGCGCACCGAAAACGATGGCTACCGGAGGCATAAAGCAACAACAGCAAAGCCCCAAAGCGGACAATATGCCGAACACAAGCGACGCAATTGCAAAACCTCGGCCGGGAGGGGTTATTTTTTGCGCAAAAGGATCCGGCGCGTACTGCTGTGTATAATTCGGCGGTGGATATTGACCGCCGCCGCTCGGCTGAGAGTTATCCATACCGGGCTGATATTGCTGTTCGCATGTTTCCCTGTTATTGAAATCGGGTTGATTGTTCATACTAAAACTTCCTTTCCGTCGGTGTTTTTATCATGTTTCCGCGCCGCTGTACAGCATCAGGAAAAGTACTTTTCGGCAATATGCCTTGCCACATGAACGCCGCTTGCCGACGCTTGAGACAATGAGTGTGTAACGCCGCCGCAATCTCCGATAACAAACAGACCGCTGTGCAGTGTTTCGAGATTACTGTCTATCTCGACCTCCATGTTATAGAACTTCACCTCAACGCCGTAAAGCAGAGTGTCGTCGTTGGCAGTACCGGGAGCTATCTTATCTAACGCGTATATCATCTCGACTATACCGTCAAGTATACGCTTGGGCATCACCAATGACAGATCCCCGGGAGTTGCGGTAAGCGTAGGAGTAACAAACCCCTCTTCAATACGGGAGTGTGTTGAACGCTGACCGCGAATAAGATCGCCGAAGCGCTGAACCATTACTCCGCCGCCGAGCATATTGGAAAGACGCGCTATGCTCTCGCCGTAACCGTTGCTGTCGCGGAAGGGCTCTGAAAAGTGTTTGGCAACAAGCAGAGCAAAGTTGGTATTAGATGTGTACTTTGCGGGATCCTCGTAGCTGTGACCGTTCACCGTTACGATACCGTTGGTGTTTTCGTTAACCACCGCACCGCGGGGATTCATGCAGAATGTGCGTACAAGGTCCTGAAATTTTTCCGTTCTGTATACTATTTTACTTTCGTAAAGTTCATCGGTTAGGTGTGCGAATATCTCGTAAGGCAACTCAACTCTCACACCTATATCAACACGGTTGGACATTGTGGGAATGCTGAGATCTTGCGATACACGCTCCATCCACTTACTGCCGCTTCTGCCGCCGGATATCACACAAAGTCGGCATGTATAACTGCCACTCTCCGTGCACACGGTGTATCCATCGCCGTTCTTTTCTACGGTTGTTACCTCGGTATAAAAATGAAAATCCACCTGTTCGCGAAGTTCATTGTAAAGATTTTCGAGCACGATGTAATTTTTGTCGGTACCGAGATGACGTACCGATGCATCAAGCAGGTGCAGCCCGTTTTGCATACAAAGTGTTTTTATATTTGAATTTGCGGTAGTGTAAAGTTTGGTGCCCTCTCCGCCGTGCGAGATATTGATCTCGTCCACATAACGCA
>CAZISZ010000061.1:0-8637 GCA_964542035.1 uncultured Ruminococcus sp. | reverse complement strand
TACGGCACTGTGATATCTCAATTTGATATACAACTGCCGAACCGTTCGGGAGCAGTAGCGATCTGCCATAATGCGGAAACGATGATAATCCCCTGTCCCGAGTTTTACACGGTAACGCAAGGTGTACCGCGAGTCAAGGTGTTGAATGTCGAATTCGATCCAATTACAAGGCGCGAGGCGGCGAACCGTGCCGCCTCGCACATCATGAACGGCGAGGGACTTTTCACCGTGGTAACCCCCAACCCGGTAATATCAATGAACTGCCGCCGCGATCCCAAACTCATGGCTGCTGTAAACTCCGCTTCACTTTCTGTTGCGGACGGACGCGGCGTTACGGATGCCGCAAAAAGACAGGGCACACCGTTACCGGAGCGCGTGTGCGGTATAGATCTTGCCGAAGACATTTTGACCGCTGCAGCAGCGCACGGCTGGCGGGTGTTTTTACTCGGCGGCGCACCGGGACGCGCAATTGAAGCGGCGAAAAATCTCACCTCCACACACACGGGACTGACAGTATGCGGCACGCTTGACGGTTACGGTGAAATCGCCGATTTTGAACGTGTTGAGAAAGCACTGCTGACATCGGCGCCGGATATTCTTTTTGTATGTCTCGGCTCTCCGCGGCAGGAGATGATGATATTTGATCACACAGCCGCTCTTTCTGCGGCGGGCGTGCGCCTTGCCGCGGCGCTCGGCGGCTCAATAGACGTGTGGTCCGGTCATGTGCGGCGTGCGCCGTCATTTGTAATAAAAGCTCGGTGTGAGTGGCTGTGGCGATGTATGTGCGAACCGCGCCGACTGCGCGTTATCCCAACGCTTATAAAATACCGAATGCTTACAAAATAATCAATGCCGCCCCGCTGCTAACGTGTAAGCAGTTGGGCGGCGTTTCATTTTTTATTTTACAAAAACTAATCCTGTCTGCCAAAAGCGTTCTCACCAAACACCGAGGCTATAAACTTTGCCACATCGGTATTATCGCATTTTGAATCGGTAAGAAGCGTATCGGCTCTGCCGCCGAGTGCGAATATTGGTACATCGGCGTTGGAATGTGTGGTCCTTGTAAACTTAAAGGTGTTATCTTTAAGCTTTGTAACGCCACCTGTCTCATGATCGGCGGTGATGATCAGTACGGTATCCGGATGCATCAAAACGAACTCTATAACGTACGCTATAGCATCGTTATAGCGATTAACCGCCATTACCATACCGTCATAATCGTTATTATGTGAGTTTTTATCAATATACGCTTCCTCAAGCATCATAAAAAAGCTTGAACCGTCGGCAGAGATAACCGAGAGTGCTTCCGCAGCTTTGCTTGTAAGCGCATTGTCAACACTGCCCTCGCAAAAATCTATATTTCCGTCGGATATGAGAGCATTTATCTGATCTTGTATTTCCTGAGTGTTTGTTCGGCTGTTGGTATGTGCGGTAAATCCCGCCGGAGTTGCTCCGGTGATAACATCCGTTGTAAGCACGGCGTTTTTTGCACCCTTTGATGCCGCAAGTTCGCGCACATTTTGGCGTGAACGCCGAATATTATCAAGCCCTACATAACCGTTTATCGTCTTGTAACCTGTTGCAAGAGCAGTGGCAGATGCGGCGCTGTCAGTATATGTAGCGGTACCGAGCGGTTTTACCGAATAAGAATAAGTAGTGCAAGTGCCAACCACCGGCAAAGTATCGGCATAAAAAACCTCCATCCCCTCTTTTTCGGCCGAAAGGATATGATTGCGACCCATGCCGTCGCCTATCATTAGTATGGCGCTGCGCGCCTCAAGGAACACAAACTCCTTCGCCGCCGAGTTTTCGGACACCGTAACGCTGATATCAGCACCGTACTCTCCTGATTTTATCATATCGTTAAGGAGCGCACTTACCCCTCCGCCTACCATGTAACCATTGCCCAACGCCACTATTTTGGTACCGACGGCAGACAAAAGATATTCGCCATCCGCCGGTTGCGCGTTGGCAAGAGCAATGCTTTCGGAACGGTCTGTTGCGCCTATCAATATCTCGCGATCATTTTGAAACTCGGAAGCAACATCGGATACAACGGGAAGCACAACTCCCGCAGCATCGCGCAATGCCGCGGCAAAATTCTCTGCTGCGTATTTCGCCAATATATCGTCTGACGAATATACAATACTGTAATCGGTTATTCTTACACCGTTAAGGGTAATAAGCCCCACCTCATACTCATAACGAATAATGTCAACTCGGTTTGTATAGACGGTTATGACCTTATCTTCACCGTGGACAAAATTATCAAGGAAGTATTCCACCGCAAGCATAGTCGATGCCGCATTGCCGCCGAGAATTACAACACGCTCGTTTTCATATGTGACAAGATAATCATTTTCGCGCAGCTCGGAAAGATACTTTACCGATTCGGGACGGTTAGTATTTCCCACAAGTATCTCACACGCGGGCTTGGTAATATCCGGAGTAGTGGAATATATAAAATCCGACGAAACGTCAAGCTCAACGCCTACGCGTTCCTTGATCCCCGTGCGCAACGCATCAATGCAATCGCGGTAATCATCGTTATAATTTTTTTCCGCTACTATCTTATAATCCGAAAGATCAAGCGTTACCGCCTCTGTAGGCGGCTCGGTCTCCGTTGGAGCGCAGGTGGTGGAGTCCCCTCCGCCCTGCCGCGCACATGCGGCAAGAGGCAGAAGCATTACTAAGGCAAGAATTATGGCAAGCAACCTAATACCGAAGCTTTTTTTACGTTTCATACCGTTAACCTTCCCGGAATGCCCGCCGAACATTCGGCGGGCATTCTATGTAACTTTTTATTTGGATTTGTGGTATATCTGATATTTAATTTTAATTATCGGTGAGATATGTGCGAAAATTCTCCTGTACGGATTCACTTTTTAAGCGAATCGAGAAGCTCCGAAAATTCCGTTATTGTTTCGTCGAATATACGCATGGCATCTGCCACGGTATCCGGCTTTGTAAGATCGATCCCGGCGGTCTTAAGTTCATCAAGCGGGTGCGCCGAGCCGCCGAGAGTCAGGAACTTAAGGTATCCCGCAGGATCTTCACCCGCAACTATTCTGCCCGCGATGGAAACCGCGCTGCAAAAGCCCGTGGCATACTGATAAACATAGAAAGCTGTATAGAAATGGGGAATATACGTCCACTCGTAACGCATGATATCGTTTATCTCCGCGCCATCGTAATAGGTGGAGATAAGCTCATAGTAAGTATCGGAGAGCGCCTTGGCAGTTAAGGGCTTGCCGGACTCGTACATATCATGCGCGCGACGTTCAAACTCCGCAAAAAGCGTTTGACGGAAAACGGTGGTACGGAAGCCCTCGAGAAAATGGTTGAGTATATACGCGCGGCGTCCCGGATTCGTTTCATGTGCCAACAGATATTTGGTAAGCATGACTTCATTAACGGTGGAAGCCACCTCGGCAACCATTATGCGATAGTTGCTGTTGACATATTCCTGTGACTCGCTGGAAAAATAAGAGTGCATGGCGTGACCGAGTTCGTGAGCGAGAGTAAAGGCATCATCGAGCGTATCGGTATAGTTTAGCATGACATAAGGATGAACACCGTAAACGCCGGCAGAGAACGCACCTGAACGTTTGCCCTTGTTTTCGTAAACATCCATCCAATGTTCACTGTACGCGCGGTCAAGCAGCTCGCCGTAGCGCTCGCCGAAAGGCTTTAATGCTTCTTTAACCAGAGTTTTTGCTTCCTCGTAAGGCACGGGGACATCCACGCCGTCCACTATCGGCACATAAAGATCGAACATATCAATGCTTTCAACGCCCATTGCTTTGCGGCGAAGTTCAAGATATCGCTTCATTGACGGAAGTGCATCGTGTATGGCGCCAACAAGCGAATCATACACCGAAACAGGCACGTTGCCCTCAAAAAGTGCCGCCTCACAAGCTGAGTCGAAGCCGCGCAGCTTTGCTCTCACGCAATCGTTTTTCACCGAACCGCCGTAAGTAGCGGCAAAGGTGTTAACATATTTTTTGTATGTTCCGAAAAACTTTTCAAACGCATCGCGGCGCACATTGCGGTCGGAATTTTCACGATAAACGCCGAAATTACCGTTTGAAAGAGGTGCCGAACTTCCGTCAGACATTGTTACATCAGGGAATTCCATATCAACGTTCGTAAGCATGCTGTAGCACTCATCCGCCGTCCCGGTAACTTCTCCGAGCTCTGCGAGCATTGCCTCGCGTGCGGGATCAAGCACGTGCTCCTGCGAACGAAGTTGATCGCGAATCGTAAACGCATATTTTTCAAGTGCCGGCTCTTCGGCTATCCATTTTTCAAGCGTATCGCGACCGATAGCTATGAGTTCGGGGCTTGTAAAGGCGAGCGCGGAGCTGAGCTTTACGTAAAGTGACATGGCACGCGCGTCAAGCTCCTGATATTCGGAATCCGAGCTGTCGGCGGAAGCATGAAGGGATGCATAACTGTACACCAACTCAAACTTTTCTTCAAGCGCGTATATGGCATCGAGAGCCTCGGCAAGCGCGGCGGCGGAATCTCCGAGGCGACCGCAGTATTTTGCAACCTCTCCTATTTTCTTTTCACAATCGGCATAAGCCTCTTCAAACGTATCGCGCGTTTTGAAAATATGGCTGAAATCCCATGTATAGCGGGGATCGGCTTCTTTCCTGCTTATCATTTTTTATTTCCTTTCTTATCGGACTTTAGCGGCGGCAACAAATCGCACCGTTTCATACCGATGTTTATATTTTATATTTTAATTATACCATGCAAATATCGATGTGTCAATCAAAATCGGCATTTTTCACTAAATTGATAAGGAAGTACCGCCGGCATGTATATAAATAACAATTCACAGCCAATGTAACGTTTCAATCGGCAATTCGTGTTTTTATATTACGAACCGTCCTCCGTTTATGCACAAATGCACGTCGATAAATGAACTTTTTAATGAATTATAAGTTTTTTAGATATCTCATTCAAATTTTTTATCAATTTGTGCAATATTTTTGCATAAGGTATTGACATTTGCTTGAAGTTGCTTTATAATAAATATGTATAAACAAGGAAAAGGAACTCGGTTTCACCAATGGAATGCAAAAAAGACCACAACACCCCGCATCTTGACCGGTCAGAATGCAGTTCCCTACAGGATGCGGAGCAATTACGACTTCTTTGGTGTGCCCGGGACGGTGACGAAGAGGCTTTTTCCGAACTTATGAAAACGTACGCTCCCATGCTTGGGTCGGCAGTTCATCAATACCGCGGAGAGATAAACGAACAGGATATCGAAGAGCTCAACCAAGAAGCGCTTTTGGCTTTTCACCGTGCCGTACAAAGGTACGACCCATTGCGCGGAGATGTGAAATTCGGTCTGTACGCCAAGGTGTGCGTAAACAAAGCAATGATCAGCGCACTGCGTCGTATAACGCGAAACCGTCAACGCATAGAGTATGTTCCGATGGTCGATGACCGCGGCGACGGCGCCCCCTCCCCCGCCGAATCGGTGATAGAGCGGGAGGACGAGCGTTCACTGCGCCGCCTGATTAACAACAACCTCTCCGATCTTGAACGCCGTGTGTGGTGGCTCTATTACTCCGGAGCCGGTGCCGATGAGATAGCCCGCATTACCGGAAAACCCAAAAAATCAATAGATAACGCCATATTCAGAGTACGCAAAAAACTGAGAGCGATATTATCCGAAAAAGGACACCGTCCAAACCATATATAAACCCTGCCGCGAATCGTCATACACACCACCCGCATGAAGCTCGCCGCAGGAAAATATATACACTTTTCAAACGGAGGAGCAAAATGAACGAGGAAAAAGTAATTGTCGAAGAGCTGACCGATACCGAGGAGGCAACGGAATTCCGTGATGAAACACTTGTATGTGTAGAATGCGGAAAGGAATTCGTCTTCAGTGCCGGAGAGCAGGAATTTTACAAAGAAAAAGGTTATGTAAACAAACCGAAGAGATGCCGCGAATGCCGCAATGCCAAAAAAGCAAAAGTGCAGACAGAGCGTACATATTATTACGCGGTATGCGATGAGTGCGGAGCGGAAGCCAAACTTCCTTTCGAACCGTCGTCAGATAAGCCTGTTTACTGTAGCGTTTGCCACGGCAAGCACCTCGCCGAGCGTCGCGTAAAAGCGGAAGCAGAGGCATAATACAAAAATATCAAACGGACCCGAGTCGCGTTTCGCGACTCGGGTCCGCAATGTTTCAGTGTATATGCATACAAATTATCGGCGTAAGCGTATTATATAACGCATTATATAACCTTATAGCATCTGCGGCAGGCATCGCCGAGCAACCCGATAACGGCAGATGTTTCTTCATCGGTGAGAGCCTTGGTCGTTATAACGGCAAATCCTCCCTCTCCCTCGACCGTCACAACACCATTCTCGGTACAAACGGCGGGGATCTCACGCGGCTCACCGTCCAATATAAAGCAGCGACGGCAAGCGAAATCCGCAGAAGTTGCAATGTCATCCTCCGCAGCAGGCATCCACATAAGTCTTGCAGGTCGAGCGAGCGGACGCTCTGCGGCATCGATGATATCGGATACAACGGCACTGGCGGTAGGCAATTTTCCCGCTCCTCTTCCATAGAACATCGTCTCGCCAAGCATGTTGCAATCGATAAGTACACCGTTAAAGACATCATCGACATGGCACAGCGGGCATGCTGGCAAAACTGCGCGCGGCGATACGGCGGCATATATTTTACCGTTTTCTGTTTTCTCGGCATATGCGATAAGTTTTATCGAGATGCCTGCCGTTGCCAAAAGCGAAACATCCTCCGCGGGGATATTGCGTATTCCCTCCACGCTTACCGCGTCAAGCGACAAAAGCTTGCCGTATGCGATTGCGGCAAGAATTATTATTTTTCGTGCGGCGTCAAAACCGTCAACATCGGCAGATGGATCTGCCTCGGCATATCCGAGTTCCTGTGCAAGGCGAAGCACAGCATCAAACGATGTACCGCGTTTTTTCATATCGGTAAGGATAAAATTTGTGGTTCCGTTAAGTATACCCGCCACAGACTTTATCTCGTTATCGGCAAGATCGTCTATCAGAGGACGCAAAACCGGTATGCCGCCGCCGACGGACGCCTCAAAGAGATAGCGCACGCCGTGATCGTGTGCTACGCAAAGCAATTCATCACCCACGGCGGCAACGACCGCTTTGTTGGAGGTAACAACACTTTTCCCCGCCTCAAGACAAGCGCGCGTAAAGTCGGCGGCCGGGTGTACTCCTCCCATCATTTCGGCAACTATACTTACGGTATCGTCGCCGATAATAACGGATATATCGTGCACTATACGATCGGCATATGGGCTATCCGGAAAATCACGAAGATCGAGAATGTATTTTACATTTACATCCTCTCCAAGTCTTGTTTCGATAAGTTTACGATTTTGGTCGATCACCTCGGCAACGCCGGATCCGACCGTACCAAAGCCGAGCAATGCAATGTTGATCATTTTTCAGTTCCTTCTTTGATTTATTGGATTTAATTCTTTATTTGATGTTTCAGCGTATTATATCATCGCAATACACTTTTCGGCGGTATTTTTCCGCCGCTGCGCGCCAAAGCAAAAATATTTTGCAAAACTATTGAAGTACGAGGCATAATATGATAAAATATATAAAACACATAACGGTCACACAGACCCGGGAGGTACCAACCGTGAGTTCTCCGATAGGAAGCAAAAACAACGTAAAAATATTTGTTCTTTATCTGCTTGACAACATAAACTACCCGCTTGACTTTTGCACCATAAACGATATCGTTATGCAAACAGACTATGTAATGTACATGGACTTTGCCGAGGCGTTTATAGAAATGGTAGACGGAGACCTTATATCATCATTTGAAAGCGAGGGGGTCACCTACTACGAAGTTACCGCCAAAGGACGTTGCGTAGCGGTAGAGTTAAAATCCGACATTCTTCCATCCATCCTCGACCAAGCGCTGACGGCGGCGTTGCGCTATCTTGATTTTTCACGGCGCGCCATTGTCACCTCCTGCCGCATAGAGAAAAAAGATGACGGAAAATTTGAGGTGATATGCGAAATAACGGAAAAGAAAGAACTGATATTCAGTACGCATCTTACCGTTGACAGCGAAGATCGCGCCAAGCGAATGAAAGCATATTTCAACGATCGCCCCGAGGTGATTTACCGCGGTGTAACAGCACTGCTTGCGGGTCAAATGAATTACCTGTTCTGATTGCAAACACAAATCGAATCATGGCTCCGACCGATGCTCACTAAGCGTTCGGAGCCTTTTGTTTTATCAATCGAACGCGGCGGGTGAGGTGTGCACGGCACGGCGCGGGCTGTTCATATAAGGCGCGACCTCTTCGCGCCAACGCAGGTAATGAGCCGTTTTCTTATGCGTTGCCGCAGATTCTTCGTCGCGGTAAACCTCGTATAGGATGAACCGGGTGGGATCTTCGCGACTTTGAAGCACATCAAAACGCACACACCCTTCCTCAAGCTTTGAATTATCATGATTGTAGCAGGAGATCGACCTGAATGCCTCAACGCATTCGGGCTTCACATCAACAAATACAAGTGTAGCTATCATTTTATTTTCAAACAGCTCGCGAGATGCGCAAGCTTCCTTTCATGATT
>CAZISZ010000060.1:0-8679 GCA_964542035.1 uncultured Ruminococcus sp. | reverse complement strand
ACGCACATCCTCCAGCGGCAGGATCGAATGCATGAATTTATTACGATAAAAAGCAAGATAAGCAACATTCGGTGCAACACATTCGGCAGGCGCATAACTGCGGTATATAAACACCGTGAGAAAAAGTACCGCCGCTTGCACGGCAAAAAGCATTACATACACGGCGGCGTTATACGCGGCTTGGCAAAAAAAGATTTTGCGTTCGGATACCGAAAGACGCCCGAGTGTATATTCGGTATGACTGCGTCTACTCGCCCCGGGCAAGCACAAAACGACAGTCAACACAGTCAGCGTTACCCTGAAGATAGCATCTGCCGAGGTGCGCTCCGCAAGCTTTTCGGGGGTAGGCATCGCAATATCCGCTTCGGTATACGCGCGGACAGATGAGTTAAATTCCAATCCCCACACAAGCAATTGCAGCACTGCCGATATTATTAAAATCATGATTACGCGCCATATCGTGCTCCTTGCAAACAGTCCCGTGACAGAAATATATTTTTTCATTTTCATTTTAATTTCCTTGCCGTCTCCATAGCGGCGGCATCGTACGCCTTTCTTTAGTTGTCTTCGAGTTTTTTGTGTCTTTTTTCATTTTTCATGACTTTTATTGATCATCTGCCGCTCCGTCTGCTTTTTTTGAGAGAATGTTCTCCCAAGCCTCGGCAATAAGTCGCAGCGCCATATCTTTGTCTATCCCCAAACCGCACAATCCCGCTACGGTATTCCCGACACATTCGGCAACAAGTTCACGTCTTACATCGGCAAGAGCCGCATCTCCAAACACCATATAGCTTTTAGCACCGGCGTGGGATTCTATCAGCCCCTCCTCCTCAAGCATTCGATAAGCCTTTTGTATCGTATTGGGGTTAATGCCGAGCATTGCCGAAAGCATGCGGCGCGACGGCAGCTCGTCTCCGCTTTGGATCTCGCCCGCAACCATACCGCTCTTTATATGCTTTATTATCTGCAAGTAGATCGGCACGCCGTCTCGCGGCGTAAAAGAATTAAACGAAACCATAAATATAAACCGTCCTTATATCGTGCACAACTGTATCACCTGTGTAATACGGCAACTGTATTATATCATTGATACAGTTTTTTGTCAACCCCGGATCGATAATTTTTTGTTTTTATTTTTCGACCGCTTGCATCATAGCGCAGTGAGCCTTTTTGCCGCCTCCGAAACATCCCGACGCAAGGCAAAAGCCGAAAGTCTGAAATGCCCCTCGCCCGCACGACCGAAACCGCTGCCGGGAGTTGAGATGATACCGCAATCATTCAACAAAAATTCAAAAAAACCGCGCGAGTCGTACCCGGCGGGGCAATCTCCCCAAATATACGGACTCATGCCTATCGGCGCGTGATGTATGCCTGCGGCATCAAGCGCACCGCCGAGTATTGAGGCATTTTCAAGATAACGCCGCACCAGCCCGCGCACTGCCGCCTGCCCTTCGCCACCGAGCGCCGCCTCTGCCGCTCGTTGAACCGGATACGCCACCCCATTTGAGGACGCTGCGCGATACCGCTCGTAAAGGTTTCCGAGCGGTGTTACATCGACGGAGCTTCCCACGCATAGGCCGCGCGGAATGACTGTCCAACCGCAACGCAATCCCGTAAATCCCGCAGACTTTGAAAATGACGCAATTTCAACGGCGCATTCTGTCGCGCCGTCTATTGCATATACGGTGCGCGGATAATCGGAATCACCGAAAGGTATGTAATCCGCGTACGCCGCATCAAAAATAATAAGTCCGCGTACATTGCGCACATGATCCACCCACGCGCCGAGGGTAGCCTTGTCATATACCGCGCCGGTAGGATTTGACGGAGAGCAGATATAATATATACCGCATCCGCATTTGCCGTTCGGCATTGGCAGTAAACCGTTATCTCCGACGATAGTGTGCACCTCGTTGCCTATTGCAATGTTCACATCACGATAAGCGGGATATGAGGGATCCGGAATATACACTCGCGTGCGCTCAATAAGGCTCGGAAGATCCGCAAGTTCACGCTTGGCGCCATCAGAAATATATACCTCATCCGTGCCAACATTAACACCGAGTTCGGCGTAATATTTCGATATCGCATCTCGCAAAAAGGGATATCCGAATGTCGGTGAATATCCGCGAAAGCTCCCTGTACTCGCCATCTCGCACGACGCCGAGATCAACGCCTCCGCAATCACCCGAGGAAGCGGCAGCGTTACATCCCCTACCCCCAGATCCAAAAGCTCACGGTTTGCCGCGGCACATCGGGCAATACCCGAAAATAAATATTCCTCCGCAAGGCGCGGGTCGCAAAGCCCGCGGGATGCCATTAAGCGTTCATCCAATCATACCACCTCCGTTATACATATCGGGATATTCACCCATCGCCGACTTATCACCGCAATTGTGCATAGTGTACAACGCCACTACGGGCACCGAGGGCTGAGTTGTTATCATTTTGACGTCTCCGCAACCGAAAAAATTTTACCTAACATGATTTTGTTTATTAACCCGAGGTTAATTTTGAGCATAATGTTATAAAAGATCGTTATATCGACTTGAAAGTTAAAGATCAAACTGATATAATATTTATGATTTAAAGCTATGGCTATGCCATTGCCGAAATAATTTACACTCGCCGCCGCATGAGCGGCAAATTGTTTGCGCGCGGCACCCATGTGCACCGTAGTGCCCAACGCAGTTTCATCTCAATAAAAAACGCGGTGCAGAAAGGATATCCACATGAAAACAAACAAAAAGCTGTGGCTGACAGCTGCGGTGCTGGCAATGTTACTGGCACTGTCAATGGTATTCTGCTCCTGTCAACCCACAGACCCCAAGGATCCTACGGATTCCACCGACGCCTCCGACGAGACGACGGCAGATCCGTTACCCGAATCCTATGACATCGTAAAGGACGGCGAGATAAAGGTCGTACGCGTTGTTCGTCCGACCAACGATTCGAGCATTGAGGGCGCGGAGATCACCGCCGCCAAGCTTATCCGCGATTCCATTAACACGATCGTCAGTGACAAATTCGGCATTGTACTTGATTACGAGCACACTCTATCGCTTGAGGAAGATTTCCTCATGCCCGGTCAGAGTTACGATTCCGAAGCGCTTGAGATTCTTGTAGGCGCAACCGCATACGATGAGTGCGAGGGTATTTACGATAATCTCGGGTACGGCGATTACATTATCCAACCCGTAGGAAACAAGATCATAGTTGCGGCATATACACAAAGCGCTTACAGCGCAGCCGCAGATAAGATACTTGAGCTTTTGCTTGACGGCGTGGATACCGCAACCAAGTCGATAAGCATCAAATCCGCCGATCTTGTCGCAACTGCAACGGCAAGCAAGCGCATATCTGCCATTCCGGTATATGATGGCGGTACATTCAGCTCCTATTACAAAGCCGGGAACTCGGTGGATGAAATAATCATCAAAAAGACCACTTCCGATGAATTTGATAAGTACCTTACCAAACTCTCATCCTACGGCTACACCTGCTACACCACAAATGAAATAACCTCCAACAAGTTTGCTACTTATACAAACGAAAACTACACACTTACCGCGGGTTACTACGATTACGAATCATCCGCACGTATACTCATAGAGCCTTTGGCAGATCCCGTATCTCTCGAAGCACCCACCTATGAAAAGGTGACCACCGCGCAGATCACAATGCTCGGTCTTGAGTATCAAAGCAACGACGAATGGAAGAGTAACGGTCTTTCGCTGTTAATAAGACTTGAAGACGGCAGTTTTATAGTTGTTGACGGCGGATTTACCAACAGCTCCACCTGTGCCACCAACCTTGTTACAGAGATACGCAAGCAGGCTAAGGATTACGAAACCAACCCCAAAAACATCCGCATAGCCGCATGGATAATAACCCACGCGCACGGCGACCACCTGGGTATGATCACAACCAAGTATAACTCTTTCAAAATATTCACGGTTGAAAACTTCCTTGTAAACTTCCTCTCAGACACAGAGCGCACCAAAGCCATATCCACCTACACAAGCAACTGGAGCAGCAGCGAGGGCGGCGCATACACCGGCGTATACACAGCGGCAAGCGCACTCGGCGCAACGGTTCGCACAGTACACGTTGGTCAAACCTACTATTTCGCAAATGCCAAGCTTGAAATCATGTTCACCATCGAAAGCTTCGGTCCTAAGGTGTGTAACGCACTCAATACCACATCTCTTATCGTTAAAGCAACCGTTTCGGACAGTGTGATAATGATAACGGGTGACGCTACAGGTAACGGAATGCAGATTGCCGCACAAACATTCGGAGACTACCTCAAGAGCGATATCGTTCAGGTATCACACCACGGATATACAACATGGGGTAATGATTCGGGTACCGCCATGGCATACCGCAAGATGGTTCCCTCCACGGTAATTTGGCCTCAGGGAGGCGCCGCATATCCGAGATACATCTCTAAGAGTTATAACTTGGCGCTTACCGAAACGTCCTCCAACCCCAACTTCCAAGAACTTTACGTAGCCGGCACACTCGGAGATACCGTCACCATTCCACTACCCTATACTCCAGGCTCGGGCACAGCGGTAGTATCTCGTGTCAATACTTCTAAAATCGAGGGTGCCGCCACGGTAAAATAAATCCGGAACATCCTTCGATCCATTAAATAAATATCCGCAAGGGGCTGTCTTCAGGCAGCCCCTTAAAACTTTCCCTCATCCGCCTACACAGCCACACAAATATAAATGTCTCTCGTTATTGTTGGATGATTCCCCGAAAGGGGTACAAGGTGCTCGATGGATAGCTGTCGGATCGCGATTTTAAAAGATCGTCGGCTGAAAGTCGCCCACGCAACTCCGGTAAATAAAATTCACTTTTTCACAATACGGCAACACCAAAAAATGCTTGTTTATGTTGCTCGGCGATAGGTTCGATTGTCATCATCAACAATGCGCCGTTACACTTCGATTAATTTCTAACCATTTGGATTTATATCTAATATCGAAGGGCTGTTACGTCTAATTAATTCGCGCCAAAACACCATTATCCGCGACGGAGAATTCCGAGATATTCGAGGATCCCGTTATATATTGCCTCGGAAAACAACTCGCCGTCATCATTCATCAGTTGCGCATCATATGGATTTGTAATAAAGCCGAGTTCAACTATCAAAGCGGGCATTGCGGTCTTGCGTAAAACATAAAGACCCGAACGCGTTACAACGCCCCGATTCCGAAGTCCGGTAAGGCGCCCAAGCCATATGAGTATATTCTCACCCAATGAAGCCGCGGCAGATGGTTGCCTAAACACCAAAACTTCACTGCCGCTTGCCGTAACATTTCCGGATGCATTGGTGTGAAGACTTATAAAATAATCCGCCCCCCACTCGTTGGCATCACGCGTACGTGCGGCAAGGGATGTGGTATTACTGCTTCCGAGCTGTGTCGTCGGCATCGGACGAGACAGTCTTACCTCAAAATTATTATTTGTTCGCAAAAGACTTGCAAGTTTCAGCCCAATGTTGTATACTATATCTTGTTCACGCAAACCGTTCCCCTCTGCACCGGCATTGGGGTTTTGCGGATTATGCCCCTGGTCTATGTATATCTTGATCATATATCTTCTCCTCTTTCCGCCCGGACCGCGACACGGTCATTAATTCAATAAAATTATATGCCGCAAAATGAAAGACGGCACAGTTACGTTATTGCGGGAAGGCAGAGATACGAAAGGAAATAAAAAATGGATTACCACAAGCTCACGATCGACACAGTGGAAAACAGTGAGCGCAACCGAGTAATGCCGGGAGTGCTTTATCTTGTCGCAACCCCTATCGGTAACATGTCCGATATTACATATCGCGCCGTAAAAATACTCGACGAAGTTGATATTGTCGCTGCCGAAGACACTCGAAACTCAGGCAAATTGTTATCTCTGCTTGGAATATCCCGCCCGATGATATCTTATCACGAACATAATAAAGCTACACGAGGTCCCGAGATCGTCGCACGTTTGCGTGCGGGAGACAGCTGCGCTCTTATAACGGATGCGGGGACACCCGGAATTTCCGATCCCGGCGAGGATCTTGTAAAACTTTGTGCCGAGGCGGGAATTACCGTAACATCTCTGCCGGGAGCGTGCGCCGGCATAACCGCGCTGACGCTTTCCGCTCTCCCCACATCCCGTTTTGTATTTGAAGGTTTTTTGCCCGTATCGGGGCGTGATCGCAGAAAAAGAATATCCGAACTATCTCACGAACGGCGCACGTTTATTCTACATGAAGCACCTCACCGCTTGCGTGCAACACTCACCGAACTTGCAACGGTATTTGGTAACGAACGTCGGATAGCCATTTGTCGAGAACTAACCAAACTCAACGAGGAGATACTGCGAATAACTCTTGGCAAAGCGGTTGAATATTATAACAATAAAGAACCTCGCGGCGAATATGTTTTGGTATTTGAGGGCTGTTCCGAGGATGAGGGGGGCGATGCGTTTTGGAAAGAGCTTACCCCCGCCGAGCATGCAGCGCGATACATAGCCGATGGAATGTCGGAACGCGATGCAATAAAAACGGCAGCCGACGAGAGACATGTCCCCAAAAACGTGGTATATAATGACTATATGAAGCTAAAGAATGCAAATAAATGAATTCTTGAATTTCAAATCCTGCATTTTTGTGATTTCCGCTATTGATTTTTGACTTGATTTATGGTATGATATTATCAATATTTTTCGGTTGAATTACAATTGCTCCACCGAATTATCCAATTGCCATAAGAAGGGAAGCTCCCGCCGCACGGGTGCTGAGGTTTTATTATTATGAAAAAATTATCCTGCTGTGTTGTCGGTGCTACCGGAATGGTTGGTCAACGTTTTTTGACGTTACTTGAAGATCATCCTTATTTTGAAGTAACGGCTCTCGCAGCCTCCGCACGCTCGGCCGGTCAAACATACCGCGAGGCGGTCGGCAGCCGTTGGAAGATGGCACAACCAATACCGGAGAAGTTTGCGGCAATGACCGTTATAGACGCCGCAGATGCCGACGAAATAGCCGGGCACGCCGAATTTGTTTTTTGCGCCGTTAACATGCCAAAAAATGCCACATTGGCACTTGAAGAAAATCTTGCTCGCCATGAGCTTCCAGTAATTTCAAACAACTCCGCCAATCGTTGGACGCCCGACGTTCCCATGATAATGCCCGAGATAAATGCAAACCATGCCGAAGTAATAGCCCATCAGCGCGCACGACTCGGGACGCACCGCGGCTTTATCGCAGTCAAGCCGAACTGCTCTATACAATCGTATGTCCCAATGCTATCTCCCCTGCGTGAATTCGGCATAAAGAGTGTTGTAGCAACGACATATCAAGCGATATCCGGGGCAGGGAAAACTTTTAACGAATGGCCCGAGATGGTTGATAACGTGATTCCCTACATCGGAGGCGAAGAAGAAAAAAGCGAGCGCGAGCCACTGCGCATTTGGGGAGATGTGCGCAACGGTATTATCGTTCCCGCCGAGTCGCCTCTCATCACCACGCAGTGCATAAGAGTACCGGTGACCGACGGTCACACCGCCGCGGTGTTTGTAAGTTTTAACAAGATTCCTACCAAAGAAGAGATACTCGACAGGTGGTCAAACTTCCGCGGTCTGCCGCAGGAACTTGAACTGCCGAGCGCGCCTACACAGTTTATTACCTACTTTGAAGAAGACGACCGTCCGCAAGCCGCACGTGACCGCATGCTTTACGGCGGCATGGGCGTTTCGGCAGGTCGCCTGCGTCCCGACAGTCTGTTTGATTGGAAATTTGTCGGGCTTTCGCACAACACGCTTCGCGGCGCTGCGGGAGGCGCCGTGCTTAACGCCGAACTTTTATTCAGACTCGGTTATCTTGATTGAATATAAAAACATCATCCGTTACGCAATCGCAACGGATGATGTTTTTATATTATTATTTTAGCGACTCGCCGAGCATCCCGAGCAGCGTTGCCTCATCTATCACGCTTACGCCGAGGTCACGTGCTTTTTGAAGTTTTGATCCCGCATCCTCGCCCGCTACAACATAAGATGTTTTTTTCGAAACCGAACCCGAGACCTTTCCGCCGTGTGCCTTTATGAGCGCCGACGCTTCATCGCGCGTCATTGTGGGCAAAGTTCCCGTCAACACAAAGGTGCGCCCCGCCATAGAATCATCCGATCGCTTGGCTGTAGAGGTACAAAGTACGCCGGCCGCTTCAAGCCTGCGGCAAAGTTCGATATTTTGCGGATGCGAGAAAAAGTTTATCACGCACTCTGCCGTCACCGCGCCGAAATCATCAATGGCGCAAAGTTCATCGAATGTTGCAGACATACAGGAATTCAAATTTCCGAATCGCGCAGCCATAGCCGCCGCGGCAACCTCTCCGATATTCCTGATACCGAGCGCATATATCAATCGCTCAAGCCCCGCGTTGCGAGATCGGTCAATCGCTCGCACGAGATTTTGAGCCGATACTTCGCCCATTCTATCAAGCGAGACGAGTTGTTCCGCCCGCAATTCGTAAAGATCCGGCGCACTCCGTATAAGCCCAGAGGATATCAACGCATCAACCATCTGCGGTCCGAGCCCCTCTATATTCATTGCGCCCTTTGAAGCGAAATGTTCAAGGCTGCGCGAAAGCTGTGCCGGGCATGACGTGTTGGTACACC
>CAZISZ010000059.1:0-8773 GCA_964542035.1 uncultured Ruminococcus sp. | reverse complement strand
TTACCATTGCACACCTCAGCATCTTCTTTGACCTTTACTGAAAATCTAAAGATATCTGTATTGGGGACAATAGTTGATCCTGTCCATACAGCAGTGTTTTTAGCATCAAATGGGTCAGCCAGCAGTCCTCCCGTAAGCAACCACTCACCGACACCGTCAAGTTCAAAATTACTGTCCAAGCTGTCAACCATAACCACATATGACCTGTTAGCCTCACTAAACCCCTGTCCTGTTACGGTAAAGGTTACGGTATCTCCCGGTTTTGCGGCGAGAGCGCTCGGGGTAAGCGAAAAGCTGCCGCCATCTTCGGCGTAAGCAAACACGCAAAATCCCGGTATTACCATCATCAAAACCAGAATGACAGATACGATTTTTTTCATTTTGTTTTCCTTTCTTTGTTTAAAAATTATATATCACCCCGGGTGTTCGCAACGAGTGCGATCGCCGTATCCTCGGCTTGGCACGTAGCCTCGGGCACAGTTTCCGCCCCCGCCGCGTACACCCGTGATGGGCATGAGTTGAGGCGCAATGGCAAAATAATATTTTGCCCGGCGCTGCGGCTGAGCCGCAAGGGAAATTACATCGTGTACGACAATGTACCGTCGGCGCAAACGACCTTGACCGCATACTTTTTACCGGAATAAGCCCAATCCGATGCCAAGTTTATAGCCTGCCACTGTTCTTTGGTGCCGGTATAATTTATTGTTACCGTTCCTTTCAAGCTGCCAAAAACACGTGATTCTATAGTCGTAACATTGGCACCGACGTAGATGGTTTCACCTTTAACAGCGGATGACAGAGCTCCTTTGGCAACAGTTGTCACGCTATCGGGTATTACGATTGTTTGAGTACTGTTGACCGTACCGATCATCCTTGTATGATCGTCCGCACTTACAATAGCAAGACCGACAGCCGCAATGTATGGGTTTTCAGCATCCACGGTGATTTCGGTCAGAGATGTGCAATTGTTGATTGCGGTAGCCGATATGGAAGATATATTTTCCGGTAACTTAAAGCTTACAAGACTCGTGCAACTGTTAAACGCATTGGTTTCGATAGTTGTCAATTTGCTGCCCTCGTCAAACGATACACCTGTAAGCATACTGCAACGATAAAACGCATATTTGGAAATATTAGTTACAGATGCGGGTATTACAATATCACCCGCAATGCTTCCCACAGCCACAACAACGGTATCGAGATCGCGGTTGTATATGATACCGTCCACATATCGGAAGCTGCTGTTATCCTCGGATATTACAACATCCGTCAGTGCGGTAGTGTTCATAAACGCATATGTACCTATTGCGGATACCGACGCGGGTAAGGTCAAGCTGCGCAGTTTTGTTGCACCCGCAAACGCGTATTGCGGTATGTTTGTTATACCCTCGGATATAACAATACTTTCAACCGACGAATTCGCAAACGCTCTGCTTGCTATTATGACATCGCCTGGTACCACAACCTCGGTCACCGAATCATCCGCCACGCTTACCAACACTCGGTAGGGATCTTTGCTGTTACCGAGATAACACGCACCGTCCTTGATATTTAAATTCAAAGGACAAAAGTAGAACGCATCACTGCCTACGCTGACGACAGTACTCGGTATGATAACATCGGTAAGGGTGGTACACTTACCGAAGCAGCTGTTAGGTATTGCGGTGATCCCTTCGGGAATCTCAATACTTGTAAGCGATGCGCAACCGGAAAACGTATAACCCTTTCCGCTTCCCATTGTGGTAAGAGAAGACGGCAATGTTATTTCGACAAGCGCCTTGCAACCGTAGAAAGCATAATCTCCAATGCTCACCACCGCAGACGGCAGCGTTACGCTTTCAAGTGCCCAGCAATTATAGAAGCAATAATTCGGTATAGAGGTAATATTTTCGGGTATTGCGATGTTTGTGAGAGACTTACAACCATCGAAAGCATACGTTCCGATTTTGATCAAGTTCGCCGGCAGCTCGACGCTTTCAAGTGCCGCACAACTGCGGAAACAATAATTAGGTATAGCCGTCAAACTTTCGGGCAGAGTAATACTCTTAAGAGCGGTGCAGCTTGCAAATGCGCTTGATCCTATGGTTTCCAATCCATCCTGCAATATCACGCTTACAATATTTGTATTTTTCACAAACGCATTTGCGCCTATGGCGGTAACGGTTTTGCCGAGGTAGGTCTTGGGAATTACCACTTCGGTATCGGTGCATGTGCCTATACCGCTGAGAGTGACAACTCCGCTGTCGCCGACACTGTAAGCCAGCCCCGCAGATCCTCGTTCGCCGCAATATTCGCAAACATTGTTAACAAAGTTGTGCCCCTCTGTCAAGCAGATACCATCATAGATATCCTTGGAGTAATACACGGTATAATCGCCGGTGTAGTTATCCCAACCCGAAGTCTTTTTGATAGCCGCCCATTCTTCTTCGGTGCCGGCGTAGTTGATTGTGGTTAGATTGCAAAAATCGAATGCACCGTAACCTATGTTCGTTACGCCCTTACCCATATACACTGTTGTCATATTTCTGCAAAATTCAAATGAGTATCGTCCAATTTTCACAACACTGTTCGGTATGACCACAGATGATATATCGGAATTGCAAAACGCTGCATCACCGATAGACGTAACAGTATTCGGAATGATATATTTTCCGGTAAGCGCACCGGATACAAGTTCTATCGATGTTTTATCTTTATTGAATATTACCATACCGTCTGCACTGAAATTGAGGTTATCATCCGCAACGGTAATATCCGTAAGATTATAACAATATCTAAATATACACTTACCATCAAAGTTTTCAAATTTTGACGGTATATTAATACTGACAAGGCATTTGCAGTATTCAAATGCATATGCGCAAATTTTTTTCAGTTGACTTTCGTCACCGAATTTCACCGCGGTAAGTTGATCGCAGCCATAAAAAGCACCATTATACAATGTTTCAACAGTATCCGGTATAACGATTTCTCCGGACAAACCACCCGAGGCAGCAATGAGAGTCTTCATATCTTTTGTGAATATCATGCCCGATTGTGCACAGTAATTGGGGTTATCCGCAGCAACGGTGACATCGGTCAACGCCGTGCACATTCCGAGCAGACCTCCGGATATTTCGGTAACGCTTGCAGGGATTTCAATACTTGTAAGACTCACACACCACTCAAACGCATACTCATCAATACGTTCTACACTGTTAGGTATCTGTATTTCTGAAAGTAACTTACAAGAATCAAATGCATTGCTGCCTATGCTCTTTAAGCCAACGGGAAGATCAACGGTTGTAAGTGAGCAGCCTTTGAAAGCACTCTTTGCTATAACACGCGTTTTGCCGTTGATCTCCACACTCGATACCGATGTATCTACAAGACCTACCAATACAAAATAAGGGTTATCTTTGTTACCGAGATACTTTACATTGTTTTCAATTGTATATTCCAAGTTTGCGCATTTATTAAACGCGTTTTGGACGCGTATAACACTGTCGGGAACAGATATATCGGTAAGCGCCGAGCATGTTCCGAGATTGCCGATCACCTGCATACCGTCTTGAAATTCAATACTTGTAACATTTGTATTTTCGCCAGATATGGATACTGCAACCACCTGCTGACCGTGATATGTTTGGGGAATTATCACCTCTGTGTCGGTACATGTTCCCCAACCCAATACCGTCATTCCGGAGTAATGAATCTGACCGCTTGCGGGTGTATAAGAACTTCCGTTGATATAAACCAATCCCGCAGATCCGCGCTCGCCGCAACGTGTGCAAGCATTGTCTACAAAATCGTGTTGATAACATATCACACCGTCCGAACAAATGATTTCGGAGATACCGGAATTGTAGTCCCAGTTACTGCCAAATGTTATGGTATTCCACTGTGCTTTTGTTCCCGCATATTTAATAGTGGTAAGAGCGGCACAACCATAAAATGCTTGGTTTGCAATTTCGGTAGTAGTTTCCGGTAATTCAACGGATGTAATAACGGTATTATCAGCAAATGCACTATTCCAGAGAAAAACCGTTTTTCCCTTATAAGTTTTTGGTATAACAATTTCCATATCCGTGCAAGTGCCTATACCATCCACCCAAGCACAATACACACGAGAGTCTGTACTTGAATCATATTTGCTGCCGGTGCTGTATGTCAACCCCACCGACCCGCGCTCTCCGCAGTATGTGCAAACATTGTTAACGAAATTATGTTCGGCAGTATTGCAAGGATAGTCTTTTATTTCACCGTCCGAGCAGATAATTGTGGTAATGGCTGAATTGGTCTTCCATCGACCACCAAGTTTTATAGCATTCCATTGTTCTTTTGTTCCCGCAAAATTTATTGTTGTAAGAGCGGAACAACCGTTAAATGCATCGAACCCGATGCTTGTCAAACTTCCCGGTATAAAAACAGCGGTCAATGCAGAACAACCGTAAAATGAACCGTAATAAATATTTGTGATAGTTTCCGGAAGTTCAACGGATGTAATGGATGTATTGTTTTCAAATGCACTAACACCAACACAAGTCACATCCTTGCCCTTGTACGTTTTCGCGATAATGATATCTGTATCGGCGCAGGTACCTATACCTGTTACATAAGCATATGGCACATCAGAACCTGTACTCGAATCATACCGGTTACCCAAACTGTATTCAAGCCCTGCCGAGCCTCGTTCGCCGCAACGTGTGCAAACGTTGTCAACATAATCGTGAGCCGAGTTGGTGCAATCGATAACTGTATCGGAACAGATAACAGAGCAACTATTCAAGCCATTGTTCCAACCGCTACCTTTGGTTATGGCAGCCCACTCCGCTTCGGTGCCGGCGTAATAAATATATTCTATATTCGAATCGGCTTGGAATGCAGCGCTTCCGATACTTGTCACACCTTTGCCGATGTAAACGGATTTGAGATCGTAACATGAAACAAAAGCCCGCGCAGTAATTTCTGTGATACCGTCATGTATAACAACGGATGATACATTTGAAAAGGCAAATGCATAGCCATCTATTTTGGTTACGCTTTCGGGAATCACATATTTTCCGGTCAGCGCACCGGATACGAGTCTGATGGTTGTCTTGTCCTTATTAAACATCACAGCACCATCAGCACTGTAATATTTATTGGCATCATCAACGGTTATTTCGGTAAGTTTTAAGCAATTTCGGAATGCAGTGTAATCAATGGATGTAACGCTCGAAGGGATATTTATACTTTCCAAAGAAGTGCAATCATAAAATGCATGACTACTTATTCTCTTCAAATTGCTGTTTTCCCCGAATTTCACGGATGTGATCTTACTGCAACCGGAAAACGCATAATTGTTGATCGTCTGTACGCTGTCGAGTATCTCAACAGTGCCGACAACAGCATCAGGCGCCGCGGCTATTATTTCGGTCATGGCTTTGTTGTAAAGTATACCGTCAACCGCGCAGTAATATTTGTTGTCTTCATCCACTGTCAATGTAGCCATGTTTAAACAATCTGCAAACGTGGCAGTACCGATACTTGTAACGCTTGAGGGGATTTTCATTTCGGTAAGTTGTGAACAGTTCTGAAATACGTAATCGCTTAAACAGACAACGCCATTAGGAATAGTTGCCGACGCAAGCTTTTTGCAATTCTGAAACGCATAGCAGTTTATAACTTTTGTATCTTCATGTATCTCGCAAGAAGATACGGAGGTTGTACTCGCTTCGTACAAAAGCACGTATTTGTTTTCGGCATTGCCGAGATACTTTGCATTGTCGTAAACATTAAATTGCAAATTTGTACAACCGTCAAACGCACTGTTTACAATATAAGTAATACTATCCGGAACAGATACGCTCGTCAGAGCTGTGCAGCCGTAAAACGCCTGAGAATATATCTTCTGCATTCCGTCCTGCATTTCAACGCTCGTTACGGACGTGTTACCCTTAAACGCATTGCCGGAAATGCCGGTCACGGGTGTGCCCATATAAGTTTTGGGTATAATCACCTCGGTATCCGTGCAAGTGCCGATACCGGTGACTTGTCCGGAAGTGCTGTATATAAGACCCGCAGAACCTCGTTCACCGCAGTATGCGCAAACGTTGTCAACAAATTCATGTTCGCCGACCTCGCACGGAAGAACAGTTATTTCTCCATCCGAACAAACGATTTTACTGATGGATGTATCACAGTTCCAACTTACGCCAAATCCAACTGCCGCCCACTGTGCTTTGGTTCCCGAGTACTTGATTGCTGTGAGCGAAGAACAACCGTAAAAAGCCTTGGAATAAATATTTGTTATAGTTTCGGGCAGTTCAACGGAAGTAATCGTGGTGTTGTTTGCAAACGAACTGCTGCCAACCCGAGTAACGGATACGCCTTTATACGTTTGGGGGATAATGATATCGGTATCGGTGCATGTACCTATACCTGTCACCATGGCATACTCGCCCGATGTGGGTGAATAAACCTTATATGCCAGCCCCGCAGACCCGCGCTCGCCGCAGTTGGTGCAGACGTTATCGACAAAGTTGTGCTCGTCGATACACGCCGCGCCGTTTACATGTCCGCACACGGTACACACGCCGTTAACATAATTGTGCCCGGGGCAATCGATGTTTATCGAATAGCCGAAAAGCATATATTTAAGGAAGTGCGTAGCGTCCGCCACGGTCTCGCGACCGTCGCCGTTAAAATCGTGAGAATAACTCCACGGATATTTTGCGGGATTCATAAGATGCCGCAGCATAAGTACAACATCCGCAATGTCGGTCTTGCCGTCACCATTAAAGTCTATCGCGGCGGGGACGGTGGCTGTTGTGCTGCCCGAGTCCGCATCCGCGGCGGTTGCCGCCGGCACAAGGACGGTGAGTGTGGGCAGGATCATCATGAGAGCAAGCGCAGACGCGATGATCTTTTTCATTCGTTTCATTTAATTTTGCTCCTTTTTTATTTTTTGACCCGCGGCGGGAGAGACATCACGCCGTTTCGGGATCTCGATGTTTAACGCGTCCACCGACGCATGCGTGGGTGATGATCGTTTTGTTGTTCGCACCATCGGTCATTTCGGCTGTAACATGTGCCGCAGATACCGACAATATCACAAGAAACGATATGATAAATGCCGCAATCTTTTAGAGAATTTTCATTACATTGATTCTTTTTTATCTTTGCTTCATTAATATATTTTACTTTTTTTGGAAGATGATTGTACGATTTTTGATTAGTGATTTCACGATATACGGTTATTATTCACATTTAAGACTCGGCTTTGCAGTGAGAAATATCAATGTTTTGCCATGCAAAGACATAAAAATAATCAAATTTGAATGAATTTACAACATAATCGGTATTATGTTGTAAAAACACGATATAAGTAAAAGCGGGCTCCGACATTGAATCGTTTTTTGTCCTTTTTGCCACGCATACAAGACCAATAAAAAAACTTGATTTTTTATTGGTCTTATTTTCGTACAATTATTTCAAAAATAATTAATTTTATTAAAAAAAGTATTGCCACAGCTCAAGTATTGTGCTATAATTAACCTGAAGAATATGGTTTTACATTACAACATAATACCGATTATGTGGTAAACGGTAACAATTCCAAATTGTCAATGCGTCGGCGATGTTCACAACTGCTTTCCATTGTATATATCCGAGTGGTATCGACGTTGCTGTGACCGAGTATATCCGCGAGGCGCACTATGTCACGATGTACCTCATAAAACACACGTGCAAACAGATGACGCAAATTGTGCGGAAAAACCTTTGTGCTCTCCACGCCTGCCGCACGGCACAGTTTTTTCATTTCGGACCAAATATTCGATCTGTCCACATTCTTGCCACCGCGGGTGATAAACAGCGCACCGCTGTTTATTCCCGTTTTTTTCATATAATTTTTAAGTATGATTACAAGTCGGCAAGGCAACAGTACCTGACGCCGTTTTCCTTTACAACTCACATCGGCGCACCCTCGCTTTACCGCCTCTGCGGTTATAAAACGCAACTCGGATATACGTATTCCGGTGGAACATATCGTTTGCATGATGACCATAAGTCTTGTTTTCCCCACCTTGCGCGCCGCGCATATCAATCGTTCGTACTCGTCTCGTGTGAGCTCACGCTTGCCATCCAAAAACACTTGGCGTTGCACCTTAACCGAGCGCAATTTCAACTCATATCGCCCTATGTAATCAAAAAAGCCATTGAGTGACGCTATAACAGAGTTCACTGTTGCGGGGGAATAAACCTCCGTAAGCTTATGTTTGTATTCCAGCACCGCCGCCCTGTTAAGAATGCCGCACCCCAACCACTCGGCAAAAACGCCGACATCGTGTATATACTTGCAAACCGTTGCGGCAGAACGTTCCCTCTCACCGAGTGACACAGCAAAACCTGTGATCTCCGCCTGCGACACGCTGAATTCGATCTTTAAATTTTCCATACTCTTCACCATTTCGCCGTTTTCGGCATTTTAACTTATATCAATTTTTTATTTTTTCAATACATAGCTCACTATATTTTTCCCGCAAGGTCGCGGCGCAGACGGGCTATAATCTTTTTTTCAAGCCGCGAGATATAAGATTGCGATATACCGAGCAAGTCGGCAACCTCTTTTTGAGTCATCTCATCACCGCCGGACAGCCCAAAGCGAAGTTCTATTATTTTGCGTTCGCGCTCGTCAAGCGCAGCAACGGCTCGGCGTATGATCTGCCGCTCTTCGCGCGCGGCGTATTCTTCACCCACCCAACCGTCATCGCTCCCCAAAACATCGGAGAGCAGCAGTTCGTTGCCGTCC
>CAZISZ010000058.1:0-8777 GCA_964542035.1 uncultured Ruminococcus sp. | reverse complement strand
AACGTGACCCATAACGCAAACAACGGGAGCGCGCTCGCAAAGATCTTCGGCACGATCTTCTCCCTCGTCAAAGAGACGATCTTCGATAGATGTCACTATCTCGCGCGTTACCTCGGCGCCGAGTTCCTCGGCTACGAGCGCGGCAGTATCAAAATCGACTACTTGGTTTACCGTTGCCATAACGCCCATCTTCATAAGGCGCTTTATAACCTCCGCAGCGGTAGCTTTAAGGCGCTGAGCAAGTTCGCCGACGGTTATTTCATCGGGAATTGTTGCGCGCACCGGTTGCTTTTTGATAGGCTGTGCGGCGGGTGCCTGTGAGCCGCGTCTGTTATCGCGTCGGCGGTCACGACCCGTTTGCTGACGACCCGCACCTTGCTGTACACCTTTTCCGCCCGATTGGCGCTGTCCTTGTTGCGACTGTTGCGCACCGCCCGTGCGCTGAGAGCGCTGTCCCTGCTGCGTGCGGGAACGTCCCTGCCCCGCTTCACCGGATTGCGTCTGCTTTTTGACTTTTTGCGAACCGCCTTTTATATCCTTTACGGTGTCCGGAACAAAATTATCGAGTCTGTCATCGTATTTTGAAAGATCGACCGCCTCGGCACCGGTTCCTCTGGTATCCACCACGCGAGTACCGGCGTTTTTGTTAACGGTAACCGTCTCCTTATTGCCCTCGGATGCCGCAGAACCGATAGCAAGCCCCGATTGTTTGGGCGCACGATTTTTTTGCTCCTGCGGACGATCGTTCTTTTTTTGCTGACTTTGCTGTGCGTTTGCCTGCTCTGCCTTTTTAAGACGATCCTCAAATCTTTCGCCTGCCGTGCGGGCGGGAGATTGTTGAGCGTTCTTCGTGTTTTTCGCCTCGTTTTTCACTTTGGTCTTCACTTCCGGCTTGGCACCTGTTTTCTTGTCGGATTTTTCTTCGGACTTCATCTCTGCCTTGGCAATATTTTTCGACTCGGATTTAACATCGGTCTTGGCATCTGTCGCCGCGACACTTTTTTGAGACTTCGCTCCGTCTCCGGCGCTTTTTTGATCATTCTCCGTCTTATTTTTCTCCGCGGATTTCGGTGAGGGAATATATGTCACGCCGTCAATGTAATCCTCGATATTATCTATTTGATTTTCGCGGGTAAGCTTTTCCAAAAACAAATCAAGTTCAAAAGGCTCAAGCGCCTTTTGCGTTTTGACCTCTATTCCCGCTTTTGCAAAAAGGTCGGTCACATCCTTGGTCTTAAGACCGAGATCCTTTGCAAGTTGATTTACCTTTACCTGTGCTGTTGCCATATTCCATCATCCTCCTTGGGTTGGGGTTTTCAGATACCGAGCGGTTGTGCCGCTTTTTCTATCATTTTGACCATTGACGCGTCGGTGACAGCCACCGCCGCCGTTATGCCGCCTCTGCCTACCGCAGATGCAAGCTCCTCTCCCGTACAGGGGAGCACCATAAGCCTGACACCGTAGTATGCGCACCTGTCGCGCAGGCGCTTTGCCGTATTTTGCGAAACATCACCGACGGATATCACCAGCTTTGCCGCGCCGGACTTAAGCGCATCGCACACAAGCTCAGTGCCGAGCACCATTTTGCGCGCACGAACGCAAAGCCCTATATTACCGAGACACCGCGCCGTTATTCCCTTTATCACATCGGGATTGAGCGGGGGACCCTCGTTTACAGATTTATATTTGTTTGATCCAATATTTTCGGCTTTTTTTTGCATACCTTGCTCTTTAGTATCCTTTACCGTTCTTCGCTTTTAAAGACCGCGTGTCTCCCGCATTATTTATCCGCGCAGAGTTCGGATGCCAGTGTCTCCCACACCTCGGCGGGGATATCGCAACCGAGATTTGACTCGGCGCGTCGATTTTTGCGCACTCGCACAAGACAGGCGGCGTCGGGGCAAATATATGCACCCCTGCCGGATTTTTTACCGGTCTTATCTATCGTTACCGTACCGTCGGGCGTACGCACTATCCTGCAAAGTTCGCCCTTGGGTTTATGCTCGCCGCATCCCAAGCACTGGCGTTCGGGTATTTTTTTCACTTTTTTCGTTTGATTTTGCGCCTGCGCGCCGCCGGATTTCATGATCTGTCAACCCTCAAACTTACGCGACCTTTATTCGGTCTTTATATCTATCTTGCAACCCGTAAGACGAGCGGCAAGTCTTGCGTTTTGTCCCTCGCGTCCGATAGCAAGCGAAAGCTGTTCGGGTTTTACAACAACATGAGCCGAACGCTCTGCGCTCATCTCCACCGAATCCACTGTGGCGGGAGAAAGAGCCGCGGAGATATACTCCTCCGGTTTTTCGCTGTAATGAATAATATCTATTTTTTCACCGCCGAGTTCCGCACAAACATTGTTTATACGCATACCGTGGTTACCTATGCAAGCGCCGACGGGATCAACTTCCTCGTCACGAGACATAACGGCAAGTTTGGTGCGAGACCCCGCCTCGCGCGCAATACCCTTGATGATAACTGTTCCGTCCGCGATTTCGGGGACCTCAAGTTCAAACATACGACATACAAAACCGGGATGTACGCGGGAGAGAGTTACCAGCGGTCCGCGAGCTTCGCGGTTAACCTCGAGAACATAAACTTTTATCTTTTGCCCTATTGTAAACTGCTCGCCGGGAATCTGCTCGCCGACCGTCAAAACGGCGCGTCCCGTGCCGGTATCGATAAGTACATTTCCGCTCTCGTGATCTATCTTTTCAACGGTTGCTGTAATTATCTCCTCGCGCTTCTTTTCATATGCTTCCTGCGCTATCTTGCGTTCAGCCTCGCGAACGCCCTGTATTATCACGGATTTTGCCGCGCCCGCGGAAAGACGGCGAAAGTTTTTTGTTTTAACCTCAAATTCAAGCACCCTGCCCACAGCAGCGCGTTTATTTATCTGACGCGCTTCTTCAAGGGAGAGTTGTGTTTCCGGATCCTCGACCACCGCCACAACTTCTTTCTGCTGATAGACTTTAACGTCCTTTTTTGCCTCGTCTATAAGAATGCGAACATTTGTATTGTTGCCGTACTCCTTTTTGTACGCCGCAACAAGAGCCGCCTCTATTTTTTCAAGCATATACTCCTTGGGTATACCCTTTTCCTTTTCAAGCAGGTCAAGGGCGGTGAAAAATTCTGTATTCATTATGAGTTTTCCTTTCTTTCGGTCAACGCCGACGCACTTGCTTTCTTGCATTGCCGTAATTTTTGTGCTTACGGAGCGTAATTTGTAATCTACAATATGGAATTATACGAATTTATCCTACAGACATGATGCCGTCAATCGCCGAAACTGTATATAACATGCATTTTCGATATTGCTTCCGCGGGAAGTGCGCACGGTTCGGCATTCTCACCCTCGCGTATCAACACACACTCGCCGTCATCAAGCCCCAAAAGTGTACCGCTGTAAACGCGTCGCGAATCAATCGGAGCGAACAGGCGTGCTTCCACTCGCTGCCCCACACATGCGGGAACATGCCGCAAAAGTGTCAGCTCGCGCTCGATTCCGGGAGATGAAACTTCAAGATAATAGGATCCGTCGATAGGATCCGCCTTGTCAAGCACCGGATCCACCGCGCGGTGCACGCGTTCGCAATCCTCAATCCCCACGCCGTCATGGGCGTCTATTGTAATGCGCAGCACACGTCTGGCACCTTCCTTGACGAACTCAAGATCCCAAATTTCACAACCCGCCTCGCGCACTGTGGGCAAAAGCAGATCGTACACCCGCCCGGCTACGCCGCCAAGCTCTTTTTTCATTACCGTACACTCCTTGCGATCCTCCACGCGCTTTGCAAGCGGCGGGTGCGGACCATTGATTTTTGTTAAATCGGTTAAATCATTAAATAAGAGTGGACGCAAGCCCACTCTCCATTACATCATAATATACTCTATCTTAATTATACCACACTTTTCTGCGATATGCAATAGTTTTGAAGATTTTTTCGCATATTTTTTATTTTTTCACCGACACCTCATAAGACGTTTTTCGCTTTCGTATGATTTCCGAAAAAGAACATAAGATGTTTATATATTTTGCGCCGATTTGGTGGTAGGATAGTAGCATAACAATATATTTTACGAGTCACACGGAGGTAGAAAATGAAAAATATTTTGAAATTTCAGCTCTCGCCCGACGCCTCGCGCATAAATTGGAGCGCCGACGGCACTCCGCTTGTCGGCACCGCCGACGGCGATTTTTGGCGCATAATGGCAGATGACGGTTATTATATTGAAATGACGGTACACTCTGCCGACCAATCCGGCACGGTAAGTACAGACGGTAACCGAACCGTGATAGTCTACAATGAGCTTGTGACCGATACCGGACGCAAAATAGATGCCCGCCTGACGCTGACCGTCACGGAAACGGGAGATGGCTTTACCTTTGATGCGGAGATAGAAAATCACGATGATGCGCGCATAAACGAACTTGAATATCCATATATAGACCTCAACCGCCTCGCGGGCGAGCGTGAAAACGACATACTTTACCGCCCGCAAGGGCTGGGAGACCGCATTAAAAACCCGTGGCGCGCACTCGCCTCGGCGCATACGGAATATATGAGTTCCGATTATAACGAGATAAAATCCACACTGGTCTATCCGCGCCCCGCCACAATGTCATGGCTCGGCATACAATCGGATAAATATTTTCTTTATGTCGGTCGTCATGACGTTCGCACCCGCGCTTGTTGCCTTTTAAACGCAATTCAGCCGCGCGAAAGCCGCGTACCGCGTCTTGTAACCGCGATTTGCCATTATCCTTTTGCTTGCAAAGGAGAGCGGGTATCCACCCCGCCGGTCGTCGTTACGATGGCTGAGGGTGATTGGCGTATAGGCTCGGATATTTACGGATCGTTTGCGCATTCGACCTACTTTAAGCCCGTTGAACCGCGCGAGTGGGTAAAGGGTATGCACGGTTGGCAACGCATAATCCTGCGTCACCAGTTCGGCGAGATCTTTTGGAAATACGAGGACCTGCCAAGACTTTATCTTGAGGGAAAAAAATACGGTCTTGATACGCTTTTGGTGTTCGGTTGGTGGCGCGGTCGCTTTGATAACGGATACCCTCATTACGAGTACGACCCCGAGCTCGGCGGCGAGGATGTTCTTCGCGCCGCAATAGCCGAAGTACGTCGCCTCGGAGGTAACGTCATACTTTACAACAACGGAATACTTATAGACAAGAACACCGATTTTTATCGACGCCACCATCTTGAAACCGCGCGCATAGATATAGACGGCAACGAATATGAGGATCACTACAAATTTGAAAACAACGGTACCGTTTTGCGCAATTACGGCTACAAATCATTTGTGGATGCTTGCCAAGCAACGAAGATATGGCATGATAAACTTATCGAAAACGGTCGTCTCAAACTGCGCGCCGAGCCCAACGGTATATTCTTTGATCAAGTAGGCGGGCGCAGCAAGCTCTGCTTTAATCCCGCACACGCGCATGGCAACCGTCCCGACGACGAAATGTTTTACCGCCGCCGCAACATGCGCGATGTACGCGCCATACTCGGTCCCGATCAAGCTGTAGGCACCGAATGCGTAAACGACGCGGTGATTGCGGATGTTGACTTCACCCACGGCTGTGACCGTGGCGCGGGATACCGCTCATCTCTTGCCGCGAATGTGCAGACGCTCTTCCCCGAAATGTACCTGCGCACATTCCCAGAGCCCATAATTTCCAACCGCTGGATACACGATTGCCGGCGCGGCTGGCGCGATGATCTTAACCACGCGTTTATCTACGGGATGAGATTTGATGTTGCCATTTGGCGTTGCCGCAAAGTCGGCATTGCCGCCATGCCCGAATACGGCGAACACCTCTCCCGCTTGCTTGCCATTAAAGACGAATACAGCCGTTTCTTCTACAATTGGGACGGCGCGCGCTTCGTTTGCGATACCGATCTTACCGTACCGGATAACATCCGCTATTGCGAATACAAGACAGGCGAGGGAGAACGATTGTTTGCATTCCGCAACAACGGCGATGAAGATGTGAGCTTTGAAGTTTTGGGTACCTCGGTAACCGTTGCCGCTCATGACGTGGCGGTTATAACCAAATAAGATCGGATATCCGAATCCGAAAATCGAATAATAACGAAACAAGCCCTGCGGAGTCCCGTGACTCTGCAGAGCTTGTTTTTATAATCTTTCGATACAATTCAATATTTCAATATTGACAGAACGCAAAATACGATATTTCACCTTTTACCGGGTTTTACGTTAACTTCAGGACTGACCGACCCCTCTATTTTTCCGTTTTGCTCTTCAAAACTTTTAATACTGTCGCGTATCAAAACAAGAATGTGGCTGTTGATTGATCTCCCCTCATAATCAGCCACGTACCCGAGTTTACGCAACATTTCCTCCTCTATCCGCACGGAAACACTTTTTATAGCCATTTCTCCTCCAAAATAAACATATTATATGTTTATTTTATCCGATTTTTATGGTATAATGTTTGATATGGATACACTGTATATCTATAAAAGTGCGAGGTGCGGATATGACGGTTTCATTTTGCGGGCACAGAGAGATAAAAAACAGAACGGCGATCGAGGCATGGCTGATTTCCGTCACCGAAGATTTAATACAATCCGGATGCGATCGTTTTTTACTCGGCGGCAGCGGTGCATTTGACGAACTTGCCGCCACCGTGCTGATAAAACGGCGTGATGCGGGGGCACCGATACGTGTTTGTTTGGTTGCTGCATACATTGACCGTCCCGTACGCGACAATTACAGCGAAATTATATACCCGGGCATTGAGACCGTGCCGCCACGACTTGCCATAATACGACGCAACGAATGGATGGTGGGCGTGTCCGATATTGTTGCGGCATATGTAGAAAACAGCTTTGGCGGTGCGGCACGCACACTTGAATATGCACATCGGCGTCACAAAAAGGTCATTTTATACCCCAACATGGTATCGTCCGACATAATTAACGCAAGTTTTTGATGGCAATTATGCATTTTGTTGATTTTTGATATTGACATGTCGCCGCAAATGAGTATAATAAGTAGTATCTTTTTTCTGAAAGGCAGGTACTTTTATGTTTTTTGAAAAGCTTTCCTCTTTCGACCCGGAGGTCGGTGCCGCATGCTCGCGCGAGCTTGCAAGACAGCGCCGAAACATTGAGCTTATCGCATCCGAAAATATCGTCTCCGAGGCGGTTTTGCTTGCAGCGGGCGGCGTGCTTACCAACAAATACGCTGAGGGATATCCCGGACGCAGATATTACGGAGGTTGCGAATACGTTGACGAGGTCGAAGAGCTTGCCAGGGATCGTGCCTGCCGTCTTTTCGGAGCCGATCACGCAAACGTTCAACCTCACAGCGGAGCCTCGGCAAACTTTGCCGTATTTTTCGCGCTGCTCTCTCCCGGTGATACGGTACTTTCAATGAGCCTTGCCGCGGGAGGTCACCTCTCTCACGGCATGAAGCTTAACGTTTCGGGAAAGTATTTCAATATTGTGCACTACGGCGTAGATCCCGAGACCGAGATGATAGATTATGACGAGGTGCGTCGTTTGGCACTTGAATGCCGCCCTAAAATGATAATTGCCGGAGCAAGCGCTTACCCGCGCACCATAGACTTTGCAAACTTCCGTAAGATAGCGGACGAAGTGGGAGCGCTGCTTATGGTAGACATGGCTCATATTGCAGGTCTTGTTGCCGCAGGACTTCATCCGAGCCCCGTACCATACGCAGATGTCGTTACCACAACCACCCATAAAACTCTGCGCGGTCCGCGCGGCGGGCTTATCCTCTGCCGTGACGAACATGCCGCAGCCATCGACAAAGCAATTTTCCCCGGCACACAAGGCGGACCGCTTATGCATATAATTGCCGCCAAAGCAGTTGCGCTCGGCGAAGCGTTGACTCCCGAATTTACCGTTTACCAAAATAACATCGTTAAAAACGCTCACGCGCTGGCGGACGGACTTACCTCGCGCGGGATAAAACTTATATCCGGAGGCACCGATAACCACCTTATGCTACTTGATCTTCGCGGCACACCGGTCACGGGAAAGGAACTTGAAAGTCGTCTTGACGAAGTATGTATCACCGCCAACAAAAACGCCGTCCCCAACGATCCGCAAAAGCCCGCGATAACATCGGGTCTGCGTGTCGGTACACCGGCAGTAACAACACGCGGATTCGGCACACCTGAGATGGACAAAATAGCCGGCTTTATTGCAGACGCGGTGTTTAATTTTGACCCCAATCGCGAACGCATTGCAGCCGAGGTGCGCGAACTGACCGACAAATTCCCGATATATTCCGATTGATCCTACTGCCATAATCGCCGAGGCTTTCAGCCCCGGCGAAAATTTTGCCAACCGACGACGGGATCATGTTACCTCCAAATCGGTTGACTGCTTTTTGTTTTTCTCAACTCCAAAAAGCTCCCTGTCCGAGAACTCGTATCCTCCGGACAGGGAGCTTTAATTACTTACTTATTTGATACCGCCGCAAATCAGTGAATGATGCAACGCTCGGTATCCTTATCGAATATGTGCATACGGGACATATCAAAGGCTACCTTGATGTTATCACCCGCGCGTGTGGTGGAGCGAGAAGATACACGTGCGATAAGGTTTGTCTCGCCAACAGTGAGGTAGAGATAGATCTCGGCACCCATAAGCTCGGTAACATCAACATATGTATCGATCACGCTGTCGGGATGAGCGGACAACTGCATGGGAGAATCGTAGATGCACTCGGGACGCAGACCCACAACAACTTCCTGACCG
>CAZISZ010000057.1:0-8872 GCA_964542035.1 uncultured Ruminococcus sp. | reverse complement strand
ACGCTCTACGCTCCGGCACAGGCGCTGATGTACGGATATACCCTCGAGCAAACGTCCGATCGCTCGGATATATGGTTTCACCTCAAGGGTGCGCCGGGCTCACACGTTATACTCGTTTGCGGCGGCAATGCACCCGACAGCGATATGACCGAGGCGGCGGAAATAGCGGCATATCATTCCAGCGCGGGCGGCGGAGACAATATCGCAGTTGATTACACCGCGGTTAGAAATATAAAAAAGCCTGCCGGTGCCAGACCGGGATATGTGATATACCACACAAATCAAACGGCTTATGTAAGCCCGGATCCCGAAAAGATCCGCACCCTGCGTTGCAAAGGTTAATTAACAACGCTATTGCAAGACACGACCAATAACAAAAACCAAAGGAGGTTACAATGCCTTTTTCCGAATTTTTAAACCGCAAGCGCGGCGCCTGCCGCGCCCTTGTCGCCGAACTTGGCAAGACATTTAAGTATGTAAGCATACTCGGCACAGACGTTGCGGTAACAGCATACCAAACCGACCGCCGTTCTTCTGCCGTGCGTGAGGGCGCAGGCGAGCGCGGCTTTGTTTTGCGCATGCACAACGGTCGCTCATTTTTAGAATACTCTTTGGGCGACATTGACGGCGATCCCGCAGAACTGGCGGCAAAAATAGTTGAAAAAACCGCCGTCTCTCCAAAGTTTGTCTCTGACATGATAGAGGCACCACTACCCGCCGATGAACCGCTTGTACGTGATTTCGTACGCGAATCCGACTTTGACGAATACAGTGACGGCGATATTCTCGCCATATGCAATGACCTGCGCGACCGCATAATCGAAAAAGACAAGCGCATTTTAAACGCCATGGTATTTATTCAGCCCTACACCACTTCAAAGCTGTTTATTACCGCAAACCGCGAACTTTCGCAACACTACGGTTGGGTAAACGGTATCATGCGCGTTGTCATTCGCGACGGCAAAATGGCGGATGCGCGCGAGCACGCGTACTCAAATCGGCTTTCCGATGTTATAGAAAAACTGCCAACACTGATAGACCGATTGGTTGACAAGGCGGCGCATCTCACAAAAGCCACACCCATAGAGCCCGGAATATATGATGTGATAACAGACAGTTCCATCACCGGTCTTATAGCACACGAGGCTTTCGGTCACGGCGTGGAGATGGATCAATTTGTAAAAGATCGCGCAATGGCAAAACACTGCGTCGGTCAGTATGTGGCATCTCCCATTGCCAACATGCGCGACGGTGCGGCAGCCGCAATAAGTTCCGCATCTTATTTCTTTGATGATGACGGAGTACTCGCACAGGACACACAGATAATCAGCAATGGGGTTCTTGTTGCGGGACTTTCCGACCTTGCATCCGCCGTACAGCTCGGCACGACCCCCACCGGTAACGGAAGACGTCAATCATACTCACATAAAGCATACTCCCGCATGACCAACACTTTTTTTGAGGCGGGGCATGACAAACTTGAGGATATGATAGCATCCATAAAGCACGGCTATATGCTTTTTGAGACAAACAACGGCATGGAAGACCCTAAAAACTGGCAGATACAGTGTACAGCGGAGTACGGAATAGAAATTGCGGACGGAAAATTGACTGACCACTATGTTTCCCCTGTGGTAATGAGCGGATTTGTGCCCGATCTTTTGAAGTCGATATCCATGGTATCCGATAATTTTGAAGTCATAGGCGCCGGCAGTTGCGGCAAGGGCTACAAAGAATGGGTGCGCGTATCCGATGGCGGACCGAATCTGAAAGTGAGGGTCAAACTGGGATGAAAAATATAATCGAACAATTGGCATCAAACGATACCATCAGCGGCTACCGCGTATCAACCGTAACCACCGAGACCTACGAAGTGTTTTTTGTTCATCGTAAACTTGAAACGGTTCGCGCCACAGACACATGCGATGTGAATGTAACTGTGTACATTGAACATGACGGCAAGCTCGGCGATTCATCATTTGCCGTGTACGACTCGATGAACGATGCCGAGGTATCGGCAAAAATACAGGCGGCAGCCGATCGCGCGCGCCTTGTATTCAATGAACCGTACGAACTTCCCTGCGGCACACCAGAGTGCTATGAGTTGGAATCCAACATGAAAGATGAATCGCCGCGCGAACTGGCGGTGCGCATTGCCAATGCGGTATTTGCCGCAGAGTGCGAAAACGGCAGTTCAATCAACGCCACCGAGATCTTTCTCTACCGCACAACTACTCGTGTGCAAAACAGCCGAGGAGTGGATAAAACTCAAATAAAATACAGCGCCATGATCGAGGCAATACCCACATTTACAGAGGGAGAGGACTCGGTGGAACTGTACGAATCATTAAGATTTACAGAATTTGACTCTAACCGAATAACCGCCGAAATAGCTGAGAAGATGCGGGAAGTAACAGACAGGCGCCGCGCCGTAAAACCTCAAACGCCGATTACGTCAAATATCGTACTGCGCGCTGATGAGATAGCCAATCTCGCCTATAATCTTGCAATGGATCTCAACTACTCAGCGGTATACTCCAAGGGCAATCTACACTCCAAGGGAGACAACATGCAAAAAGGCAACGGCGACAAGCTGAACCTTTCAATGATCGGACGCATCCCCGGCAGTGCAGGTTCCGCTTATTTTGACGGCGACGGCGTGACGCTTCGCGATGTTAAATTGATATCCGATGGCATAGTATCGGCTTACCACGGCTCACAACGCTTCGCCTCTTACCTCGGCGAAATCGCCACCGGTGAACACAGATGCATATCTCTTGAAAGCGGCACTCTGACATGCGCAGAACTTGCCGCACAAAAGTACATAGAGTGTGCTTCGCTTTCCGGATTGCAAGTAGATCTTTATAACGATTACATCGGCGGCGAGATACGTCTTGCGTACCTTCACGACGGAGACAGCACAGTACCGCTCAGCGGTATCTCAATGAGTGCCAAACTCTCCGATGTGCTTGCCAACTTGCGTCTCTCCGATACTCAAACCGTATCTGGCAACTACAGCGGTCCCGATAAACTGCTGGCACACGATATTACGATAATGTAATCCGACCCCAAAAACGATCATACACATCCGTCCTCATGGGACCGAATACGTATGATCGTTTTTTTGCTTTCTTGATATAGAATTTACAAAATTGCACTCAAAGAGATCTAAATATCTGCACACCTCGGTGACGTATCCACGCATACACTGTGCCGGAAGCGGCAAGCGTCAGCCCTGCCGCCACGGCGGTATACGACACGCTGCCGATATATACTCCAAATAAAAAATATCCTCCGATAAGTAAACTTGCATATAAAACTCCCAAAAGCAACGCAAGCATTACCCCAAGGCTTTGCTTTATCACCACGATTTCGCTTGACCAATTGAGGTTTGGCATTTTAAGTCCCAAAACCATCCCCACAAGCGCCGAAAAAACAACAAATATCTGCGGCAACAGCACAAGCATTACCGCCTCGGCAATCTCAAGACGGCACACCACCGCGCCGACCAGTGACAGTATTAGCACCGGTATCGATGTTAAAAGCACCTGCACACACATTTTTGCCGTGATCACATCAACAGCTGGTATCGGCATGGATTGCAATATCCAAAGGCTTTTGCCCTCAAGGGATACCGATGGCACTACCATATCGTTCATCGCAGCAACGGCACAGATCGTCCCTGCCAATATCACCACGGCTAAACCGTTGATATGCGGCATTGCAACAGCCAAAACCCCCACAAGTTCCTCGCCGCGCATGCAAAGAAGCGCAGCAACTATCGGTGACATTATCAGCGCCATACCGCAATTCAGTACGTAATTTGCGCTTGACCAAAAACGTTGAAGTTCTTTTGCAAATAATGCCGCACGCATTCCGCGCCGCTTGACGGTAACTTCAACACGTAACTTTGTTGCGGCAGAACTTGATGATGCAGTGGTAATTCCCACAAAACTGCGCACCATTAAAAACAAAACCAATATCAGCAAACCGGCAGTTACCGCCGTTACGGCAAGGCAGGAAAGCGGATCGCCCGCCCCGGCATTCCCGAAAACATACAGCGGATAAGCCGCACCTCGCACAGACTCACCGATCTGTTCGGCGTTTGCAATAAAACTTGAGATAACATCCCCGAATTTGGATACAAAAAAGTAATATGTAAAAAAGAATGCCAACGATACTGCAATGGTAATAAAGGTTTTATTTTTAAGTTTTGCGCTGACCTTGGCAACCGCCCAACCGAGAGCGCAGGAGATAACAAGCACCCAAAGCGATACTGTGAGCATCATCCACAAAACGCAAAAGATCGCCCACGGTGTGTACCTTACCAAGCACAGATAAACAATGCCCGCCGGCAATATGACCGAACCGGAATACATAAGCCCCATAAGATACACGCCTATTATCCTTGATGCCATTATAACGCGTACGGGTATCGGCATCGAAAGCAACAAATCGTTATCCTTTGCCAAATACACGGCGGAATATGTGTTAAATATACTTCCAAATGAACCGTATATTATTGCCAACGTTCCCATTATGGTGAAAAATAGCCAGTCAAGCCCCAAAGCGGATATAGGCGCACACAGTAAAAATGCAAGCGCCGAAAACAAACCGCACAAAAAGAGCATAAGCACAACGAACATAATTATATACCCGATGGTTGCCGCAGCGGAACGCGGCTTGTTCTTTTTGGCATCATAAAAATATGCGCGAAACACCTCGATCAGTTGTTTTTTTACAAGTGTTCTAAGCATTACACATTCTCCAACTCAAGGAATACATTCTCAAGCGAATCATCTCCGCGCACCTCATCCATACTGCCAAACCGAATAAGCTCGCCGCCCTTGATGATCGCAACCTTATCGCAAAGTTTTTCGGCAACTTCAAGAACATGCGTGGAGAAAAATATCGCACCGCCGCATTGACACACCTCCCGCATCATTTTCTTAAGCCTGTGAGCTGCTTGTGGATCCAGACCAACAAACGGCTCATCCATGATAATAAGCTTCGGATGGTGCATCCACGCGGCAATTATCGATAATTTTTGCTTCATTCCGTGCGAGTACCCCGCTATTGATTGACCGAGATTGGCGGTCATCTCAAAAGCATCGGCATATTTGCGAATGTCCGAAAGGCGTTCCGAGGCGCCCACTCCGAAGATATCCGCGACAAAATTCAGGTATTTAATACCCGTCATGTATTCGTAAAGATCCGGATTGTCTGGGATGTATGCAATTTTTCGCTTGCATCCTATCGGATCATCCTTTATCGACTTACCGTCAATATATATATCGCCGCTGTCAAAATCAAGTATACCTACCGTGGCTTTGAGCGTTGTGGTCTTGCCCGCCCCATTGTGACCTATAAACCCGTATATCTCACCCGGATGAATGTGCAGACTTAAATCGTTAACGGCTTTTTTCTCACCGTAACACTTTGTAAGATGTTTAATTTGAAGCATAAAAATCCTCTTTCCGATGCTCGGCGCATAGACAACTTTACTTTAATTATACATCCGTTTGTTTCCGTTGTCAAGATACTGGTTCGCCCATCTTCGACTCCTACAAAAAAAGGCGCCACCGGCGCCTTTTTTCGTGGAGCTGGTGGCGGGACTCGAACCCGCGACCTGTTGATTACGAATCAACTGCTCTACCAACTGAGCCACACCAGCGTATATTCTTTTTATGCTTTATCTGCGTACTTTAACATTATATCACAAAGTGTGGAATTTTTCAATATCTTTTTTGCAAAAAGTCCTGTAAAATCGAAAAAATATTGGTCGGATCGTACTGTGCAGCATGGGGTGGATGATTTTTCTTGACTTTTTGCACTCATTGTGATATCATATTATATTATGCGATTTAAAAATCGCCAGCCACTCGCGCGCATTTTCGGCAGCGCGTAACACGAAAGGAATTATCATGTCACTTTACGACCGTCTTTTATCCGGTGAAGCAGCGCTTTCCCTCACCGGTCTCGGATATGTGGGAATGCCCATAGCCGTTGCATTCTCAAAAAAACTGCGCGTGATAGGTTTTGATCTGAACGAGCGCAAGATCGCCGCATACCGCGCCGGCATCGACCCCACGGGTGAAGTCGGAGATGCGGCGGTGAGCGCATGCGGAGTGGAATTCACCTCAGATGAACGCCGCCTGCGCGATGCAAGTTTTCACATAGTTGCGGTGCCCACCCCCGTACACGATGACCACACACCGGATCTTTCCCCTGTCATTGGTGCCTGCGAGATAATCGGGCGCAATCTAAACCACGGCAGCATAATAGTTTTTGAATCTACCGTTTACCCGGGTGTTACGGAGGATATATGCATCCCTACTCTTGAGCGCGCATCTGGACTCAAGTGCGGTACCGATTTCAAGGTGGGTTACTCCCCAGAACGCATCAACCCGGGAGACAAGGTGCACAGACTTGAAAATATAAAAAAGATAGTGTCCGGTATGGATGACGAAACGCTTGACGAAGTAGCGCGAGTATACGAATTGGTGGTTGAAGCAGGTGTTCACCGCGCATCATCCATAATGGTAGCCGAAGCCGCCAAAGTTATCGAAAACAGCCAGCGCGACATAAACATTGCCTTTATGAACGAGCTTTCCATCATATTTAACAAGATGGGCATAGATACAAGATCCGTTCTTGAAGCGGCGGGAACAAAATGGAATTTTTTAAAGTTCTACCCCGGTCTTGTAGGCGGGCACTGCATCGGAGTTGATCCTTATTATCTTACATACCGCGCAGATATGCTGGGTTACCACAGCCAAGTTATACTTGCGGGGCGCCGCATAAACGACGGCATGGGTAAGTACATTGCCGAAAACGTTGTAAAGAATCTCATAAAAGCCGAAAAGCCGGTTAAAAACGCACGTGTGGCTATTCTCGGATTTACATTTAAAGAGAATTGTCCCGATACGCGCAACTCCAAAGTATTTGACATAGTGCGTGAACTCAGAGAATACGGCATTGAGCCTATGATTACAGATCCCGAAGCTGATGCCACGGAAACCGAGAGGCTCTATGGTATTAAATTTACCGATATCGATAACATACACGATATGGACGCGGTTGTTACGGCTGTGGCGCACAGCAATTTTGCCGCATTCGAAATATCCGATATCGATCGTTTTTACGGCGATGGCAAGCGGGTTCTGATAGATGTAAAAGGACTTTACGACCGCCGCGAATTTGAAAACGCGGGATATATATATTGGCGGCTGTAAATACCGTGCGCACCGACATTGCAATGTCGGTGCGCATTTTCTTTTTTCAGTTTTTGTTTTTTCTGCTGCCTATCATATCGGCATATGCAGCCGCAGCACGCTCGGTTTTGTTATCACCGAATTTATAATAAACTCGGTCGCATATATCATCCGGCAGATATTGTTGCTTTACGTAATGCCCCGGGTAATCGTGCGGATACACATATCCGCGATAAAGCGGTGCGCGAAGCGGCTCCGGAGGTATCTTGCCTCGCCCGGCGTTAATATCCTCAAGCGCCGCCGCCGCGGCAAGATACGAAGAATTCGATTTGGGAGCGGTAGCAAGCAATATCGCGGCATTCGCAAGAGGTATTCTCGCTTCAGGCATGCCAAGTTCTTTTGCAGATTCGCACATGGCGCGCACGGCACCCGCCGCCGCCGGATACGCTAATCCAACATCCTCGGATGCGATCACCTGCAAACGGCGACAAACCGACAACAACTCGCCCAATTCAAGCAGTGATACAAGATAAAATACAGCAGCATCGGGATCCGATCCTCTGATGGATTTTTGCAATGCCGATAGAAGGTCGTAATGCGTATCATCCCCGAAATTGCCGTGACACGTATCTATCCCCGCAAGCGCCTCATCGGTTATTTCGCAACATGAGTCACCCGATCCGTCATCAGCCTCTCCGTGAGCCGAAAAATAAGCGTTTTCAAATATTCCTATAGCGCGTCGTACATCTCCGCCCGTCATTCTGCCGATACGAATAAGAAACTCATCTTGTGCGGTTTTATTGTTTTGAGTTTCGGCATTCAACGTATCCATGGCGCGATGCAATGCGCGACAGATATCCGACGGAGACACCGGTTTGAACTCAAATAAAGATGAGCGGGATATAAGCGCGTTATAAACATAAAAATGTGGATTTTCGGTAGTTGAGGCGATAAGTGTAACCCTGCCATCCTCAATATATTCCAACAACGATTGCTGCTGCTTGCGGTTGAAATATTGTATTTCGTCAAGATAAAGCAGTATTCCGCCCGAGCCGAAAATGTTCTCGGTTTGCGATAGCACCGCCTTGACATCGGCAAGCGATGCCGTGGTGGCATTGAGTCTGTGAAAATGCATTCCCGACTGTGCCGCAATCAAGGATGCCGCAGTGGTCTTTCCCGTACCGGGAGGACCGTAAAAGATCATATTGGGCATTCTATTCGCTTCTATCAAGCGGCGTATTACCCCGCGCTTGCCAAACAAGTGCTCCTGTCCAACGATATCGTCAAAGCTTTTCGGGCGAAGCATGTCGGCAAGAGGTGTGTTTCTCATGCGTTTGGAACCTCCACGGTCAATTTACCGATCATATATCCTCTTTTACGGTAAAGATATCCCCGGCCTCATCTATTTTTTCTCGGCTGCCAACAACGGCACAAAAACCGTCTTTTGAAAGCTTTTGCATCATATCGATCATTGCCTCGATATCTGCGGGAGTGGTCTCCATTACCGCGCGCTTATCCGCACGGCGATCATCATCGGTATATCCCTCAAAATAGTTTGACTGTGCGCTGCTGCCGATAGAGGACGGTGTGCGCGGGCGCTCGTAATCCGCCGCAGTGGATATGATCTGGAAATAAGGGCTTACATTAGCGCGTTTGGT
>CAZISZ010000056.1:0-9023 GCA_964542035.1 uncultured Ruminococcus sp. | reverse complement strand
AACGGGCTCCTCCATCCCGCTCACATTTGGCGCAAACAGCCCGCCAAAACCGCCTATATCGGTGGATCCGCCGCTTATCACCGTACGGGCGATATGCTTTTTCATCAACTCGACTGCACGATACCCCGCGGTGATATCGACTCCCGCGGCGGCGTAGCTGTCCGATCTCGATTGCTTATTCATTGTTCTGTTTTCCTTTCGAATTATAATATTACCGCAAATAATAAACAAGGCATCGATAATAAGGAGCGCACAAGTTTACTCTTTTCCGTTCCAACAATATGTACAAAGTTTGCACGGTTCGATCCCTATGGCGCGTACAACTCCCTCCAATGTTTGAAACTCAAGGGATGCAAGATGCAATTTTTCACATATCGCACGGCGCATTTTACATCCGCGCTCCGTACCGCCGTCACTGTATTCCTCAATGTGATCAAATCCCGCCTCGCCCTCAAGCTCCATGATCGTACGGCGAGCGATAAGATCCATATCGCTCGTGGCGCGGGAAAAATTAAGATACTTACAGCCGTACATTATCGGCGGGCATGCGGAACGCATATGCACCGATTTTGCTCCGCTCTCGTAAAGAAAATCGACCGTCTCCTTAAGCTGCGTACCTCGCACTATCGAATCGTCAACAAAAAGCAGATTTTTATCAACTATAAGATCATGCACCGGTATCTGTTTCATTTTGGCTATCTTGTTTCTGTCCGCCTGATTTGCGGGCATAAAGCTTCGCGGCCATGTGGGGGTATACTTGATAAACGGACGCGCAAACGGCAGCGCGCTGCGGTTGGCATATCCGATAGCATGCGGCGTTCCCGAATCGGGTACCCCACCGACAAAATCAACATCTTGCACCACACCGCTTGCCTCGTCGCGCTCGGCTATTATCGCACCGTTGCGATAACGCATAGTCTCGACGTTAACACCCTCGTAGGTCGATGTCGAATACCCGTAATAGGTCCAAAGAAACGCACATATGCGCATATCCTTTCGGGGTGGAGCAAGCCGTCTCATGCTGTCCGGAGTCAATGCCACGATCTCGCCCGGTCCCAACTCGCACTCGGTGATATATCCGAGCTTTTCATAAGCAAAAGATTCAAAAGTTACCGCATAACCGTCATCGTTTTTGCCGATAAGGACAGGTAATCTGCCGAGTTTATCTCTTGCCGCTATCAGCTCTCCGCCCTCGCGCAGGATCAGCACCGTCATCGAACCGCGTATAACGTCTCCCGCAAAGCGGATGCCTTCTTCGAAACTGTCCTTTGTGCCGATAAGCGCAGCAACAAGCTCGGTGGAGTTCACCGCACCTCCGCTCATGGCGTTAAGCTGCCCGCCGTCGGAAAGATAATCCCTAATAAGTTCCTCGGTGTTCCTTATAAGACCCACGGTACATATTGCAAACACACCGAGTTTGGAACGAATGAGCAACGGCTGCGGATCCGAATCGCTTATAGAGCCTATCGCCGCCGTACCGCTCATCTCATCGAAAACATGCTCAAATTTTGTTCTGAACGGTGAGTTTTCTATATTATGTATCTCTCTTTGAAGTCCGCGCACTTCGTCATACGCCGCGAGTCCACCTCGACGCGTGCCGAGATGCGAATGATAATCGGTTCCGAAAAACACATCCGCAAGGCATTCCTTTTTGGATGTGATACCGAAAAATCCTCCCATTTCAATCCCGCCGTATCAAGCGAAGAAAAGTTCGGAAAGCGTCATGGGATCAATGTATTTCCCATCGCGATAAACACGCATGTTGCCGGATGCGATCTCGTCTATAAGCATAACGTTGCCATCCGCATCGTATCCGAATTCAAATTTGATGTCATAAAGAACCAATCCCTTTTCCGCAAGGTCATCGGCAACTATCTTGGTTATCTTTTGCGTCATATGCTTTATATCATCGTATTGCTCGCCGCTCATAACGCCGAGATCCACAAGACCGTCGCGGGTCACCAACGGATCACCCTTTTCGTCGTTTTTAAAAGTCATCTCAACGTACGCGGGCAAATCCGCTCCTTCTTCGATATAATCACTGTATCTGCGATAGAAACTGCCGACTGCCTTATGGCGACAAATAACCTCAAGTCCTTTGCCGAATACGCGAGCGGGAAGCACCTCCATGGTCGTGTCGGCGAGATCGGCGCTTACATAATGAGTTTTGATACCCGCGGCGTTAACTTTTTCAAAAAAATACATCGACATGCGCAGATTAACATCCCCTACGCCGTCTATGGTAAGTCCTACGGTATTTTCACCCGGATCAAACACACCGTCGCGACCGGTGCAGTCATCCTTAAACTTAAGCAGATAATTGCCGTTATCGAGTGCGTAAACGTTTTTGGTTTTTCCCGTGTAAACAAGATTCATTTTTTGTAGTCTCCTATTGGTTTTGAAATGGAATTTATGATTTTATGGGTTTGTATTTTCGGTCAGTTGAACATTGCCGCAATTTCGGCATCCTTTTGAAGCACCCTGTCTCGGTCGGCAGCTCTGCGCGCGTCAAGCTGCGCGGCAAGCGAATCATCGGTAAGTGCCAAAATTTGCGCGGCAAGCAAAGCGGCATTGACCCCACCGTTTACGGCAACAGTAGCTACGGGAACGCCGGATGGCATTTGTACTGTTGACAGGAGGGCATCAATGCCGTCAAGATTTGATGATTTACAAGGTATACCGATAACGGGAAGGGTGGTCTTGGAGGCAACAACGCCGGCAAGATGAGCCGCCATTCCGGCAGCGGCAATAAGCACACCGAAACCGCCTGAGCGAGCATTTTGTGCGAATCTGCTCGCTTCTTCGGGCGTACGATGCGCGGAATATACGTGTACCTCATACGGTACACCGAGCCCCGCCAAGGTATCGATGGTTTTTTGTACTATGGACAGATCGCTGTCGCTTCCCATAAGTATGCCTACTTTTTTCATTTTGTTTTATTGCAAGCTTTCGTCGCGGCGAAAGCTTCCTTTCTTTCGGTTAGTCGGCTATAAAAACATTAACGGTTCAAACCGTTCGGAATATCGATTTTCGCCATTCCGCCTTGCGCCGCTTCACTGTATTTTGCGGTTGCACCGTGTGTTCGGGCATAAAAAACGGCGCACTTATTCCATATCGGAAACAAGTGTGCCCAGACGGTCGGCATATCTACGATTTTTGCTCCACTGTGTCAATCCACAACTATCCGTCAGGCGCAAAAACCACATGTTTTATGTCTGTATTATATCAAAAAAATGCCGGTATGTCAATACCCGCGAGATAACTTTGCCTGCCGTTTTCGGCAGTTTTCGATATCTTTACTTGGGGATAATAATAAAGCCCCAAATTGTACTTAATTGTTCATTTATATTTTCACACCGCACCGAACATGATTGATACAGTAGTATGTGACGCAAAAAATCGGCACAGCCGAATTTTTATTTCATACACCACCCGCAAAATACAAAATTATTCACAAACATATGCTATACTGTGGTATAATAATATTAAAGTAGGATTTCCAAGCTACCATAAGGAGGTCAAATAATGATACGATTCAATGAAAACGATATCAAATATATGGCGCTTGAATTGCCCGATGAGATAAACTTTTATAAATACAGCGGAGATTTTGACGGAGAGCTTAAAGCAATAGAACAATACCTCACACGCGATCTCACCCCGGGCATGAAAATACGACTTGAACTGGAGAGAGTGATTGCCGACCGCATGCGCGAAGATTACCTCATGGATTTCGATGCGCTTCTCGCCGGAGTGCGCAAACATTATCCGCACTGCACAGCCGAGGCACTTGAGGATTTTATATCCGCAGGTCACGCAGACTATATCCGCCGAGCGGGTGTGCGCTACTTTGAAAACGCCGCGGTAAGAAATGTGCTGAATTGTTGCCGAATTAAGCTTGACGAACTCGAATCCGGCACCGCAGCCGACCGCACCGAATATTTCAACCGCCGTTTGCATGAAAATCTCGAAATCATGAAAAGTCTCGGCGGGCGAGCTTATCGCTATCGCATTCGCGAACATATAGCGCCGAGCGCCGCGCATTCCCGTCCCGGCAGTACCGTGCGCGTACACCTGCCATACCCTGCCGAATGTCCGGGGCAATCGAATATAACGCTTATAGATTCGTCTCACCCCGTTTTTTTGTCAAACTCGGGTCATCGCACGGCGTTCATGGAAGCAACACACGCAGACGGCGCGGACTATTGGGTGGAATTCAGCTATGATATCAGCGTAAAATACAACAAACCGGATCCCTCGTGCGTTGAGCATGATACAACCAAAGCCGAAGCGTGGCTCGGAGAGGAGTTCCCGCAAATACGCTTCACACCCGCGATATGCGAGCTTGCCGCCGCGCTTTCCGACGATACGGATAATCCTCTGCTTCTTGCGCGCCGCGCATATGACTACGTTACAACGCATGTGGCATATTCTTATATGCGAGATTACCTGTGCATTGATTTTATTCCCGGATTTGCCATGCTGAACGGCAGAGGAGACTGCGGCGTGATGGCATTGTTGTTTATAACGCTTTGCAGAGCGATGGGGGTGCCCGCACGTTGGCAATCCGGCAGTCGCGTTGAACCGGATGAAATAGGCAGCCACGATTGGGCGGAGTTTTACGTTGCCCCATACGGCTGGCTGCCCGCCGACCCATCTTTCGGCGGCGGGGCGCTTCGCCGCGGAGACCGCGAACTTTGGAATCACTATTTCGGCAATCTCGACCCTTACCGCCAAATAAACTGCACCGAATTTGCCGCGCCGTTTGACCCGCCGCGAATTCACCTGCGCCGCGACCCATACGACGATCAGAGCGGAGAGATAGAATACGCCGACATGCCGTTGTGGTTCGGACAGATAGATTCTCACCGCGAGGTAATCGCCGCGGAAGAATTGCCGTTTGAGATATAATCTCCTCAACTTCGCCGCGTTTTTTACTTTTGTTGGCGTTAATGTTTTTTTTACATTTTATATTTGACTTTTTGGTTGTTTTTGACTCTTTTATATGGTAAATTTAATATGCGGATGGCTTATCGACGCACCGTTTTCCCAATCACCTCGACGTTTGACCGTCACACAACGAAAGGAGCCGAATAGTGTTTAAAAAAATCACATCTCTGATCTTGGTATTTCTGTTATCCTGCTTGACACCCATTACCGCATTTTCCGCGGCAGCACCTTTGCTTGTTGAGGAAAATGATGTGTTGGTCCCACAAGAAGGAAGCCAATTTGCAGATTTGAACGCAAATACAAGTGAGTCTATCACTGCCGAGAGCTATCAATTCCCTTTAGACCCCGAATATATAATAACCGCTAAAGTTGATTCGGAATACGCAAAATGGCTTTGCAGTGCGCCTGATGAAATCCTATCCGCTTCCACAATTGAACTGTTGGAGTATTTCATTCAAACACCGTTCATGGGACAAAAAGTCTTGACCTTACTTTCCTCACCGGTGCCCAACAGTAACAAAAAGCCGGATTATACATGTCACGAAGCTTTTCGCGAGCTCATATCAAGAGACGACTTCATAGATGCTTTGGAGATATACGCCGCAAAAAAACTGTGCACTTCGACAAGCGATGAATCGAATTTTGACAACAAAGTATTTGAAAAGTTATTGACCGAGTCTTCGGTGGATGCTCTTTTATCCGCGCCGACATATAGCACTGCCGATCATCCAAATCTTCAACGCATACGCGGAACATCCGATGCAGTTACAACATCGGAGGAAAATGATGTATCGGCGATTAAAGATGAAAACCAATTTACCGACTCAAGCGTAAACATCAATGAAACGATCATACCCGAAAACGATCAACTGCTTTTTGATCCCGAATATGTAATAACCGTCAAAGTTGATTCCGACTACGCAAAATGGCTCTGCAGTGCATCGGATGAAATCCTATCCGCTTCCACAATTGAGCTGTTGGAGTATTTCATTCAAACACCGTACATGGGACAAAAAGTTTATCCTGAAGTAATTTTATCTTCCGTCGATCTCATTGAGAGAGCAAGAAACATGAAAGTTGACTATACGCAACACGAAGCCTTTCGTGAACTTATCTCCAGAGATGACTTTATAGATGCGTTGGAGCTATATGCTGCAAGCCTTACGCAACTTACTTATGACGATGATCCATTCGATCAGGGCAAAAAAGCAATCGAAAAGATATTGGAACAATCAACGGTGGAAGTTCTTTTATCCGCCCCGACATATGATGCCGCCGATCATCCGAATATTCAGCGCATACGCGGAACATCCGATGCAGTTACAACATCGGTAAACGAATATGCAAGCAGTACCGACAATATATATTATTACTCCGCCGGCACAATAAGCACAGTAAACGGTCGCGATGTTGAGGTTTGTACTCCCAACCGTGAATTGACTTCATCTGAAATCGCTAATTGTAATAATCAATACAATTATGTTGGAAACACACGCATAGCCGAACCGACCGCTGTTTACAATTGCCACTCGTATGCTTGGTATCGTTATTCAACTTCCAATCCGTATTGGATAATGAGTATTTCACAGTTTTTACTTGACGATGCCTGTACGCGAATTTTATCGTTATCCGATGTCCAAGCCAAAGACATCATTGTTTATTGTGACAACAATGACATTATATTGCATTCAGGCGTAGTACAAAGCATAAGTTCTTCAGGAGAGCTCACAATCTGTTCCAAATGGGGACAGGCAGGTGTGTACCAACATGCCTTGGGTAATGTTCCCGAAGAATATTACGCCGATTATGGCAGTGGAGTTATCAGATACTGTATATTCAGATATCACGATTACACCAACCGCTATACCGGCGATGAATATCATTCGGGTTCTCAACACTATTTTAGATATGCGGATATATGCGACATTTGCGGCAAAGAAACAAATGAAACATGGATCACCGTAGATTGCATGGGACCGCCCTGTTATGTTCCGTGGAGCCTCGGAACCGTTGTTTCTCGTAGCAAATATTTATATAAGTTGTAACTGCATATTGTAGCTACACTCACTCGCCATCCGCAGCCCCGCAAAAGCACTGCTCTTGCGGGGGCTTATCGGTCGGTACATAAAACCGTCCCCGAGATCGATATCGATCTCGGGGACGGTTTTATTATGTTTTCGGCGTCCGCGCAGTATCGCACCTCGGTCGTGCGCTTTATATCTCCACACCCACACGGCGTTCGGAGGCGCATTCGATAAGTGCCGCGGTATCCGAATAAGGCTCGCGCCTACCGTTTACAAGCTGAAAATCCTCGGCTCCCTTGCCTGCCAAAAGAACGATATCCCCCTCCTCGGCAATATTCACGGCGTATCTCACAGCTTCCATACGATCCGGTATGGCAACATAATCGCAGGACGCACCGGGGCGAAACGCAACGGCAATATCCGCTATAACACTGCGCGGGTCCTCAAAATCGGGGTTGTCCGCAGTCAGAATGCCAAAGTCGGCGTAAACCGACGCAGCCTCCCCGAGTTCGCGCCTGCGAATTTTTGTTCTGCCGCCTACGGATCCGAAAAGACAGATAAGTCTGTGCGGCTTATACCGACGCAATGTTGTAAGAACGGATGTGAGCGACAAACCGTTGTGCGCGTAATCCACAACAAAAGTTGCGCCGAGTTCGGGGAGGATATCCACCACCTCAAGCCTACCCGGAGTTTTGACATCTCCGAGTGCTTTTATCGCCGTCTCGGCGGTAACGCCCAACGTTTCCGCTGCCGCTATCGCGCATATGGCATTCATTATGTTAAATTCGCCCGGCAACGGAAGCGATATGTCATATTCTCCGTTATCGCGAACGGAGATCCTGCCCGAAACCCCGAGGCGGGAGCCTTGCCGCTTGATCTCAGAACCGAGAATAACGATATCCGCTTCTTCGGAATGTGCCGAATATGATATCGCACGCTCGCCATCGAAATCCGATATCATGTACTCGGACATTTTGTCATCCGCGTTATATACCGCCGTCGTTGCCCCGAAATCGGTAAACAATCGTCGCTTGCAGGCGGCGTAATGCTCAAGAGTAGGATGCTCCGCTCCGCCTATATGGTCGGGCGAAAAATTGGTAAAACAAACGGTATCGAAGCATATACCGCGCACGCGCTACATATAAAGACCTTGAGAGGAGACCTCCATCACCACGGCGCGAACGCCCGCGTCCGCCATCTCGCGCAGGCGACGTTGAAGTTCAAGACTCTCGGGCGTTGTGTTGACAGTGGGGTAAACATGCCCCGCAAAACTTATACCGCTGGTGCCGATGTACCCCGCGGATATTCCCGCGCGTTCAAGTATGTGCGCCGTCATAAGTGCGGTGGTCGTCTTCCCTTTGGTTCCTGTTATTCCTATCACACCGATATCTCGGCTCGGAAAATCGTAAAAAGCCGCCGCAAGATCCGCAAGTGCCACACGAGTATCCGAAACGCTCACCACAACCGCATCGTTCGGCAGATTTACATTTTCGGATACCACAAAGGCACGACAGCCGCGGCTGTATACTGCCTGCGCAAATATATGCCCATCCGTACATGCGCCTTTTATACAAACAAAAAGCGTCCCTGCCCCGGCCCTGCGTGAGTCGTTACATATTTCGGTTATTTCAATATCTTTTTTATTATCTATCACATTCGTATCGTCCCTAACACCGGGAATGTTCGAATGTGCGCGGGCATCGAATATGCCCGCCGCACTTAACAATACATCAAGCCGCATCAGACAGACCGTGTGGCACGCCGCGCGCGGCGCGTCCTTTCTTCATTACAGTAATTATTATATCTTTCGCGTTTTTTAATTTAAATCTATCCGCTAAATAAGTATAGCACATTTTTGCTTTAAAATAAACCCCCAAATTGCAAAAAGGCTCACACATACGCAAAATATCCGTTGCGGGGACTTGAATTCGCCGAAATATGGGAGTATAATATATTTCAAATGCCGCATCGCACGGTGCGCGGCAAAAGACAGACAACAAAAACAGAGATATAAACCTATAAAAATTATTTTTATTTTTATCCGTCACG
>CAZISZ010000055.1:0-9174 GCA_964542035.1 uncultured Ruminococcus sp. | reverse complement strand
GTTCCGCTGCGCCCCTCAAAATTGCGGTTGAATGTGCGCAAAGAGACGCCTCCCGATGACGGGGAGAACCCCATGCCTATACATGGACCGCAAGCGCACTCAAGCAGCCTTGCCCCGGACGCTATTATATCGCTCAGCGCTCCGCAATCGGCAAGCATGGAAAGCACCTGCTTTGATCCGGGAGATACGGACATACCCACGGACGGCGCAACCGTTTTGCCGTGCAATACAGCCGCAACGGTCAAAAGATCGGCAAGTGAGGAATTGGTACAGGATCCCACACATACCTGCTGTATCGGCATCCCCGCCATCTCCCGTACCGTTACTACATTATCCGGGCTGTGCGGGCAGGCAATCATCGGCTCAAGCGAGGATAGATCTATATCGATTATCTCATCATATTCGGCATCCGCATCGGAGGCGAGCGGTGTGAATTCCGCCTCGCGCCCCTCGGCGCGAAGAAAAGCACGTGTTATTTCATCCGATGGGAATATTGACGTTGTTGCCCCAAGTTCCGCACCCATATTGGTTATGGTTGCACGTTCGGGAACGCTAAGATCGGCTATTCCCTCTCCGCCCCATTCGATGATAGCTCCAACGCCGCCTTTTACGCTCTTGCGACGTAAAAGTTCAAGTATTATATCCTTTGCCGCAACCCACGGTGCGCGACGTCCGGACAGGCGAACAAGTATCATACGCGGCATCAACATACGGTAAGCACCGCCGCCCATAGCCACGGCAACGTCAAGACCTCCGGCACCGAAAGCAAGCATACCTATGCCGCCCGCCGTCGGTGTGTGACTATCGGATCCCACAAGAGTTTTTCCGGGGACACCGAAGCGTTCAAGATTAATTTGGTGACAAACGCCATTACCGGGGCGAGAATAATACACGCCGTACTTTGCAGCCACAGTACGCAGATATTCATGATCATCGGCGTTTTCAAAACCCGCTTGCAGTGTATTATGATCGACATAGGCAACAGACAGTTCGGTCCTTACCCTATCAAGCCCCATAGATTCAAACTCTATATATGCCATGGTACCTGTGGCATCTTGCGTAAGAGTGCGGTCGATCTTTAAGGCTATCTCATTTCCTACCGACATATCTCCCTCGATAAGGTGAGTTTTAATTATCTTTTGCGCAATCGTTTGACCCATTTATCTGCCCTCGCTGTTTTTGTACTTTATTATAAGTCGCTCAAGTTCTTTGGATGATATAACGGTTTGGCGCCCGGCGGCGTATTGCTCATCCACCCACTCCTTGATGTGTACTACCAAAGGATCTTTTTTTGTTACCGCTTCATCTCCGCTCAAGCGATAGTGAGAATTTATCCAATATGCTATGCCCGCCAGCCCGGAAGTGGAACTGACGGTAACTCCGGCGGGACGACCGAGTAACTTTTCGGTATCGAATATGTTATATATCTCCTCGTTTTTTATCATTCCGTCGGCGTGTATTCCGGCACGTGTAACGTTAAAGTTTTCACCCACAAAAGGGGTCATGGGCGGGATATCATAACCGATATTATCTCTGAAATACTCGGCTATTTCGGTAATAACGGTAGGATCCATACCGTCAAGCGTACCGCGCAGAGACGCGTATTCAAACACCATTGCTTCAAGCGGCACGTTGCCGGTACGTTCACCGATTCCGAGCATGGAGCAGTTGACTGCCGACGCACCGAATAACCAAGCGCAGGTTGCATTTGCAACGCCTTTGTAAAAATCGTTATGACCGTGCCACTCAAGCATCGCGCTCGGTACATCCGAATAATGTTGCAATCCGTAGATTATACCCGGTACACTTCGCGGGAGCGCCACCTCGCTGTACGGCTCGCCGTAACCCATGGTATCGCACGCACGAATACGGATCGGTATTCCGGATTCCTGTGACAGTCGCTGTATCTCGTTTACAAACGGCACCACAAAACCGTAAAAATCAGCGCGTGTGATATCCTCAAAATGACATCGCGGACATATACCCATCTCAAGCGCCTCTGATATTATGCGCAAGTAATGCTCAAGCGCCTGACCGCGCGTCATACCAAGCTTTTTGAATATGTGATAGTCGGAGCATGACACAAGTATCCCCGTCTCCTTTATGCCAAGATCGCGCACAAGTTTAAAATCCTTTTCGCTGGCGCGTATCCATGTGGTAATCTCCGGAAACTCCAATCCCAGCTCGCGACACGCATTAAGCGCTCGACGATCGTTTTCACTGTAAACGAAAAATTCGGTAGATCGAATAATACCCTTTGGTCCGCCGAGGCGGGAGAGCATTTTGTATATATCCACTATCTGCTCCGGTGAATACGGTGCCTGTGATTGCATACCGTCACGGAAAGTCGTATCTGTTATCCAGATCTCCGCCGGCATTCCGAGCGGCACACGGCGGTGGTTAAAGGGAACCTTTGGGACCTCCTCGTAACTGTATACCTCGCGGTAAAGATTCGGCTCTGGGATATCCTGAAGTGAGTATTTATATGATTTTTGTTCAAGCAGGTTTGATTTTGGTGAAATTTCAAGCATTGTTTTCTCCGATATGCCGCATTGGCGGATAATTGATTTATATTATACTACACTTCCCCTCGTTTTGCAAGATGTATTTTTCATTTTTTCATTTTCTTACGATTCTTTTATTTCAGATTGCTTTTTTTTGCGTTTTTTGCACATTTGGTTTTATCATTTGTGCAAAAGTCTCTTGAACGGCAGAACAAGTGAAGGTGTGCGCAAAAAATAATCCACACCGTCTTTATAAACGTGTGGGGATGATGTATCATAAAATCATTGCGCTTTATCGTATACATACCGAATGCGCGGTTACGTTGTCTTAAGCAAATCGGCTGTTATAAAGTTCCGCATATGCGTCGTTATAGGCAAGCAATTCGGCATGATCTACATGCGTTGTGATATTTCCGTTTTGCATAAGGAGAATGTTATCCGCATTCACGATCGTTTAAAGAGGGTGTGCAATAACAAAACTCGTTCTGCCGCGCATGAGAGCACGAATTGACTTGCCTATCTCTATCTCCGTGCGCGTATCAACCAAGGATGTTGCCTCGCCCAAGATATAGATAGCCGGGAGCGATTTACAAGTCCGGTCGCAAGCATTACCGCGTTCATCAAAAGTCGGTACGTTTTGAAAGCATCGGCAAATTCCTCCGCCACGGCATGCATTTTGGCGGAGCTTTGCGCCTCATAATTAAACACTTTTATTATCATACGCCCGCTGTAAGCTTCCTCAACCCAACAGCTCATTTTGCCAACAGCACTTTGATACCGGGTGGGAATCTATACATTAAAATTCAATATTAGATTTTGTAATCTTCTATCATCTGTTTGCTATGTTAATTTTATGTAAACATATCCGGCGCCGTTATTTGAATATTTCCTCATCGACAACATGCATAATTCGACATAAAAATACACACAATAATTGTTGACATCGGCGATGTTTTGTGCTATTATTTAAATGGAGAATGTTGTCGCCGATCACCATATTACATTATTTGGCATTATATCGGCAAAACACAATATATTTGGAGCCTTAAAAATGAGAAAAACAAAGATCGTTTGTACAATAGGACCGGCATGTGCCTCGGCAGATAAATTAAAACAGATGATAACGGCGGGAATGAACGTTGCGCGGTTTAATTTTTCGCACGGAGAGCATTCCGAGCATAAAAGGATGATGGATGCCGTTAAGTCGGCACGCAACGAACTCGGCGTACCCGTAGCCATAATGCTTGACACCAAAGGTCCCGAGTACCGCATAGGACGGTTTAAAGACGGTTCCGTAACGCTGCAAGCCGGCGACAAATTCACATTCACATCCGATGACATACTCGGCAATGAGACGCGAGTATCCGTTTCATACAAAGAACTCCCTCGCGAACTTGAACCGGGAGCTGTGATACTGCTTGCCAACGGCTTACTTGAATTTCACGTTACCGAAATACACGGGAACGATATCGAAACCGAGATCATCAACGGAGGCACGCTCAGTGATCGCAAAAGCATGAGTTTTCCCGGGCGCGTACTGAACCAAGTGTTTTTAAGCGAGCAGGATAAAGCGGATCTGCTTTTCGGCATAGAGAACGATGTTGATTTTGTTGCCCTTTCATTTGTTTCGAATAAAGAAAACGTTGATGATGTGCGTGAATTTTTACACGCAAACGGCGGCGACGATATTGATATCATCGCAAAAATAGAAAATCGTTCCGGCGTTGACAACATAGACGATATTATAGACGCTTCCGATGGCATAATGGTAGCGCGCGGCGATATGGGAGTTGAGATTCCTTTTGAACAGCTTCCGGCGATCCAAAAAATGATGATAACCAACTGCCGTTTTCGCGGTAAACGCGTTATCACCGCCACCGAGATGCTCGAATCCATGATACACAATCCTCGCCCCACGCGCGCGGAAATTTCCGATGTTGCAAACGCGGTATATGACGGCACCAGCGCACTTATGCTATCCGGTGAAACGGCGGCAGGAAGTTTCCCCGTGGAAGCCGTGGCTGCCATGGCAAAGATAGCCGAACAAACGGAGCGTGATATAGACTACAACGATATCTTTCACACCGCAAAATTTAAGATAAAAAATCAAATAGACGCAATATCGCACTCAGCATGCTCGCTCGCGATCGACATTGATGCAAAACTGATAGTCGTATGTTCGCGTAGCGGTGCAACAGCCAGAATGGTATCACGTTTTCGCTCTCCAAAACCCATCATCGGCATGACTACAGACGAAAAAGTGTGGCGCAAACTGGCGCTCTCATGGGCTGTAATACCCGCCATGAGCGAAGAATTTCAATCGGCGGACGTATTGTTCTATCACGCGGTGGCGATAGCAAAAAAATCCGGACTTGTAAGCGCCGGAGATGTTATTGTTATCACGGGAGGACAGGTAAACGGATGTTCCGGAAACACAAGTCTCGTAAAATTCGAAACGATAAAATAAGATCGTTTTCGCATTAGATTTACCAAAACAAGCAGCCCGACCTGCCGCGTGGCGGCAGGTCGGGCTGCTTGTCGGCTCTATCCCAAGTACCGATTTCATCAACCGAAATACTTATCGATCACCTCTGCCTCTGCTTTCGCCAGGCGAGCAAGGCACTCGGAACTTTGCAGAAACGCCGAATCTTCGGGATTGGTGTGGAAGCCATGTTCTATAAGGAACGCGCGACGGCAACCGGATTGCGCGGCATTACGAATAACGGAATAATAATCCGTACTCGGATCATCCGGGTAACGTCGGGTCTTTATACCGCGATCAAGTGTTCCCATAGTCTTTACAACGGCGTCGGTAAGAGCACGTGCTATGGGAGCATTGCCATCTTCATCCGTTACCGAATAAAAGGTCTCTGCCCCCCTTACCTTGGCATATTCCTCCGGCGAACGTGAAGCGCCGGGGGCGTTTGAGTGTAGTGACAAAAACATAACGGCGCCAAGCCTGCCTGCCATCTGCCCGCGTTCTGTCAGTTCGGGATCGTCATCCACGGTATCTCGTGTGACTTTAACCTCGAATCCGCGCGCAATCAGCTCATCGCGCAGATACTGCGAGAGGATAAAATTTTGCGTTCCCTCGTAAAATCCCTCGCGTGTGGTGTGCGGATTGGCGGTTTTGCCGTGTCCGGGGTCAACGATAATAAGTCCTTTTGACATCTCATTTATTCCTTTCCGAATCATACGTTTATTTCAATAGATTTTCGATATTGCGCAAGACTATTATAAAACAACACGATCGGTTTGTCAAGAAACTTTTTTATTGACATGCAACCATACCGCATATATAATATATAGTGTAAAAAATACAGACAAACAATAAAAACGAAAAGGCGGGAAAAGCTATGGGAAGCGTTGGACTCGGATCTCCAATAACAGCACTGTCAGGCGTAGGACGCGCAAAATCCGAAGCATATGCGCGTATGGGTGTTGAAACGCTTGAGGATCTGTTGTATCATATTCCGCGCGCTTACGAAAACCGCGGAGATATTCGCAGACTGGCAGAGGTTTGCAATGGTGACGGAAAAACCGCGATTGTGCTGACTGTCGCCACCGAGCCGCGCTGCGCAAGATTGCCCCGGCGGCTTTCATTGCTGAAATTTCGAGCATGCGATGAGAGCGCCACGGCGGAGATAACTTTTTTCAATCAAGATTACCTGCGCGGCAAATTTGTACTCGGCAGTACATGGCGCTTTTACGGAATCGTTGAAGTGCACGGGCAAGGCAGCCGATACAGAATGGCATCTCCTGCCTATGAACCTTGGGAGGATGGACGTCTTCCGGATTTTACGGCTGTATATCCGCTATCCGAAGGGTTAACGCAAAAGCAATTGGCGCAAAACGTCTCGGAGGCTATGAGGCTGTGCGCGACTGCAATAGTCGATCCCCTGCCGGAAGAAATACGTTGCCGAATGAATCTTTCCACCCTCGGATTTGCTCTGCATGCTATTCATCTACCCGACAGTTACTCGTCTCTCGCCGCCGCCAAACGCCGACTTATATTTGACGAACTGTTTTATTTTTCTCTCGGTCTCGCGGGGCGGCAAAAGCACGAACGCGAACGCGGCGCACCGATCTGCTCAAAACAAAACATTACGCCGTTGCTACGCCTTTTACCGTACGAACTTACAGGCGCACAAAAGCGCACGATATCCGAAATAGCCGCCGACATGAGACGGGATGTTCCGATGGAGCGGATAGTCGTGGGAGATGTAGGCTGCGGAAAAACCGTTGTTGCCGCGGCGGCGATGCTTATCGCGGTCATGAGCGGTCATCAAGCAGCGCTTATGGCTCCTACCGAGATACTGGCAAGACAACATTATAACGAGCTCGCCCCACTGTTTTCATCACTCGGAATAAAAACAGCTCTCCTTACAGGTTCTGCCTCCGCCGCGGAAAAACGCAAAATTCGCGAATCTCTTGTACATCCCGTGGCAGAGTTACGCACCGATATTGTTATAGGCACACACGCGCTGATATCCGATGGCGTTGAATTCGCATCTCTCGCCTTAGCGGTTACCGACGAACAGCACCGTTTCGGTGTTGCCCAGCGCGCTGCACTGTCGCGCGGCGGCAGACATGTTCATGCACTTGCCATGAGCGCCACGCCTATTCCCCGCTCACTGGCGCTGACGCTGTACGGCGATCTTGATATTTCAAAAATCGACGAGATGCCGCCCGGCAGACAAAAGGTTGACACCTTTGCCGTAAACGAGAGTTATCGCGAACGAATAAATTCGTTTATAGAAAAAACCGTTTCCGCGGGAGGTCAGGTTTATATCGTTTGTCCGTCGATCGATGAAGCAGAGGATACCACCGGCGGCGAGTTGGACATCGAAGACATAAAAGACGATGGTTTTGAGGTAAAACCGCCGCTCAAAGCCGCCGCTGTGTACGCCGAAGAGCTACGCGCGAACTTACCGACGCTGAGGATCGCACTTGTGCACGGAAAAATGAAATCCTCCGAAAAGGATTACGTAATGCGCGCATTCGCCGACGGTGAGTGCGATGTTTTGGTTTCCACCACAGTAATTGAGGTGGGTGTGAACGTTCCCAACGCCTCGCTGATGATAGTTGAAAACGCCGAACGTTTCGGACTTTCGCAACTGCATCAGTTACGAGGTCGCGTAGGGCGCGGAAAAAGACGTTCATATTGCATTTTGGTATCCGAAAGCCATTCGGAGAATGCACAGCGCCGTCTTGCGGTACTAACGAAAACGCAAAACGGTTTTGACATAGCCGAAGAAGATCTCTCTCTGCGAGGTCCCGGTGACTTTTTCGGCAAACGCGGCGAAGGGGTGCGCCAAAGCGGAGGGGTAAGATTCCGTTTTGCCGATCTTTGCGGAGACGCAGGGCTTCTTGCATCTGCCACCGCGGAAGCGAAACAATTACTCGCGGACGATCCGGGACTTCGCGAACATCCGCTCCTACGTGCGGAAATCGAAAAAATGTTTGTATAATAAAAACAAAAAGCATCGCAGAACGTTGTCTTCGGTCGGCAACGGTCTGCGATACTTTCATTAAATTTCAATTTCAATAATTAAACGTTAAATCTAAACAAGGTCACGTCACCGTCCTGCATAACGTACTCCTTGCCTTCACTGCGCACCAGCCCCGCTTCCTTTGCCGCAAGCATGGAACCGCAACGCATAAGGTCGTCAAAAGATACAATCTCGGCGCGAATAAATCCGCGCTCAAAATCGCTGTGTATCTTGCCTGCCGCCCCGGGAGCTTTGGTACCGCGTTTTATGGTCCATGCGCGAACTTCCTTCGGTCCCGCCGTAAGGAAAGATATAAGCCCCAAAAGCTCGTAGCCTGCGCGAATAAGACGGTCAAGACCGGATTCGGCAATACCGAGATCCTCAAGAAAAGCCGCTTTTTCCTCGGCATCCAACTCTGCTATCTCCGCTTCTATTCCCGCGCAAACCGCCGAGCACCCGGAATGCTCACTGTCGGCATATGCACGCAGTGCGGCATAGTGCGGATTTGACAGCGGTTCACCGCCGAGATCATCCTCACCGACATTGGCAACATATATCACGGGCTTGCCTGAAAGGAGCGGTGTATCGGAAAGCATAGCAAGCTCATCCGCACTCTTCTCCATCATTCTCGCCGCATGCCCTTCCCCAAGATGAGCGGCAAGACGCTCAAAAAAGTCAAGCTCGGCGGCAAGAGACTTATCATTGCGCGCGTTTTTGCGCAATCTTTCCAGCTTGCGCTCAACTATCTCAAGATCGGAAAGTATCAACTCGTAATTGATGGTTTCCACATCACGTACGGGATCTACCTTACCGTCAACGTGAATTATATTTTCATCATCAAAGCAACGCACTACATGAAGAATGGCATCGCATTCCCTAATGTGCGACAAAAACTTATTACCGAGGCCCTCGCCCTGTGCCGCACCACGGACAAGGCCCGCAATATCAAAAAATTCAACGGTAGCGGGGGTGTATTTTTCGGGATTATACATTTTTGCCAACGCATCAAGACGCGCATCCGGAACCGGAACAACACCTATGTTAGGCTCGATAGTGCAAAAAGGATAGTTGGCAGAATCTGCCCCTGCACTTGTCAACGCATTGAAAAGCGTGCTTTTTCCTACATTTGGCAACCCCACTATACCTAATTTCATTTTCTCTTATTCTCCTTTGATTTT
>CAZISZ010000054.1:0-9336 GCA_964542035.1 uncultured Ruminococcus sp. | reverse complement strand
TACCGATAAGCAGGCGCTTCGTTCATCAAATGCGCCGAATCAGATAGTTATCGGCGAAAAGGTCACGCGCGGACACGGCGCGGGTGCCAATCCCGAGATCGGTCAGCGCGCTGCCGAGGAGAATACCGAGGAGATCAAATCCGCTCTTGCCGGCGCGGATATGGTGTTTATCGCCACAGGTATGGGCGGAGGCACCGGTACAGGAGCGGCTCCGGTTGTTGCGCGTATAGCCAAAGAGATGGACATTCTTACAGTGGCAATCGTGACCAAGCCATTTATATTCGAGGGCAGCCGCCGTATGCGTCAGGCGGAAGAGGGCATTCGTCAGCTCAGCCAGTATGTAGATTCACTTGTTATCATACCCAACGAAAGGCTGAAACAGGTCTCCGATACTCGTATAACTCTCTTTAACGCGTTTGAAATTGCGGATGATGTTCTTCGTCGCGGCGTACAGAGTATATCCGAGCTTATCAATGTTCCCGGATTTATCAACCTTGACTTTGCCGACGTTACATCTGTTATGCATGATGCCGGTTTTGCCCACATGGGCGTGGGCAGTGCAACCGGTAAAGATAAGGCAGAACTTGCCGCCAAGGCGGCTATCTCCAGCCCCCTGCTTGAGACCTCCATTAAGGGAGCTACCGGTATTCTTGTCAGCATATCCATCTCTCCCGATGTCGGACTTGAGGATGCCGACCTTGCATCTACCATGATTGCCAACGAGGCAAGTCCCGATGCAAACGTTATCTGGGGTGTTGCGTTCGATCCCGATCTTGACGATGAGATGAAGATCACTATCATTGCAACCGGTTTTGAAAAGGAAAGCGAGGAGACGCTTCATAATACTGCCACACCCATCGCTCAAAAGCCGGCAGAGAAAAAGGTCGAAGCCGAGCCTAAAGTTGTTCGTTCTCAAGCGGTTCCCGCCGCTCCCGTCGAACCCACGCCGGTACCGACCGCTGCTTCACAGCCCGCACGTACGGTTGAGGCACAGCGCCCCGCCGAGACTCAGAGACCTCAAACTCAGCCTGTGGTAACCGAAGTTCCCAAGAATGCAAATGAGCTTCCCAAGGATGCCGATGGATTTGATGAGATCATGTCTATTCTGCGCAACCGCAAGCGTCGCGACGATTTTCGCGGATCGGGTCGCGGTTGATATCGCCCACGGCACAAGTTAAATAATCAAGGATAAATAAAATGATGGGCGAAGTCGATTTCCCGAGCGGTGCGGCTTCGCCCGCGGTGTGTTATGAAAAAAATTATGTTTACGGTTGCCGTGATAGCGGTAATGTTTACTCTCGCAGTTGCGGCGAGTGCGGAAGATATAACTTCCGGATCCGTTATCTTCCCCGCATGTTCGGCACTGACCGACGGTGAAGAGACAACACATGAGGTATTTGACAGCGGTGCGGTGATAAAAATCACAGCGGAGGTGCCGATAGCGGGAGTGTACATAAAATTTGACCGTACACCTACCGAATGGTTTATGCGTGCGGGGGCTGTTGAGATGAGATGCGGAAGTTACGGCTTTTTACACGAGTGGTGCGATGTGTCTCTTTTCGGCGATGATGTGCGGGAGGTCGAACTTGTGTTTGACAGCGGAGTGGTGGAAATATGCGATGTTTATGTTTTCTCATTCGGTGAGATTCCCGATTGGGTACAGCGTTGGGACCCCGCCGAGGGAGATGCCGATCTCATGCTTATATCCACTCATGCGGATGACGAACAGCTTTTCTTCCTCGGTGTTTTGCCTTATTACGCGGGAGAATTGCAATACAGCGTTCAGGTGGTGTATTTTACAAACCACAACAACACAAGATGCCGCCCGCATGAGTTGCTCAACGGACTTTGGACGGTAGGTGTGCGACGCTATCCCATAATCGGCGGGCTGCCGGATTACTGGGACGGCTACAACGAAACGCTTGAATATTCCTATGCCGCGGCGCTTGCTGAGGGCTTTACACGGGATGATTTGGTGGCATTTCAGGTGGAGATGCTTCGCCGATACCGCCCGCAGGTCGTTGTGGGGCACGATGTTGACGGCGAGTACGGTCATCCGCAGCATAAGATAAATACGGATACTTTGACGGATGCGCTGACTCTTGCTGCCGATCCTTTATATGAGCTTGAAAACCTTTCAGTGTGGGATGTTCCGAAGACCTATCTGCATCTCTATTCCGAAAATAAAATCACCATGAACTGGGATATACCGCTTTCCCGTTTCGGCGGCATGACGGCATATGAGGTATCAAAGCTCGGTTACGCGTGTCATCTTTCGCAGCTGTATACATGGTTTACCGCGTGGATAAACGGCGATGATGTTAAATATACAAGCGCTTCGCAGATATCTTCGTTTAATCCTACGGAGTACGGTCTTTACCGTTCGTCTGTCGGTGCAGATACAGTCGGCGGTGATTTTTTTGAAAATCTGATTGTGCGCTCACGGCAATCAGCAGCCAATGACAGTGCAGAGACAACGCCACGGTTGCCCGATGATGAGGCAACCGAGTGTACAATGTCCCCTGTGTACGAAACCTACATTGCGGAATCAAAAAACGCTGTGCATGAACCTGCAGATGTGACATCCGTCATCAATAATGACGATGTCGATAACGATGTTGTGTATAATATAACGACAGTTGTTGGGCTTACGGTTACGGTGGCGATTGTTGTTGCGGTATTGACAGCGTGGTATATAGGTATAAGATTAAATAAAAACAAAAATTAAAAATAAGCCAAACGCGGCGCGGGCATACGGTTCGCGCCGCGTTTGGCGGTAAAAGTACTTGTCACAGGGGGCGTTTCGCATTTTTTTGCTGCTGCTTTGTATTTTATTGCAATTTCTTCAGTTTTGATAATCTCATTATATCACAATTTAATAAAAATACCATTGTCTTGTCGGCAGGCGTGTGTTGGAAAAGACTCTGCACACTGCAAAATGAACAAATGATCCGTTTTACTTTGTGCATTTTGTGTATGTACTTTTGTCTGAAAAACTGATATAATAACCTCATACAACACAGAAAATATTGTGTGAAGTTAGCATGATTGCGAAGGGAAAAATAAAACCATGAAAAGAAAATTGCGTATCGGCGTGTTCGGAGGAGCCAGAGGCAACTCCATGATCCGAGTGCTCTTGCATCATCCCGAGGCAGAATTGGTCGCTGTTTGTGATAAATACACGCCCATTTTGGAAAAAGCCAAGCAGAAAGCGGATGAAGTAGGATTACACATCGAGTGCTTTGAGTCTTTCGATGATTTTTTGCAATATGATATGGATGCCGTAGTGTTGGCAAATTATGCGACCGAGCATGCCACGTTTGCGATTCGTTGTTTAAAGGCGGGCAAGCATGTTCTATCGGAAGTCTTGCCAAGTGAAACTATGGCACAGGCGGTTGAACTGATCGAGACGGTGGAAGAGACGGGGCTGGTATATGCCTATGCCGAGAACTACTGCTATATGGATCTGACTTTCGAGATGTGGCGTTTATATAAAGAGGGGAAGATCGGAGATGTGAGTTATGCCGAGTGCGATTATATTCACAACTGCGCGGGCAGTTGGGTGGATATCACCTATGGTGACCCTGCCCATTGGCGCAACCATCTATTTCCGACTTTCTACTGCACACACTCTTTGGGTCCGATCATGACCATAACGGGTCACAGACCGGTACAGGTTGTGGGGTTTGAAAATCCGCCGATTGAGGAATTCTATCATCTCGGTCACGCGGGAGGTCACGCAGGTGGCATTGAAATTGTCACGTTGGACAACGGTGCCATTGTGAAGTCTGTTCACGGTCCTCTCAAACGTGAACCTGCAAACACATCTTACCATGTCTTTGGCACAAAGGGGTATCTCGGAACTTGCGTTCACGATGGTGGCGAGCGCGTTCGTTTGTATGAAGAAACGCCCGGTGAATTGGCCAAGGGTGGAAATCGGTACATAGTACCCGAAAAGTTTGTGTCTGCGGAGTTGGCACGTAACAGCGGCGTGGCGTCACACGGTGGAAGCGATTTCTATCCGACGCATTTCTTCATTGAGAAGATACTGGGGCATGAAGACGGAAAGTGGGCGATTGATGTGTATCAAGCAGTGGATATGGGTATATGCGGTATCCTCGCTTTTCGTTCCATATTGAACGGAAATCAGCCGATAAAAATTCCGAATCTGCGGAATAAGAAAGATCGGGACGCATGGCGGCACGATAATGCATGTACCAATGCCGCCGTAGCGGGCGATCAGGTTCTGCCTTGCTCGTCATACCCCGAGCGAACGCTCAATCCCGAGGACGTGCGGCGCAACCGTCTGGAATGGGAGGCGCGACAGAAGAATTGAAAAAAATACATGGCGCGGCATGAAAGCCGCGCCATGCGGGTAACGCCAAAATCAAGAAAAAGCAAATTCCGGTGCCCTGCGGCAGATGCGGATTTTGGTTGTCATTTTGGGGCATGCGCAATACACTGATATCAATAAAATGGCGTACAGTCGGATCGGAGATTTATAATAAAATGGAGAGACCAGAGATATTCTACACGCTTCCCACGGTTTACGCGGTGGGTGACAATTACGAAATAATAGTTCCGGTAAACGAACCCTGCCTTATGTGGGTGGGAGTCGGAAATGAAGAGTACTATGACGATTCAAACGGTATTTTGCGTTCTGCAAGTCTTACGCATAAAATGACGGTGCCAATGGAGGCGCTCAACAGCGCACGCGGTTATACGGTGCGATGGCGAAAAATGATCGAGCGCAAGCCGTATCGCTCGGTGGTGGGTGATATTGAGGAGTATAACTCGGAATTTTGCCCCGTTGACGCAAACAAAAAACGCGTAAACATAATCAACATTGCCGATGCGCACAACCGCGTCGGAGGTCCCGTAAACGCCGGCAGATATTTTGAGCGTGTGGGTGAAAAACTTGATATATTGGTACTTAACGGCGATATACCCAACCACAGCGGCGATCTTGCTTATTTTAAGGCTATCCACCGTATAGCAGCCGAGATCACGGGCGGGCGTGTTCCGGTAGTTTTTGCACGCGGTAATCACGATACACGCGGCATATATGCTGAAAATATTGCCGACCACACTCCCACCGATAACGGTGTATCTTATTTTACATTCCGTTTGGGACCGGTCTGGGGAGTTGTGCTCGATTGCGCCGAGGATAAGCCTGACGACCATGTGGAGTACGGTCACACCATTTGCTGTGAGGATTTTCGCCGCCGCGAGAGTCGTTGGCTTGAGGCGGTCGCAGCCGATCAAGCCGAATATTGCGATCCATCGGTGAAATACCGTCTGGTCATTTCGCACAATCCGTTTACAGAACGCCGCGAGGAACCGTTTAATATCGAAGAGGATACCTTTGCTCACTGGGGACGTGTGCTGGCTGATAACATACATCCGCAACTTATGCTTTGCGGACACGTTCACCGCTGTTATGTAAGCTATCCCGGCGGTGAACGCGACGCATTCTGCCAGCCTTGCCCGATAGTGGCGTCGTCACGCCTTTCGAATGATGATCGCGAGTTCTTTGTTTGCGGTGCGATAACACTTGAGGGAAATACCGCAACCGTCAGATTTGTCGATAATAACGGCATCGTCACAGCCGAGGAACAGGTTGAAATCTGAAAAAACAGAATTGTAGTTCAATATACTGTGCAAATAAATTTTTATTGGGTATGTATGCGAGACAATGTTACGTGGCATTGTCTCGTAAAGTACCAGGCAATGATACATAATATGGAGATTGTCTGAGCATGAAAATGAATGAAGAAAATATAGTGCTGTCGGATGAGCAAGAGAATTTTATTAAAAAGGCTGTGGATGGCTGTAACATATTGGTGGATGCATGTATTGGTAGCGGTAAAACCACTGCCATACAAACGCTTTGCAATGAGTTGCCGCAAAATCTTCAAATACTGTATCTTACCTACAACAAGTTGTTGAAAATCGATGCCCAATCAAAGATAAAAAATGCCAATGTGTATGTGACAAACTATCATGGATTTGCTTATCAAGCATTGCGAAAAATGGAAGTCAAAGTGGGGCAGGAAGAACTAATTACCGCTTTTAACACGATACACCCCCGAATTGATGCGTATGATGTTTTAATATTGGATGAGTATCAAGATATTGATTCGGATATTGCATCAATGTTGCAGTATATAAAAGAAACATGTCAGCAACTTCAGATAATTGCGGTTGGAGATATGGAGCAGAAAATATATGATTATACCATACTGGACATTCCAACGTTTATTGATGGTTTCCTTGATAATTATATCAAGTTGGAATTCACAAAATGCTTCAGACTTTCTGCGGAAGTAGCATCAAAACTCGGTCGTATATGGAAAAAGAAAATTGTTGGGGTGAACGATAATTGCAATGTTGAATATATGACTCCTGAACAAGTGACGGTATATCTTTCTCAACAACCGACGGAAAATATACTTTGTTTGGGGCATCGTACCGGAAAGATGTCTGAGGTTCTTAATGAGTTGGAAAGCAACTATCCGGATAAATTCAATAAGAAAACAGTATATGCCAGTATTAGAGATAGGGATGTGTTTTACAACTATCCCAAGAAAACATCGGCGATTTTCACAACTTATGATATGAGCAAAGGGATGGAGCGCCCCATATGTGTTGTGTTCGATTATACTTATGGGTATTGGAAAGTGCGTTCCGAATTCCCTAATCAGAAATATGAGATATTGCGTAATATTTTTTGTGTTGCCGCCAGCCGCGGTAAACAGCATATTATATTTGTGAAAAAGCCAGATGAAAAGATGCTTGAGGAAGAAACTATTTCCGATTTCAGTGCTTTTAAACAAGAATTTAAACCTTTTTTTATCTCGGAAATGTTTGATTTTGTATATACGGCGGATGTTGATTATTGTTTTTCGCTGCTGAAGATCGCACAGTGCAACTTGGAAGATGATAATGGCGAAATACGTATAAAAAACAAAGATGAACTGATTGATCTTTCCCCTTGCATAGGCATTTATCAAGAAGCAACTTTTTTTAGTAAATACAGTATTGACGATAGTATAAAATTTATGATTAAAATTCACCGCACGGAATATGAGCGAATGATATCGAAAATTCGAACCGGTTATGATATTGATCGTTTATCTTTTGATGAGAAAATTTTATTGCTATCTGCGTTGGAGACTAAGCAAGAACGATATTTTTTGCAAGTGAATAAGCCGTTTGTGGCGGAGGATGACAAAATACTATTGCACTCAAGGCTTAGCCAAGTTTTTTCTCGCGATGAGAACGTGCAGGTGGGGTGTGAATTGCCCTTTTTTGATAATGAATATAAATTGATTCCCGCTTTTGGCGGTGCTGATGTTGTGAAAAATGATATTGTATACGAATTGAAATATGTTTCGGAATTGTCGCACAAACATTTTTTACAATGTGCATGTTATGTGGTGGCATTGGGGCTTAAAAGCGGTGTCCTGTGGAATACCCGCAACAATACAATGTTTGAAATACGTGTTCCTGACAGGGAGCTCTTTTTGAAATCTGTAATAAAAACCATAACGAAACGTCAAATTGAAAAACTTGTGAATGCACCTGAAAGTGATGGAGAAGAAAAATATTTTGCTGTTATTGATATTGAGACAAATACTATAAAGCAACCGATAGCCATTGGGGTTGTTATTGCTGAGTCCGATACATTCCGTGAGGTTGAGTCAAAATATTATATCATTGAGCCGCAATGCTATAAACCTTCAATGTATTATGATTCGTTGGTTTGCGATGAATATAGATTAACTCAACGGTGCACCGGAAGTGAGGCAATTTCCGACTTGTTGCAATTGCTTAATAAATACGAAGTTAAATCTTTAATGGCATATAATGCGGCGTTTGATCAAAGTTTTTTACCGGAGTTGGGGCTTTATTATTGGTATGATATCATGAAAATTGCCGCATATAGACAATATAATAAAACTATTTTGGAAACTGACGAATGCTGTAGTACCGGGAGACTAAAGACAAACTATAAAGTGGAAAATATACTGCGAAGATTGACCGGAAACGATGAATATCAAGAAACGCATAATGCTTTGTATGATGCAAGGGATGAACTGAAAATACTGCAATTACTGGGATGCCCTTTTGATACATACAAACAGTATGCCAATATTGCCACAAGGTTTGATGTTTCAAAAATGACGCACTGTATTCCTTCACCTCGTATCAACGATAAAGAACTTTGGACAATTGATGATTTGAAAAAACGATACAATGTAAGTAGGCGAAAAATAATCGGTGGATTTATAAATCTTGGTTTGCCATATTGCAAAGACGGCAGAAAATATCTTTTTGTGCCCGAACACGTAAAATTGTGGGAATGGCGAACCCAAAGCATTACATATAGACGCAAAAAAACAGTGCTGCCGGAGTATCAAAAGCTCAAACCGTTAGTGGGTTGGGCGGACTTTAATATTTATTAAGTTGTAATAGTAATTAATTTGCGGTTCAACGACCACACCTCCCTGCATGATTGTACTTCGCAGGGAGGTGTGATTATTATGATTAAAAAAAGAACATACCGCCGCAATCGAATAATCTGCCGTTTGCGAGGGCTATGGGACGGTAGCCGTGATGTTTTATAAAATCAGCTATCCGCTCACCGTCCGGGTGGGTCAGCGGGTCGCCCGCAAACCACACTTCGCCGCGCTCGCGGCAAATGCCGCATGCACCGCCGATAAATCCGTAATCAAACCCCGGCAGATCGATCTCTCCGGGCATTATGCTCAATACATCAAGACCTGCCTCTGCGGAGGCTTTCTTAATACCGCCATCGGCGGTTATTACCGCTTTATCGCCTATTGCCGCCGTTGAGCACGCGGCGTATCCTTGTCGTGTGCGGATTGGTTTAAACCCCAACTTTTCCGCAATACGACAAAGCTCCGGTGCTGTGGCGGGGTTGATTATAACATGTTTGCCCGCAAGTCTTACACACATAGGTACATCTTTGGGGTATATATTTCCGAGAGAGGTTTCCAAAAAGCTTAACTCAAGTCCGCTTACATCCGCCAAACGGTCAAGTCGGTTTGACGCAATGTTGTAATAATCGCGAAATGTATACAGCTGGTCACCCATGGGACAGATTAAAAGATCGGCATGCGAAGTCAGCGGCGCAGGTAAGGTAGGGCAGGGAGGCAGTGCGATTACCTCGCATCCCATTCTCTCTGCCGCATCTGTATATATGTGCGGCAGACCCGCACCTGATACAAATATCATGTTCGACCTCCGATATCGGTATAAAGATATGGGGTCGGAGCTTTTTGCTCCGACCCCATGACAGACTCTGATCAG